>JAWXCP010000169.1:0-9803 GCA_034408685.1 Hyphomicrobium aestuarii | reverse complement strand
CTCGATGCGCGCCAAGCGCCGCCTCGCCGCCTGGGACGACGCCTACCTTGCCAGCCTCATCACCGGCACCGCTTAAATTCGTTCATGCGATTCCCCTGAGGGCCGTGATACGGGACAAATCAGGGGATACGCCCTGCGAGGGTGGGTTGGCGGTTAAAGTAACCGGAAGGCGCCAACACCAAGGGCCAGCAGGCCGACCGCCACCGTGAGCGGCTTTTGCGGTGCGATGCGCGGCAACAGCCCGCCGAACATGGCCGCAGGTAAGCCTCCGACTATCAGCCCCGCGATTGGCACAACGATGTCGCGCCAGCCGTCACCGTGCCAGACGCCGCTGACCAGCGCGACCAAGTAGGCCGAGAAAACAACGATACTGACCAAAAATTCGCACATGATGCTGGTTCCGATCGCTCGTCTCGGCTCTGTCCCCGACGCGAGCAGCGCTGGCGTGACCACCGGCCCCCAACTGCCCCCGATCCCTTCGAGCAGGCCGCCTGCAAACCCGACCGCCTGTGGACTGACCGTTGACGTTACCGGTATCGCAACGCTTGATAGGCCGCGCCAGACGATGAACGCTCCCATGGCCAAAAGGTAGCCTGTAACCATGTAGTCCAGGGCGCGCCCTTTGAGGCCGGTCAACAAAAATACCCCGAGGACGCCGCCAATCGCACCAAAGATGCAGATGAGACGGGCCAAGCCTGGATCGACGTTGCCATGGTAGATATGCGAGATGGCCGCGGTACCCGACGTTGGTATTTTGGCGGCATTGATGCTCGCCGAGACGAGGGCTGGCGCATAGCCTTGCCCGAGCAGGATCGACGCCGAAATAATGCCAAAACCCATCCCCAGCGTGCTGTCGACCAACTGGGCGACAAAACCGACAAGGGCAAACATCAGGAATTCGCTCACAGCCTGGACGCCTGATGCCGGAAAGCCAACGTTGGCCGCACTCTGGTCACGCAGGTTGGGCGTCGATCGGTCGCCTGCATCCAGAGGTCCTCTCAAGTCGTTGCGTCGGTCGGCCAGGATTGCCCGTTACCGAGGCTATGACAACCATTCGCCAGTTCGAACGATGTGAAAAAATTTCGCGTTATTTTAGCGGTGGTCGAATGCGAGGCGGAAACGGAAGAGTAATGCCGAACACGGGCGTCTAACTCCACCTTCGGTTGCTCCACATCCACTGCTCGGGGGCCTCGCGGATCCAGGCCTCGAATTGCGCGTTCATCGCAATCAGCGCCTGTTTGACGTCGTCGCCGGGGTTGGCCGTTCGCGGGATACGCAACTCGACGAGATCGATTTTGAACCGGCTTCCGGTGCCGATCCGCAGGCAGCGCGCCATCCAAACGCGGGCGCCAACGCGACGGGCGATGAGCGGCGCAATCATCACGGTGCGCGCGTCCTGGCCAAAGAACGGTATCGGCATGCCGTTGCGGTCGTATAAATCACACACGAGGCCGAGCTTTCCGCCACGGCGCACGTAATCCATCAGGATGCGCCCGGTGCGCTGGTCGTCGCCGTGGTCGCCCTCGACGCGGCCGCGTCCGAACAGGCCGCCGGGGTAGAGGTCGCGGCGTTGGTCCCGCAGATACGCGTCGATGTAGGGGTTGTTGACCGAGCGGTAAACGGCGGCGGGCGACTGGCCAGCGATGGTCAGCGGCCAGATCGCCAGTTCGTAGTTGCCCTGATGGAGCGAGACGCCGATCACGGGCCCGAGTTTCGTGCGGTAGCGGGCGAACGACCCGGCGTTGGCGATTTCGACGGCACCTGGGGTGGCGAGAATGCGGTCGAGGCACATGGTCTCGACCATCACGCGGCCGAGATTTTCCCAGTGGCGGAGCGCGATGTCGCGCCGCCACGCGTCCGTCGCGTCCGGGTATGCGATCGTCAAGTTGTCGAGGGCGCGCTGGTGCCGCTTGGGGTTGACCATCGGCGCCAGTAATCGCCATGCGCGGGCCGAAAATCCGCGTGCAACCGTTAACGGCAGCGCGCGGAACGCGGCGATGACTAACCGTAGCGCGACGTACTCCAAACGGAATTGGAACTCGCGCAACCAGCCGCGCTCCGTTGCAGGCCGGGACGGCGTTGCAGTCGAGGTGGATATGGTGCTGTGGGGGGAGGGTGTGGGATCGGTCAAGGGCGGCAGGTCTTGGCAGCAGGTCTTGGCAGCACAAGACGCGCCGCCGTTGATAGCGCGTGATGGTCATACCAACACCGAGCGTCAAGGGAGAGACGCATCGATACCAGCCGATCATGCGCCGCCGGACGGTTAGGCAAGTCCGGCACGCATCACTTGTCGCTTCAGCATGGGCACGGCGCGGAGGGCGTGGAGGCCAGCGCCGCGCAGCAGGTTGACGGGGCCAAAGTCCATCAACAACGAACCGTTCAGTGTCTCGACAGCGCCCATGCGAGCCGTAATGTCGCGCTGCCGGGCGCGCTGATAGGCCGCCAGGACGTCGTTTGAGCCCGGATCGCGGCCTTCGGCCACCGCCGACGATACGAGATCAACGGCAGCTGCAACATCGCGCAGGCTGAGATTGAGACCCTGCGCCCCGATGGGCGGCATGGCGTGGGCGGCTTCTGCCAGCAGCAGCACGCGGTTTTGCGCCAACATTGATGCCCGGCAGAACGCGAGATCGAAGCGGGCGCGCGCGCTCACGCCGGTCAACGCGCCGATGACGCCGGTCAGTTGAGCCGCAAGCGACTGCAGAAACGCGTCGTCGGGTAGTTTGAGTAGCCGGTCTGCGACGGGCGTGCGTTCGATCCACACGAGGCTCGACGCATACGAGCCGTCGGCGGCTCGCGGCAGTGGCACCACCGTGCACGGACCGGCGGCGCGATGGAACTCGGTCGATATACCGTGGTGGTCGCGCGTGTGGGATATAACGGCTGTGATGGCCGTTTGCCCGGTGTCGCGCACATCAGCCGTTATACCGGCAGCCATTCGGCTGGTCGAATGGCGGCCATCGGCTGCTGCTATGACCCTGGCCGTCGCGAACGGTTTGCCGTCGATCGAGATCTCAACCGTTTGATCGACAACTCTAAGGCCGGTGACCACATGGTCGTCGAGCACGGTAAGATTGGCCGGGCGTGCCGCGATAGCGTCGCGCAAGGCCGCCATCATTGCCCAGTTGGGCACGTTATACCCGAACGTCTCGAGACCGATCTCGCTGGCTTCGAACAAAACTTCCGGCGCGGTCAGGCCGAGCGGGGACTCCGTTCGGTCGATGATGCGGATGCCGGCCAGCGGTGCAGAGGCGTTGCGGCATGCGGGCCAGGCGCCAACACGCGCAAGCAGCGACAGCGATGTGTGAAACAGGGCGGCCGTGCGGGCTTCCCGGCCGGTGGCGGGAGGTTCTGCCGCAGGTGCTACCAGCAAGGTCCTGCATCCCGCATCCGCGAAGGCCAGCGCCGCCGTCAATCCGGCCGGACCGCCTCCAACGACCGCGATATCGAAGTTTTCTGTGGAAAATCTGGCATTTGTCATGTCTTCATGGTCCGGTCTCGTGGTGCAGCCGACTCAGTCATGCGTTGCTAACGGGCAACGGCGCAAGAGTTCGAGCATCAGTGTGGGCTTTCGAGGTTTACGCACACAGTTTGAGCAGATACCAAACTCCAGGGCAGGAGATTAGAAGGGTGGTCCTTCGGTGTCCGCTAGTCTTGAGTGGTCGGTTGCAGTCTTCGACGTGCGGTCGGTTGCTTTTTGGTTTGTAAAAAACGGAGATAGAGCATGTTCGGGGGACTTCTGAAGTCAACCAGCCTCGCGGCCCTCGTGGCCGTCGCTGGCATCGCTGCTTCGGGCAGCGCCAACGCTGCCGACCTTGGCGGCAACTGCTGCGCCGATCTCGAAGAGCGCATCGCTGAACTCGAAGTCACGACCGCTCGCAAGGGCAACCGCAAGGTTTCGCTGACCGTTTCGGGTCAGGTCCACACCGGCGTGCTGTTCTTCGACGACGGTGTCGAGAGCAACGCTTACGTCACGGATAACGACAACTCGTCGTCGCGCTTCCGCTTCGTTGGCAGCGCCAAGATCGACGCTAACTGGTCGGCTGGCTACGTTCTCGAAATCGAAGTCGATGACGCTGCAACAAACCGCGTCACTGCCCTTGTCGACGAAGTGAACAACGGCTTGGTCATCCGCCAGACCCACTGGTATCTCGACAACAAGCAGCTCGGCCGCATCACGGTTGGTCAGGCCTCGACGGCGACCGACGACATCATCCTTGCCGACACCGCCGGAGCCTCGCCTGCCGCGTTCGCTGACCAGCTCGTCGGCAACTCGCTTAACTTCCGTAATGCCGCAGGTGCATTGACGGCACTTTCAATCAACACCGTCTCTGGTGGTTCGTTTGATACGGCTCGCGGCAATATCGTTCGTTACGACACGCCGACGTTGGCTGGCTTCCGCGTAACGGCTGCCTGGGGTGAAGACGACTTCTGGGATGTCGCTCTGTGGTATGCAGGCAAGCTCGGCGACTTCAAAATCGTCGGTGGTATCGGCTACTTCGAGAACAATGACGGATTTGACACAGTTGCGATACTCAACACCGGTGATCGGGTTACCGAACTCAAGGGTTCGATTTCGATCATGCACGAGCCAACCGGCCTTTTCGGTTCGTTCGCCTACGTTGACCGCGATTTCGAACTGACAAACAGCGGTAACGCTGCTCAGCGTGCCATTCTCACAAACGGCATGGAATACTACTACTTCAACGGCGGTATTTCGGTGCCGAAGTTGCTGCCAGTTGGTAAGACCGTGTTCTACGGTGAATACGGTGAAGCTTCCGGCGTATCCAGAGTCGCGGTGGTTGGTGGTGCAAACGTCGTCGACGCTGACCTTACGGTTATCGGCTTCGGTGTCGTCCAGCACGTCCCTGCTGCCGAAATGGAAATCTACGCCAGCTACAAGAACTTTGAACTCGATGCCCGCACCGCTGCTGCCAACGTTAACACCCAAGCTATCGACGTCGTGTTCACGGGCGCCCGCATCAAGTTCTAATGCCTACCCGACTGACGGTGATCGAGATGAGGCCGCCCTTCGGGGCGGCCTTTTTCGTTCTAGGCGTTAGCTGCTGATTACCGGAAACGCCCGTGAGCATTCAAAGCCGCGAGGCACGGTCAAACTTCCAAGCCCGGTTGGGAGCGGCTGCCTTAGTGGGTTGGCACCTGAACGTAGAAGCGTCTGCATTTCTGGACGGTCGGCAATTCATAGCTTGACGGCAGCCCTAACCTGAGGCTGTGCCACAGCAGATTGTGTCGATGCTGCAACATTTTTGGCCATGTTACGTGCCGAAGCACGCTTGGCTGTTCGCAGTATTGGCCACGTGGGCGCGACTCACCTAAGCGAGGATGTGTTCGATGGCCCTGAAGGCTCTCGGGACTTGGCGGGCGAACCGCTTGGTCGAAGTCATGTTTCAGTAGCGTTGGCGTAGGTGGCGTGCCGCACTCGCGGTCATAGCCGCCATCACTTTCTTGCACGCACGTTCGTGCGGCCCAACCGACTGGAGACACTGAATGTTCGGGGGACTCTTGAAGTCTACCAGCCTCGCGGCCCTTATCGCCGTCGCTGGTTTCGCTGCTGCTGGCGGCGCCAACGCCGCCGATCTTGGCGGCAACTGCTGTACCGACCTCGAGGAGCGGATTGCCGAGCTCGAGGCCACCACCGCTCGCAAGGGCAACCGCAAGGTGTCGCTGACCATCTCGGGTCAGGTCCACACCGGCGTGCTGTTCTTCGACGACGGCGTCGAGAGCAACGCCTACGTCACGGACAACGACAACTCGTCGTCGCGCTTCCGCTTCGTTGGCAGCGCCAAGATCGATTCCAACTGGTCTGCAGGCTACTTGCTGGAAATCGAAGTCGATGACGCTGCAACGAACCGCGTCACTGCCGCTCTTGACGAGGTAAATAACGGCTTGGTTATCCGCCAGTCGAACTGGTACCTCGACAACAAGCAGCTTGGCCGCATCACGGTTGGTCAGGCCTCCACGGCAACGGATGACATCATCCTTGCGGATACTGCCGGTGCTTCGCCAGCGGCGTTTGCCGACCAGCTCGTCGGCAACTCGATCAACTTCCGCTCTGCTGCTGGCGCGTTGACCACCTTGTCGGTCAACACGGTTTCGGCTGGTTCGTTCGACACGGCCCGCGGCAACGTCGTCCGTTACGACACGCCGACGATGGCTGGCTTCCGCGCGACGGCTGCCTGGGGTGAAGACGACTTCTGGGATGTCGCTCTATGGTATGCAGGCAAGCTCGGCGACTTCAAAATCGTCGGTGGCATCGGCTACTTCGAGAACAATGACGCATTCGCACTTGGTGTCGCCGGCGCGAACACCGTGCTTCTGGATAGTGAGCGCGTGACCGAACTCAAGGGTTCGATCTCGATCATGCATGAGCCGACCGGCTTGTTTGGTTCGTTCGCTTACGTTGACCGTGACATCGAGCTGACGACCAGTCTGAAGGCTGCCCGCCGCGCGATCCTCGCCAACGGCATGGAATACTACTACTTCAACGGCGGTATCTCGGTACCGAAGTTGCTGCCAGTTGGTAAGACCGTGTTCTACGGTGAGTACGGTGAAGGTAACGGCGTGTCGCGCATCGACCAGTTCGGCGGTGTCGACGTTGTTGACGCTGACCTCACGGTGTACGGCCTCGGCGTCGTCCAGCACGTCCCGGCTGCCGAGATGGAAATCTACGCCAGCTACAAGAACATCGAACTCGATGCTCGCACCGCTGCTGCGAACGTTAATACTCAGGCTATCGATATCGTGTTCACGGGCGCCCGCATCAAGTTCTGATGCTTGCCTGGACCACGCTGATCGAGATGAGGCCGCCCTTCGGGGCGGCCTTTTTCGTTTTGGGCGTGTTCTCGGACTTGGCGAAGAAAATTGTTGTGGATCGGGTTGTTTCCGTCTGGCCTTGCCTGTGGCGTTGGTATCACAGTGCGGCCTTGCCACACCGAGCGAGCCAAATGTTCACGGGGGCTTAACCCCACCTGCTGCAATCGTATAGCGTTGCATCAGATGGGGACGAGTCGGTCGTCGCACTCGTTTTTTGGGATTTCGAGCATGTCGCTTCGCGAGACTATGGTCGTTGCGGGTCTGATGGTGGCGTTCGCCGCTAGTCAGGCTTTGGCATTTCAAGAGCAGCGCCAGGGCGGCTCTCCTGGAGCCGGCGGCTCGTCAGCACCCGCTGTCGATTTATCGTCGCCGCCCAGCCAGGATGCGCGGCCGGGTTCCGGCACAGAGGTCCGCATTCCCGGGCTCGGTCGGCTCGGCAACTTGCCGCGCATGGATTTTGGCTTGGAGCTGCTGTACGGCGCCGCCGAAACGAAGCAGCCGATCGCGCCAGCTGGCCGCGAGGAGCCGCGCGACGATGACCTGACGATTCGTGGGTCAGTCCGCCACAAATTCTAATGCTCAGGACGGACGACCGCAAAGCTTGCGATCGGCTTATGGGCTCGGCATCGCTTCCATGAGTGCGCCGATGTTCAAGAATATGATGCCCAGATAGGCGAATAGATCCATCGTGGATGTGACGATCGCGATAAAGATCAGTGACGCGAGGAGCGCGTACTCCACCGCCGTCGCACCGCTTTCGTCCTCTGCAAACCTTGCGATGAGGGTCATTCGCTGCTCCCAAGCAATCGTGTCGGCCGATCTTGCTGCGTGTGATACCGTAACTAGGCTTAGGCTGGTGCGGTCAACGCGAGATTAATGGGGTCAGGGTTTGCCCTGCCAGCGTTAACAACTCGCTTGCATTTTTCTCTGGTTGCGAACGAATTCGTCGATCATTCGAACAATGGTTGGCTCTCGGTTGCGGCTGTCCAGCTTTCCAACTGTCGTTAGAATCGGATCGGTTCGTGTGGCCGTATCGGCGTTGGCGGTGCTCCAATCTTCGCTTTGGAACTCATATCCGGTCGACAGGCGCCGTGCCGACGTAGGTAACGCGCACATCGGTTATTCCGTGTTCCAAGAAGCCTAACGCCAGTGCAGCGGCCCGTGACATATCGATGATGCGGCCTTGGACGAATGGGCCGCGGTCATTGACCCGAACGATGATATCTCGGCCGTTCGCGAGATTGCGGACGCGGACGAGGCTCGGTAGCGGCAATGTCGGATGGGCGGCTGTCAGGGCGAATTGGTCGAAGACCTCGCCATTGGCGGTTGGGCGGCCATGAAAGTCCGAGCCGTACCAAGACGCTCGCCCGGTCGCGTCGTAGTCGGGCTGCTCGCGGGGAACATACCATTGCGCACCGATGCGGTAGGGTTGTCCGATCTTGTAACCACCGGGTTTATCGACGGCAGGACGTTTTTGCGAGTTCGCACTCGACAGTGCCGCAAGCGGACGCTGCGGTTGTTCCACGTGCGTCGAGCAGGCCGAGAGTGGGCCAATGACGGTTGCAAAGGCCGCCGCCCGCAGGCACGGCGCGGTGCGCTTCCTCCACACATCCAAGCGCTTGTGCCGATGAGACGCTCGGCACTCAGATCGTTTATCACCACGCACAGTTTGCACTCGGGGAAATGGGCAACACTGGAGAAGATGCTACGTGGCTCGAGGTTAGTTTCCGGTTAACCACCTATGGTCCGTGGCGAAAGGCGAGCCGTCTTCTGCATCCAGGAGCACGCGGCGGCAAGCCGCTTTCGGCGGCCGTCTTGAGCTTTTGCCGCCAATCTGGCTTGCTTCGCGTTCGCGGCTCTGTTAGGCAGCGCGCTCGCAGATTGGCGGCCATGCGCTCCTGCGAACATGCGGTCGTGGCGGAATTGGTAGACGCACTACCTTGAGGTGGTAACGGGGCAACCCGTGGAGGTTCGAGTCCTCTCGACCGCACCATGTTTGATGCCTAAAATTGGACCGTGAGCGCGTTTCGAGGACGCTTGGCGTGCCTTTCTGCCGAGGCTGAATTTGCAGCATCGGAGGCCATCGAGCATCCCGCGTTACGCGGTCGCCGCTACCGAGCCCGCCGTTGGCCCGCCGCGAACATGGGCGTCTGGATTGACCGCGCGTGGACCACCGAACACGTGCCCCTGTCCAAACAGAACGCCGAAGCCGAAGATGCGGGCGAGCTGTTGATCATCATCGATCCGGCCGACGACGAGCGCGAGCTCACACGCGACGAAATGGCGGCAGATGTCGCCGGGCGGAATGCGCATCCCCTCGGCCGGCAGTCCGTTCAAGAACGTGTCCGCATCGAGCCGTGCGATGACGAAGCCGCGCGCGGCGAGGGCTTGGAAATCCATATCGAGCGTCGTGATACTGGTGATGGCAAAGCCGAAACCCGCTGCGCCGAGGCGTGCCAGCGTCTGCCAATCGGCGTTGGTGAAGTGAGCGACCTCGACCTGAGGTAGTGACAACACGAGATGGCGCGGGAACGCTCCGATGGTGCGTTGTCCGCTGGCGAAGCTGTGGCGGAAGCCCTCGTTCGACAGCGTTTCGCCGTGCAGACGCGTCAGCACGGAACCGGTTTTGCCAAGCCCGGCCAAGCGGTCGGCGAGATTTGCCGCCTGAACGATGCGTGTTTGGTCGAGAAGTGGCAGCAAGCCGGTACCGCCCAGGTGCGTTTCGGCGCGGCCCAGGTCCAATGCAGCGCCAGACGCCGTGCGCATGGCGATCGAGACCTCGAAATGCTGCGGCCGCTGGTCCTTGATGTCGAGGATCGGCTCAAGAAACACGTCGATCCGCTGGGCGTTCAGCGCCGCGATGATCTCATCACGTTCACGGGTCGTGGCCGTGCTGGGGCGCGCAGCCTTCGCGGGCTCAGCGGGCTCGGGGGCAAGTGCTGCGGCAAGGGCGACGGCCATCTGGGTCG
>JAWXCP010000168.1:0-7614 GCA_034408685.1 Hyphomicrobium aestuarii | reverse complement strand
GATTTCAAATGGCGCTCGGCGTTGGCGGCGATTGCAAAGCCAGCGTCTGAAATGCGCAGCCCGTAACGGATGCAGGTGACGACATCGCTGAGCTGGCGACGGTGGGCGGCGTGAAAGCGTGCGGCGTTGGTTGCGACGAGCGGGATACCGGCCGTATGCGCAATGGTGGCGAGCGTGGCGAGGCGGCGGCTGTCGTCGCCGGTCAGCAGGCAGGTCGCGGCGAGGTTGACGCGGGTGCGGCCAAGCGTGTCTGCAACGCGGATAATGCTGGCTGTGAGATCGCTGGTCGAGATCGTGTCTGTCGGAAGGCTGACTGGTGAAGGGCTGCCTGTCGAAAGGAGGGCGGTCGCGCACACTGGCTCTTCAAAAGCTGATATTTTGCCGCTCGGTTCATCTTTGCCCAGTCGGCCGTGCTCTGGCCTAAGATGCCAAGCCGATGGTGGCTTGATAATGAAGATCTGCCCTTCGGCGTGGGCGGCGACATCGGCCAGTTTCAGATGACACTGGCCCTTCTGCGCGCGGCCCTGGCCAAGGGACAGCAGCCGGGTCAGACGGCCGTAGGCGGCGCGGTCGGTGGGCAGGCAGATCAGCGAAGGGGCGTCGACGAGATCAAGCCTCGCGCCGGGAATGAACTGCAGCCCGGCCGCCTTCGCCGCCACGTGGGCGCGCACCACGCCAGCCAGCGTGTTGCGGTCGGCTATGGCGATTGCGGATAGGCCGAGCGCTTTGGCCTGAGCGACCAATTCCTGTGGGTGGGAGGCACCTTCCAGGAAGGAGAAATTCGAAGTGGTGTCGAGTTCGGCATAGGTCATGGCGGGTTCCGGTCAGGCGATGATGCCGTGGACGAACCAGGCAGGAGACGGCGCAGGGTCAGCGTCAGCGGCCCCAGCATTGGCTGCGGCGTCGCCCCAGTCTGCGTCGCCCCCGCCTTCGCCGCCCCCGCCTTCGCCGCCTGCATTTGCGCCGTCGGTGTCCGCCTCGTAGCGGCCAGCACGAAACACCCAGAACCGGGCACCGGCGGTGTCCTGCAGGCGGTAATAATCGCGCACGCGGGTTTCGACCCGCATTTTGCCCTTGCCCGATTGGTCGGCGCCGATGTTGCGCCACCATTCGGGTTCGATCCGCTCTGGCCCAGCTGCTGCGGCGACGCGATGGATCAAACGACGCCACAGAAACTGGACGGGTGGCCCGTCGGGGACCCCCGCGATCACCTCGATCGGTTCGGGCGATGTGAGCAGCAGGGCCGGGCGTAGGGCGCGGCCGGCGACGTGCCAAGCCAGTTCGCCCCCGGGTCGCGTTTCCCCGGGTCGCGTTCCCCCGGGTCGCGTTCCCCCGGGTCGCGTTTCCCCGGGTCGCGCGCCACCTGACTGAGTGCCTCCCGGTTGCGAATTCGCGATTTGCGCCTTCAGGGCTGGAACGGACATCTCTGCCCGTTCTGGCCAATGGCTGTCGACTGGTCTGAGACGCATCACCCGGCTGCTGCCGAGACGGTTGGTGAGGCTATCGACAAGGCGGGCTTCGGCTTCGGCTCCGTCGACCGCTTGGCCTGGCACGGGAGTGGTCAGTGCGTGTTGATCCTGCGGCAGCGGCTCGGCCCGCGTTGCTTCGAGGACGAGCATGTCGGCACCAAAGCCGAGGTCGAGAGATGATAATCTTTCCGCCATGAGGCGCATTAGGTGTGCCCCATCGCACTCGGGCCGGCTCGTGCCGATCCCAGCTTCGGCGCGGCTACCGTCGCTGCGGTAGAGGGCGAGCCGTAGAGCGCGGACGCCGAGGTTACGGGCTTTGAAGTCTGAGCATAATCTGTCGACGAGGCGAGCCGTCTCAGCCATGAGGCCATCTGATGAGATCAGCGGCTCGGCGAACAGCGCTTCAACCGCGAGAACCGGGGGTTCCGCCATCGGCCGACGCGGCTCGGTAATGGTGCCTAACGCTTGATCAAGCCGGAGCAAGACGCGCCGTCCTGTCTCGCGCGAGTGGAACCGCCGCTCGATCGTGGCGCGCGGTAGGCTGCTCAAATTTCCGATCGTCTTGAGGCCCAGCCTGCCGAGCAGCTTGACGCAGGCTGCATCGAGCCGGAGCGCCGCGACGGGTAGGTCTCCGATAGCTGCGAGTGTGGCGCCGGTAGGCGCGATGCGCGCGCTCACCGGCCGGTTGTGGCCGTGACCAGTACCGCCGTGCCAGGCCAGCGCGTGGGCAGCGCCCAGCGTGTCCGCAAGGCCTAGGTGGGCAGTGAGGCCAAAGCCTGTGAGCCGACGGGCAAGGTCGGTCAGAAGAGCGGCTTCACCACCATACAGATGGGCAACGCCGGAGATATCGACCCACAGGCCATAGTGGCGGACGGGATAGCCGCCAGCCGCCGGCCGCGTGAAGCCGTAGGCGTTGCGGCCGATGCCATAGCGGCCGAGCCAACTGGCGAGTTTTGCGAGGCGGGCGCGGTCGGCGGCGGGTGTCGCCGTCGCAGTGGCCAGCGCTGGGTATACGGCGCGGGCGTCGGCCAAGGCGTCGCCCGCAGCGAGGCCTGCCCGGAGCGCGGCTTGGTTTACAGCTGACAGCCGCACGCCACGCGACCCGCTTTCGACCAGGGCAAACGGCCCCGCTTTGGACGCCGCCGCATCGCATGGGGCCGCACCGCTCGCGGCTGTCTTGTGGACTGCCGCCGTGAACGTTCCACCTCTAGTCTGGCCATTTCTGGTCTGGCCGCCTCTAGCCGAACTACCGCTATCTGGCGCGCCGGTACGGCACGTCGACGCCATCCGGCATTCGATCGGCCACATGGGCAAGGCTACGGAAACGATGCGCTTCATCACACCACTCCAACGCAAACGGGGGTATCTCTTGTTTCCAGGGTCCAACGGTCCGCCAGCGCTCGACGGTCACTGCGGCCTGGAATGCTTCGTTGCTCATATTGCCGACGCGCTGTCCGGCCTTACAGCCACTTCGCACACCCGCAGACACCGAACTGGGCGGGAGCAGACCAACGCGCCAGCGCGAAGCTGCCGCTGGGGTCGAAGGTGCGCTTCCCCCCGTCACCAGAAGTAACGGGGTCGCGAAACTCTCTGTTGCGAGCGAAAGCCGACGCGCTGCGGTCAGGTCGGCTGAGCCGATCACACCTGCAACTAGAATTGCCGCATGCGATCGCAGGGCCTCTTCGATTGCCCAGAGGGTTTCGGTTGCGCGCCGGGTCTCGACGATCAGTAGCTGCGATGGGTCAAGCCCAAGTGCAGCAAGGCCGGGGCCGTAAAGCCGACCGTGTTCGGCCGCGACAGCTGACGGCCAGCACCAGACGATCGTCCCCGCACTCGGCCTCGGTCTCGCACTCGATCCAGCATTCGACGTGCGCGCGAGGGTGGCACAGCGGCGCACGCACAGTCTCAGCGCAAACCCGATGGCGGCAGCCTGCGCGGCGGCCGCTCCGCCACACGTTCTAGCATTTGGTCCTCGCGTCTGTTCGAACTCGGGTTTGATCTCGTGAAGGCTGGAAGTCGACAAGCTGGAACCGAGTTGGCAGTCCACGTCCTCGGCGCCGAGCGTCCACGCAGATGCCGTAGCAGAGGCCTGGGAGCTACCCCGGATCTCGAAGCCTGGAGGATGGCGCTCGATTTCGCGGACGCGCGCGCGAAGGCCGTCGAGCACGTCCCGCTTTGGCAAAACACGTTTTGCAGATACCGGAACCGTGCGAGGGCAAGCACGGCTCCGGTCCGCAACCTCTGCCCCGGACGACGCAAAACCGGTACGCGGGCAGGTCTCAGGTGAGTATTCCGTGACATCGTCGTGGGGGAACGGCGGGGAATCGGTCACGGCACACTCACACCTTGAGTTCGTCACATGTTCTTATTATGATCCAATCGTCTCGTCAATCAAAAAGAGAACATAAAGTGTTCACAACCGGCCCGCAGCGAAGCGATACTCACGCGAGGGTTGTCAGCGGCCGCCGGATTGTCAGGTGCTGCACAGGCGAGAGAGCAGCCGCGTGAGCGTGCGCGCCGTGGACCCATCAAGGCGGCCATCAACGCGGGCAGGCCGGAAATGGCGTTGGAAGGCCCGCAGGACCGACACGGTCTCTGTGTCGAGGACACCCGTTCGCGGCACGCCATAACCGTAGGACGCGAGCCCAGCCTGGATTTCGGTCACGGCGGGCCCAGCGTAACCCGGGTCGAACCCAAGATCAGAGGCGTCGACCGGTTCGGGCGGGACCCAATGACCGACGCCGGATAACGCAAGTTGAGACCAGTCGAACTTCTCGCCAGGGTCGATTTTGCGGTGGGGCGCGATGTCGGAATGGGCTAGGACGTCTCTCGGCGCGATTTCGTTCCGCTGGCAGATGTCGGCCGCCAGCCGCGCGACAGCAGCCATCTGGGCTGGCGGAAAATCCGGGTAGCCGTCCTCGTGTCCCGGGTTCTGGATCTCGATCCCGATCGAAGCTGAGTTGATGTCGGTGATACCGTCCCACACCGATAGGCCTGCATGCCATGCCCGCAACCGCTCGGGAACAAGCTGCGTGATCGCGCCGTCTTCATCGAGCACATAGTGGCACGACACCCGGCTTTCCGCGCAGGCGAGCCAGCGCACGGCTTTCTTTGCGCAGCTCATGCCGGTGTAGTGCAGGATCAAGAACCGCGGCCGCTGCCCGTCAAGCCGCGGCTCGACGTTGACGGCTGGGAACACGGCATCGGCATGCACCGTGTCCGGGGCAAATACCTGGGCTGATCGTTCCGCTTCGCCCGTCACGATGGCCGTGCCGACGACACCGACGCCTCGATAAATCGAGCCCGTTGTTTCGCGATTTGATCGTAGGCTGCGTTAATCACGGCGAGCTTGCGTTCGGCGGCCGCATGGAACTCGGAAGGGACGCCGCGTGCCATCAGGCTGTCGGGGTGGTGGTCGCGGACAAGTTCGCGATGGTGCGCCTTGAGGTCGGCATCGGCAATCGACGGGCGAACGCCGAGCACCGCATATGGGTCGTCGCCGCACTGGGCACCTGGCCGGTCGTCGTGCACGAAAGCTGCGCGAATGGCGCAGAATTCGTCGTCGGTGATGCCGAAGCATCGCGCGACCTCGGCGAGAAACTCATCCTCGCGGCCGTGGAAAACGCCATCCGAGGCAGCGATGTGAAACAGTGCGTCGAGCACATCGCGCAGCAGGCGCGGTTCGTCCGCCAGCGCGTCTCGGATTTGCTGGGCATAGATCTCGAACCCCGCGATGTCGCCCGAGGCGAGGTCGAACACCATGCGTGCGCTTTGCTCTTGCTCCGGTGCGACAGTGTGCAAGCGATCGAAGGTCGCCGCCTCAATGGGGGCGACGATGCCGTCGGCCTTCGCCATTTTGGCGGCAAGCGCGATGAACGCGATCGTGAACGAGGCCCGATGCTGCGCGTCCTGCCCGCTCGCACTGTCGCCGCCGATCGCCGCCCAAAGGCCGTCGAGCGCCGAACGGACGTATCCGCCATCGCCAAGGCCAATCGCGCGGGTCAGTGTTTCCCAAGGCATTACTTTGAATAGACCGCTTCGCGTTTGGAAAAAAGGCCTCGCAGGGTACTGCGAAGGGGATCATGTTGCAGACCGACCCTGCCGCGTGACGTGTTCGGTCGTGCTGGGATAACCTGTCTGGGTCGTAGCTACAGGTCGTAAAGGCACATGCGTTATGTCGACCGGGCGTTGGCAGTTTTTCATCGATCGTGGCGGGACGTTCACGGACATCGTGGCGCGTGCGCCAGATGATCGTCTGCGGACGCTGAAACTGCTATCGGTGTCACCCGCCTATCGCGACGCGGCGGTCGAAGGCATCCGCCGTCTCATGGGCATACCGTCGAGCGAGGCGCTACCGTCCGGGCAGATCGCTACCGTAAAAATGGGTACCACGGTCGCAACCAACGCGCTGCTCGAGCGCAAGGGCGATCCGACCGTGCTGGTGGTGACCGCCGGTTTTGCCGACGCGCTCGAAATCGGCACGCAAGCGCGCCCCGATATCTTTGCTTTGCGCGTCGTGAAGCCAGATATGCTCTACGCCCGGGTGATCGAGGCGCAGGAGCGGCTGACGGCTACTGGCGACGTTCTGATCCCGCTCGATCGGGCTAAGCTGGCGGATGAACTCGCGGCAGCGCATCTTGCAGGTTTCCGGTCGGTGGCGATTGCGTTCCTGCATGCGTACGCTCACCCCGAGCATGAGCGGCAGGCCGCCGACATCGCGCGATCGAGCGGCTTTGCGCAAGTTACGTTGAGCCATGAGGTGTCGGGGTTGATCCGGTTCGTGCCGCGCGCCGATACCGCCGTTGCGGACGCCTATCTCAGCCCCGAATTACGCCGCTATGTGGACAGCATTAGGCAGGAAATTTGCGCCAGCGTTGGCAGCGATACGCCCCGTTTGCAGTTCCCCCGTTTGCAGTTCATGGCGTCGTCGGGCGGGCTGACAGATGCGGCTGCGTTCCATGGCCGCGACGCGATCCTCTCGGGTCCAGCTGGCGGCATTGTCGCCATGGCCGAGGTCAGCCGCCGTGCCGGGTTCGACCGGGTCATCGGCTTCGACATGGGCGGCACGTCGACCGATGTTTCGCATTACGCTGGCGTTCTGGAACGGACAACGGAGACCTCGGTCGCCGGCGTGCGCATCGCGGTTCCGATGCTATCGATTCACACGGTGGCCGCCGGCGGCGGGTCGATCCTCTTTTCAGATGGCGCGCGGTTGCGGGTTGGACCTAACAGCGCAGGCGCGGCACCTGGACCCATGTGCTACCGGCGAGGCGGTCCGCTGACCGTGACGGACGCTAACGTCATGCTAGGGCGCATCCAGCCCGCGTTGTTTCCAGCAGTATTCGGCCCATCGGGCACTGAGCCGATCGACGCCGATGCCGTGCGCGTCGCTTTTGCCGCGCTTGCGGCAAACACACTGCGCGATAAGCGTCCCGAGGACCTTGCCGAAGATTTCCTCACCATTGCCGTCGAGAATATGGCCAACGCGATCCGCAAGATTTCGGTCGCGCGCGGCTATGATGTTACCGGCTATACACTGTGCTGCTTTGGTGCGGCAGGCGGTCAGGCGGCGTGCGCAGTTGCCGACGTGCTTGGCATGCGCACCATAATGATCCACCCACTGTCGGGTTTGTTGTCGGCCTACGGCATGGGGCTAGCCCGGCTTCGGGCGATCGAACAGCGCTCGATCGAGCGCGTGCTCGACGCGGGTTCGCTGTGCGATGCGCGGGCTCAAGCAACGATCCTGCACGAAAAGCTCGCTGCTTCGCTTGTTGCACAAGGCGCGATCGGGTCCGGTCTGTCGCGTGAAGCGCGGCTCCTATTGCGCTACAAGGCAAGTGACGCGACGATCGCGGTCAACTTTAAAGGCGATGCAACTCAGCCGGTCGATACCTTGGTCGCTGCGTTCGAGGTCGGACATCGGGCGCAGTTTGGCTATGTTTCGCGCGAAAAGCGGATCGTCATCGCAGCCGTCGAAGCTGAGGTTGTGGAGCTTTTGGCCGATACTGGAGCGGAGGCGGGTAACGGCGCGGATCGAAACGATAACGCGCGACCGGGCAGTGCGCGACCGGGCAGTGCGCGACCGGGCAGTGCGCGACCGGGCAGTGCGCGACCGGGCAGTGCGCGACCGGGCAGTGCGCGACCG
>JAWXCP010000167.1:0-16161 GCA_034408685.1 Hyphomicrobium aestuarii | reverse complement strand
CATTCAGGGCCGCGCCCGACCGCTGGTGTTTCAATCGTGGTCGCCGGGCGATGCCATGGCGCCGGCAGTGTGGGGCATTGCCGAGCCGCTTCCCACGCGGCCAATCGTGCACCCCGACATCGTCCTGGTGCCGTTGCTGGCCTTCGACAGCGAAGGTTATCGCTTGGGATATGGTGGCGGTTTTTATGATCGCTCGCTTGCCGAACTGCGCCAGATCAAGCCAATCGTCGCGGTCGGGTTGGCCTATGACGAGCAGCGTCTGGACGCCGTCCCCCGGCTCGATTACGACGAGCCGCTCGACTGGGTGCTTACCCCATCGGGACCATTTCGCTGCGTGCTTTGACACCCGTGTTCATCGTTCCAGCAGCCGTCGGACTGCGGGCCGGTCGGGGTCAGGAAAACCTGATCGGTCTGGCGTTGTGCCAAACAAACTAGGAAGCCCGAATGCGCCTGATGTTTCTTGGAGACGTGGTTGGACGGGCGGGGCGGGAAGCTGCACTGCGCGCAATCCCCGAACTGCGCGCCCGCTACGCGCTAGATTTCTTGATCATCAACGGTGAGAATGCGGCTGGCGGCTTTGGCATTACGGAGACGATTCTGAACGATCTGCTCGACGCTGGGGCCGATGTCGTAACGCTCGGCAACCACGCCTTCGACCAGAAAGAAACGCTCGTCTATATTTCCCGGCAACCGCGCCTTCTGCGGCCGATCAACTATCCGCCCGGGACACCGGGGGCAGGCGCTGGGCTGTTCAAGGCGCGCAATGGTGCCGACGTTCTGGTCATCAACGCCATGGGCCGGACTTACATGAGCGAGATCGACTGCCCGTTCCGTGCGGTCGACCAAGCCGTCGACGCCTGCGGCCTGAAACGCGGTGCGGACGCCATCTTCCTCGACATGCATGCCGAAGCGACGAGCGAGAAACAGGCAATCGCCTATTTCCTCGATGGACGCGTCAGCGGGGTCGTCGGCACCCATACCCACGTGCCAACTGGCGACGACCGCGTTTTGCCGAAAGGCACGGCTTACTTGTCCGATGCTGGCATGTGCGGATGCTACGATAGCATTCTCGGCATGACGGTAGAAGAACCGGTCAATCGATTCATTACCAAGCTGCCGCGGGCCCGCTTCGAGCCGGCCGACGGGCCCGGAGCGGTTGCCGGATTCGCCGTCGAGATCGACGATGCCACGGGGCTTGCAACGCGTTGCGCCGCCTACCGCAATGGCCCGCATGTGTCTCTCGCCGAGGTCGCGTTCTGGGCGTAGCGTCGCACGGCTCTAGAACCTTCGCGTGAAGCGGACACGGGCCGTCGACGCAGCTGCAGTCAGCGCGGGGGAGCACCTGCTGATTTGATCTCAGTTGCGGTTTACTAGGGCGTGTCGTCAGTTATGGTTTGGAGCTGGATGAGGTCCCCAATGGCCGAGTGCCAGAAGCTTTGGTGCCAGGAGCTTTGCGAAGCCAATACGGCCAGTATCGGCAAGCAAAACGACGCCGCAAACGGCCGGTGGCGACCTCACTGCTTCGCGGCGCGCTGAATTTGACCGGTGAGTACATTGCTTTTCCTAGCAAGCCGATCAGGCTTGCATCGTCAAGCGCCTGCCCCTCGATCAAATTCCCGCGGCGCTTCAGTGTCCGCGGCGTTTGGCTAGCCACGCATCGCGCTCGCGCTCGAGGTCGATCGTCACGGGTTTTGCGACCGGGGCTAATTTGGCAGCTGCCCGCAGCTCGTTTTGTTGGCGGATCAGCAAACGAATCGCGTTCTGCACCTGTTCCTGCAACTCGGTCAATTCGCGAACCGATAGCGTATCAAGGCTTATGTTCTGGGCTTGTTCCATGCGCCGCTGTGGGTCTCCTGACGTGCCCCAAGGAAGATACTAGACCTTTGGCATTTCGATTTCACTAGAGTTCAACACGTCGCATCCTGAATTATCCCAGGGTTTTTAACGCTACGGTTTACGCTGAGATCTGTTCATCATCGTCCGAATCCCTCGTCGATCAAGTTGCGTTCAGGTTGTGGCGCTGCTTCGGGCCGGGACCGGCTGCTTCGAGCTGCCTGAGGCTGGGCCGCCCCTGGTGCGGTCTGTACCGGCACGACCAGTGACTGTTCCTCCTGGGGCTGGGACGCATTTGCTTGCGGCTTTGCCGATGTTGTTTGCGGCTTTGCCGGGGTCTCTGGCGGCTTCGCCGATGTTGCTTGCGGCTTTGCCGGGGTCTCTGGCGGCTTTGCCGGGGTCTCTGGCGGCTTCGCCGATATTGCTTGCGGCTTTGCCGGGGTCTCTGGCGGCTTTGCCGATACTGCTTGCGGCTTTGCCGGGGTCTCTGGCGGCTTTGCCGATGTTGCTTGTGGCTTCGCCGGGGTCTCTTGCGGCTTCGCCGATATTGCTTGCGGCTTTGCCGGGGTCTCTTGCGGCTTTGCCGATATTGCTTGCGGCTTTGCCGGGGTCTCTTGCGGCTTTGCCGATATTGCTTGCGGCTTTGCCGGTGTTGCTTGCGGCTGCGCCGGTGTTAC
Organism: Hyphomicrobium aestuarii; assembly: GCA_034408685.1. Classification (GTDB taxonomy): domain Bacteria; phylum Pseudomonadota; class Alphaproteobacteria; order Rhizobiales; family Hyphomicrobiaceae; genus JANXVY01. Next base: position 13,651 of record JAWXCP010000167.1, on the reverse strand, counting down.
TTGCTGCTGCGCCGGTGGTGCTTGAGGTTTTGACGTTGCACCCTGGGCAACTACCCCCTGGGGTTGTATTGATACAATCTGCGGCTGTGCGGCATCGGTGGGCGGAACCGAAGGTGTCGCCACGACCGAGTTTGCAGATTTCGCGTCGGCCGAACCCGTCGTAAAATTTAACGTTTCAAGGCTCGACAGCGATGGCAGCACGGTCATCGCGTGGCGCTTAGTGAGCCAAGCGACATCCCCTGCTTGAGAGAGCGACCGCGAGAGCGGCTGTTCTGTGACCAGTCGGTCGAACGGCAATAACGTCAGCGCGCCCGACGCCACGATGAGCAGATCCTTGCCCGCAATCGCGGCGCGGGCTGGATCGAGCAGTACTTTGTAGAGCGTATGGGCCAACTCCGGATCGAAGGGTAGGGGATCGCCCGGCGCGGGTGCCTCTTTGGGATCGATGCCAAGCCCCGCGGCGCATCGTTTTAGCCCGCTGCCCTGCCATTCGTTATGATCCAAGCCGCAGCGCAGCGTGCCGATCATGGTGCGAAGGTCCTCGCCATTAATCGGTGCGCGGTGCCAATAGATCCGGTTTTCTGCGACCACAAAGACATGCGTCGCGCGATCCATAACGATAAGCTGTATGGCCGCCTCGTTTGGCTTTAATAAGTTGGAAAGCCGGTTTGCGGTCAGAGCCGAGGGATGCGCCATGTCGCGGTAGCGGGGAAAGCGCGCCTGCAGGTCGGCATCGATCTCTCCGATGCGGACTTCGGTTGCCGCTAGGCGCGCTCGCAGGGCCATCTCCCGCTTTTCATCGCGCATTTTTGGGGCGCCAAGAATGCCGGTCAATTCAACGTCGGTCTGGTGCCAGTCGCTCGCCAGCTCTTGCCGCTCACGTGTCAGCGCACCAAGGGCCGCGTCGCCCGCCCCTCCGCCGGCACCTAGTGCCGCCAGTACAACGTCTGCTGGCGCCATCGCATCCCACTGGGCAGCTTCGAGAGCATCTGACGCTGCGCTTTGCCGATAGTCGGGCCCACTCTGCCATATCGCCTCTATCAGGCCACGGAAAGCGTCCTGGCCGGATACGCCTGGGCTGCCGCGGCCGTCATTACGTGTATTGCCGGTGCGTTTGCGTTGCGCCAGCTCGATTGCGAACGCCCGCTCGAACAACGTCCGCGCTGCCTGTGGCCGCTTGTCGGACAGTTCGAAGTCGCCGACCTTAACCAGCGTCCGGTAAAGGCGCGCATGGTTCGCGCCAAACGTCCGTTCCATCACCGCGATGGCCCGCTGAAACAGCGCCCGTGCCTCGTCCGGTCGGCCGAGGGCTGCCACGGCTTCGGCGAGATTGGAGGCTGGCAGGGCGGTCTCGTAGCTGTCAGCCGAGTAGATCTTTTCGGACATGGCGAGCGCGTGTTTCAATTCACCCTCGGCTTCGGCGTAAGCGCGGATATCGATGAGGAACCGTCCGAAGTTGTTGCGCGTGATGGCGATCCGTGGGTGAGTTGCAGGCAAGGCACTTTCAAACCGTGCCAAGGCCCGCGCGTAACTTTGACGTGCTTCGCCGGTTCGTCCTGAAAGGCGCAAAAGCCCGCCCAGGTTATCCTCGATGATGCCGATCGCGACCGAGTCCTGTTGCGATTGGGCCAAGGCTATGGTCAGCGCGCGGCGCAATAGCGGCTCGGCTTCGGTTGGGCGGCCGACATCGTTGAAGAGTGCACCGAGGTTGGCGGCGACTTGGCCCACGCTTTTATGGTCGCGCACCAACGCTGTTTCCAGCATGGCAAGTGCGCGCTTATGATAACGCTCCGCCTCGTCGAAACGGTTTTGGATTGAGAACAGGACGGCGAGGTCGTCGATCAGGATGCCTGCGTTGGCGGTATCGCCCCCGTCTTCCAAAAGCTTTATCGCCTTGCCGTAGGCTTGTTCGGCGTTTTTGTAGTCAGCCAGCCCACGGTAGGCGCGGGCCATATTGCTGAGAGCGTTGGCGCGGGGATTGATCGCATCGGCTGTAACCTTACGGCCGCCAGCGAGTGCTTGTTCGACGGCAGACAGCCCGGCTTTGGCATGTGACAACGCCAGACGATCCGCGCCAGCTTCGGTCGCAGCCGTAAACAAGCGACTGCGTAAGCCACCGATCAGCCATTGTGCGTCCGCAGTTTTGGGACCCTGCGCCTTTGACAGCTGCTCGATCGCGGCCTCCGCTTTGAGGTTGGCCTCGTCGCGGCGGCGGGTCGTTTCAAAGCGGTCGAGAATCGCGTTCAGCGTCTGCTCATAGGCTCGCCCGGTTATCTCGCCGTTGGCCTCGTAGATACTGGCGGCTTTAACGAAGGCTGCTTCGCTGGCATCCAGCTGTCTCAATCCCCGCAGCGTAATGCCCTGTCGGACGAGGAGATCGGCGTGACCGGTGTTGTTGGAGAACTCTCCGGCTGCAGCGAGGTCTACCAATCGCTGCAATGTCCTTGCGAGCAACGTCGAGCGACCGGTCGCGACGTAGATCTCGCCAAGTTCGCCGACAGCGTTGCGGATGTCCTCATGCACCGGCGGCAATTGCCGCTCATAGATGGCAAGGGCCCTGGCAAACCGGGGTTCGGCCTCCGCGTCGCGCTTCAGCCGCCGCAGGACGAACCCGTCATTGTGGAGCGCGACCGCCGTCTCGACGCTGTCTGGCCCATAGAGCTTTTCGGCGAGGCCAGCGGCGGCTGCGCTCCACGGTGCCGCATCGCCATAGCCGCCGGTCACGACAAATTCGGACGATTTGCGCATCGCATCTGCGAAGGCTGCGTGGTCGTCGGCGGCGGGTTGACGTATTCGTGACGCGTTAGCTCCCACCTTTACCGGTGGATCGTTTGCGAGCGCTGATGTCCCGACGACCAGCGGCAACGCCAGTACAGCGGCGCATACCGTCGGTCCGATTGACCATTTCGACGCCATGACTAGGCTCCCCCATACGCTTACACTCTCCCGTACCGTACCGCACAATTTTGGCATAATTGAACGCACTTCGGCAAACACCGACTAAATAGCCACCGCGTGGCACCGAAGCGAGATCGCGAACTGGAAGGCCGCGCATTACACGACGACCATGCGCGACGAACGTTGCGCCATGCCTTGCATCCGGCGAGGGCATCCCCTATCCGACCTGCTCGGCTGCGGTTGGCTGCGCGATCCATGTTAAGGTCGCGCGATATTCGCCACCACCACGGGCCATATAACCGGCCAACGGTTTTTGGCCGTAGCCCGAACCGGCTCCACCACTTAAGATTGCGCTGACCAGCGCCAAAAGGCCCTCCCGATGCCTGCTTCAGCACTAATGAACGTCATGGTCGGTGCTGCGCGCAAAGCCGGCCGGTCCTTGTCGCGGGATTTTGGCGAGGTTCAGCATCTGCAGGTTTCGGTCAAAGGCCCGGCAAACTTCGTCTCGCTCGCCGATACGCGTGCCGAGGACATCATCTACACCGAGTTGTCGAAAGCCCGCCCGGGCTATTCGTTCCTGATGGAGGAGCGGGGTCTCGTCAAAGGCGACGATCAGACCCACCGCTGGATCGTCGATCCGCTCGATGGCACCACCAACTTTCTCCATTCGATCCCGTTGTTTTGCACCTCCATCGGGCTGGAGCGCGACGGCCAACTCGTTGCCGGCGTGATCTATAATCCGGTGTCCGACGAACTCTACACCGCCGAGAAGGGCAAAGGCGCGTTCGTCAATGATCGCCGCCTGCGCGTTGCAGCCCGCCGTACGCTCGATGATTGCGTCGTCGCAACCGGTATCCCGCACCGCGGGCGCACCGGGCATGCGCGGTTCTTGAACGAGATCGAGGTCGTCATGAAACAGGTCGCTGGTATCCGGCGCACGGGCTCGGCGGCTCTCGACTTGGCGTGGACTGCGGCTGGCCGTTTTGACGCCTATTGGGAGCGCAACATCAAGCCGTGGGACATGGCAGCTGGCATCTTGATGATCCGCGAGGCCGGTGGGTTCGTGACCGACCTCGACGGGGCTGAGGACATGCTCGGCACGGGCGACATCATCGCCGGTAACAAAGAAATTCAGCGCGCCATGCTGTCCTTGGTCGGCAACACTGCGGCCGCTGGATAAGTGGTATGCAAAGTAACTCTCACGAAGCGCTCGCCGCGGTGGACAGCGCGCAATTGACATCCCTTCGCACTGTTTGTGCTGACCGCACGGTTGGCGGCGGCTCTGCCAAGGGATAAACCGCCCTGACGCCGACCATTTCCAACAGGACACGTCAACAGGACACGTCAACAGGACACATCACATGGCCGAGGCCAGCCTGCCCTACCATCAGTCGATAGACGGCTGTCTCGACGACATTGGCACTTATGGTCTGACACCGGCCGAACTCGACCGCTGGCTAGCCCGCGTCGAACCTGGTTTGACCCGGTTGCGCGCGGATCATGCTGGGTCGAGACTCGAGCTGCTGCGTATCGTTGATGAAACCGCCGATATCGATGCCGCGAAAGACGCGCTCGCTACGCTGAACGATGGCGCCCGGTTGATCGTGTTCTATGGCACGGGCGGCTCGGGCCTTGGGGGGCAGACGATAGCGCAATTGGCCGGCTGGAATATCCCCGGTGCGGTTCCGATCGATACGATCAAACGTCCGCGTACCCGGTTTTACGACAATCTCGACGGCGATACGCTGTCTGGCTCGCTGGCCGAGTTCGACTTCGCCACGACGCGCTTCGTCGTCACAAGCAAATCTGGCGGCACGGCAGAGACGCTGGCCCAGGCCATTGCTGCGCTATCGGCGGTCAAAGCCGCCGGCTTGGAAGCGCGCATCCCGTCACTGTTTCTCGGCATCACCGAACCGGCACGCCCTGGTATCAAAAACGGCCTGCGCGACTTGTTTTCAGCCCACGGCATCCCGATGCTCGACCACCCGTCCGGCACCGGCGGGCGGTTTTCGTGTCTCACGACCGTTGGTCTGTTGCCTGGCATCGCGCGCGGCGTCGATCCCATGGCGGTTCGGCGCGGAGCCAAGCGCGTCGTGACAGAATTGCTGACTGCGGCCCGCGTCCAGGACTGCGCTCCAGCGCTCGGCGCTGCAATTGCCGTCGGTCTGGCCAAAGAGCGCGGCGTCAAAGCGAGCGTGCTGATGCCGTATTCTGACCGCATGCAAAAATTGTCCGAATGGTACGTCCAGCTGTGGGCCGAAAGTCTCGGCAAGGGCGGCGAAGGAACCATCCCGATCCCGGCTACGGGTCCGCTCGATCAGCACAGCCAACTGCAGATGTTCATGGATGGCCCGCGCGAGATGATGACGACGATTTTGCGCGTCCCGACCGCAGGCTCGGGTCCGCGGCTCGATCCGTCGTTGGCTGAACTCGCCGGGGCTCAATATCTTGGCGGGCGCACCGTTGGCGACATTGTCGATGCGCAGTCGCATGCCTTGCCCGAGGCGCTGGTTCGCGCTGGGCGTCCGGTTCGCACGATCGACATCCCCGTGCTCGACGCCGAAGCCCTCGGTGCGATCCTGATGCACTTCATGCTGGAGACGATCCTTGCGGGCCGTGCGCTCGGGCTCGACCCGTTCGACCAGCCTGGCGTCGAACTCGCCAAGGTCTTGACCCGCGAGCGACTGGAGCGCTGACATCATCCGCCGGCGCGGAAGATTCCGTTCTTGAAGAAAATGCGGAACGGGGTCGTGCCGCTTGCTCCGCCCTCGAAGGCGCGCCATTTGCCGTTGGTGCAAAGGATGCCACCCTGTTCCGTGACGGCGTCGAACTCGACGAGGTTCGCATAGACCGGCGGATTGTCGCCCGGCGGGACGGCCATGAACGTCGTGATGCACTTGCCGCCAGAGATCACCGGGTCGTAGCCCTTGATCATCATGCCGCCGCCGCTCGTCGACGGAAACGTGCTGGAGAGCACCGGCCAAGCCTCGTAGTCCACCGGCTGGGCCGTTGCGGGAAGCCAGGTTGCGACCGTCGCTACGGCTGCGAAGCAGATTGCAAACGCATGGTTAGGTCGTTGGCAATGGACCAAGCCATCGGCCAGGGGGAAATCGGCGCGGTTGGGTCGCTTGGTCATCGTGCTCTCTCGATCGGTTGGCGCGGTTGTGATTGACAGAGATACGCGCGTCAGCCCCGTGTGGCTTCACCCTCACCCCGTGTGGCCCCGTGTGGCTTCACTCGAGCGTCCCTGCGGGTCCGACGGGATGATCATGGCACGAAAGACTTGGAAACACAGGCGGGACGCTGAGGCCCCGCCTGTGTGTGATCGCCGTATGAACGCTGTGCGCCGGTCCGTGGGTTGCAGTCCCTTTCAACCGGCCATCGTCGCCTCACCCAAACGTTCGCTCGTACTCGGCGATGTAGCCGAGCACGCGCTCGGAGAACCCGTCGAGGTGCAGCCACTTGCCGTAACCCACGCCGTTGCGGAACGACGCGACGTTGATCATGTAGGCCCGCGCTACCTTCGGATCGGGCACCTTGTCGGCCGTCTGTTCGTCGGTGATGACGATCAGCCGGTCATGAGGCTCACGGTTGACCCGCTCGACCGCCTTGCCGAGATACGTGCCACCGCGCGGCTGTGACCGCAGGATGGCGTCGATCCCGGCGAGACCCGGACGTGCTGGCACCTCGACGACCGTGTCCGTGAACGTGAACACGCGCACGTCGCCGTTGATGCACGACGCCAACGCGGCGGCGGCATCGATGCGCTTCAGGTCCGACCGCTTCGACAACTGCCAGTCCATCGAGCCCGAGACGTCAACAAGCACGATCGTCCGGCCTTCGAGGCGCGGCTGGCCAGCGACAGCAGCCCGCAGTGCCTTGTCGATCGCGTTGTCGAAGCGCGGGGCCGCGCGGGCTGCCGCAACGAAGCGGAACGGCAGCACGCGCTTGGCGCCCTTACGGTCGGCAAGTGCGGTGTTGACCAGCGCCTCGCTGACCCCGGCTTCCGCCATGTTGCGCAGGTTGCGCAGCAAGGCGAGGTAGCCGAGCTTGCCATCGCGCAGCAGCCGCTCGAAGGTCTCGCGCTTATCGGCACCGCTCGACAGCGCAACCTCCCAGGTGTCGGGAGATTCAAGCTGCTTCTCAGCCACCTTCTTCCACAGATCGGCCTGTTCGGCCGCCTTGGGTTTGGCGTGAACGAGGAACAGCACGTCGCGCAACCGGACCGGACCGGGCCGATCGTACTTCGACAGCTGGTAGGCGTCGAACTTGGCAAACGCCCGTGCAAGGCCCTTCTTGAACTGGGCCGGCAATGGACGCTTGCCGTTGCGCCAGTAGACCGCGACCAACTCCGCCAGCTCGTCGGCGCGCTGAACCACGGCCTCGACCGTGTCAGCGACCAGCTTCTCGCGGCCAGCACCCGTCTTGGCGAGCACCGTCAGCAACAGCAGCGGCGCATGACGCAAGTTCATGTCCGACCGCGCTTCGATGGCGATGCGGGCCGCGATCTCTGGCTCAACCTTGGCCGCGAGCGTGGTGATGCGGGCAGCGATCGTCTCGCCGTCCTCGTAGAACTCGTTCTCCCAGAGAAGGCACGACATCACCGCGCGGCGCAGACGGGCCGCGTCGTCGAGGGTCTTGGCAGCCTTCGGGAGACGCGCTCCTTCGTGCGTCCGCTCGGCCTTAGCTGGCTTGTGCTTGTTTAATCGCATCGCATCACACTCTTGCTCGGGAGCAGGTCCTCTCGTTCAGGTTGGTCGTTGGTCGTAGTCGTGGTCGCGGCTAGTCGTATCGAGTTGATCGTCGTCGGCGGCCGAGGAACGAGCGAGACAGTCACTATTCCAGCGCGTCTTCATTTCCGCCACCCTGCGTCATGCTGGTCGCAGGGGCGGGACTTTCACCCGCACGCCTATCGCTATGGCTCGCGCCACGCTTCCAGACACTGGACCCTCGAAGGAACCGGTCTCTTCACCATCGGCCGCCATTTTTGTCTTTATTCCAACGGCTTGGGCCAAGTCTCCGTCCGCCCACCCGGTCGCAGCCAAGCGAGCGGCGAGAACTTATGCCCAAGCCGAACTCAAGGTGGTCAATTGCGCGAGCGTGAACCCGCGACGTCTGACCGGCCAAAACTCCGACGGTTCGCGGCGGCTGGCCGAAGGGCCTCGTCCGCTGCGCGCCGATAAATTAGACGTCAAAAGAGACGGCTTTCGGCATTTTGCTCCAAATACGCGCGGCTCTGCCCTTTCCATATCATCACACGGCACCTCCTATTCGGTTTCAGCCGCCCGAGGAACGCAATGACGGCGGTACGGTCGATGCAAACGAAGTAACCGCTGTCGACACCATCGGGCGTATAAGAAGTCATTATTCGTGTATTCCCCCGCAATTCACACGCGGTGGACGTCCAGGGAAACGGCCGAGACGGTAAGGTGCTCTCCCACTGAGCTACCCTGGAATTGCTTCCAGGAGTGGGATTCGAACCCACGACCACCTGCGTGACAAGCGAAGTAACCGTTCTCATCACCACTGGACGTCCGCCGCGCGCGTTCCGCGCGGGTCTTGTGTCGTGTCACCATCTACCCGTGATGCGAGTGTCCAGGGAACAGGCCGAGACGGTACATACGCGCTCTATCCACTGAGCTACCCCGGCATTGGTTCCGGGAGTGGGATTCGAACCCACGACCTCGCGATTATGAGTCGAAGTAACCGTTCTCTTCACCACTGGACGACCCGCATCGGACGAGTTCCGCACGCATTGGCGCACGGAACCGCGTCTCACGACCATCCGAAGATAGCTGATTTTATTGGGCTATCGGGCTTGTTGGCGGGTTGGTTCGTCCTTCGAGGCTGACGAGCTGATCGCCCGCCCCGATCACCCGACTGGACTGATCGCCCGACCCCAAAACGACGAAGCCCTCCCGCGGCAGTTGCCGGAGGAGGGCTTCACGTCTCACAACGTGATGGGACGGGCGATTAGCCTGCGTCCCTGCCTCTCCCGGCGGAGCTATTGTCGTCTGGCCTGCACACGCCAACGTCATCACGGCTGCTACCGAGCACGTACAAGGCATATGCCTCGAAGGCATACGCATCGTATGCTTGGCTATCCGTATTTTTCAACACGACCGGTGACATCGGAAGCTCTCGTTTTTGAGCCAGGCTCTGGCTCGATTACCATTCAGATTTCTAACAACGGCAGCGGCCGATCTTCTCGACGAACGATCACAAATTTGGATAGAACGTCGATTGGTCCGAGCACGCTTCCGTCTACCCGCCCTTATTTGCAGACCTCCCCGCGATTGTCAACATCGTCTCGCCAATTATTTTCAGGTCGCATTTCAAATCACGCGTTTTGGCATCGGCGGTCAATTTCCGATCTTTGCCCCGATCGGGTTGGCTTTGTGTGATGGCGACGTACAATGTGGCGTCTAAATGGCTGCATATTGGCAACTGACTGGCGCGCCAAGAACGACTTTGAGAACGACCTGCTAAACGAGCCGGATACGGCCTGGGGCCGGGCCGCATGCGCGTCACCGGCCGCCCACAGGTGCGACGGCGCGGACAGCAGCGGCCGTTGCTTGATGCCTTATGGCCAGCTATCTCGCTTCCATGACCGCAAACATTCCATCGTCCGCCGCCAGTCCTAGCGACCGCGTGCAAGCGCCCGCAGCGACCGGCAGCGTTCTGATCGTCGACTTTGGCAGCCAGGTGACGCAGCTGATCGCGCGGCGGGTCCGAGAGGCGCACGTCTATTGCGAAATTCACCCGTTCCAACACGCCCAAGTCGCGGTCGATCGGCTGAAACCGTCGGCCATCATCCTGTCTGGCGGGCCTGCATCGGTCACGGTGACCGGGTCACCCCGGGCGCCACAGTGCGTCTTTGATCTTGGCGTACCTGTGCTTGCCATATGTTACGGGCAGCAGACGACGGCGGTGCAGCTCGGCGGCGTCGTCGAGGGCGGTCACGCGGCAGAGTTTGGCCGGGCCGATATCGAAATCGTCGCGCCGTCGGCGTTGTTTGATGGCCTATGGCACGTCGGCGGCCGTTATCCCGTGTGGATGAGCCACGGTGATCGCGTCACCAAGCTGCCCGACGGTTTTACCGTCAAGGCCGCCAGCCCGAATGCGCCGTTTGCCATCGCCAGCGACGAGGCCCGCCGCATTTATACGACGATGTTCCACCCCGAAGTCGTCCACACCCCCGATGGGGCTCAGCTCATCACCCGCTTCGTGCGCGACATCGCGGGCATTTCGCCGTCTTGGACGATGGACAAGGTCCGCCAGCAGGCGATTGACAAAATCCGAGCGCAGGTCGGAAACGGCCGGGTCATCTGCGGCCTATCCGGTGGTGTCGATAGCGCGGTTGCGGCCGTCTTGATCCACGAGGCGATCGGTGCGCAGCAGACCTGCATCTTTGTCGACCATGGCCTGCTCCGGATGAACGAGGCGGCCGAAGTCGTTGGGCTGTTCCGCGACCATTACAACATTCCGCTGGTCCATGTCGAAGCCCAGGACCTGTTTCTGTCCAAGCTCGCCGGCGTGTCCGACCCTGAACAAAAGCGCAAAATCATCGGCGGGCTGTTCATCGATGTTTTCGAGGCCGAGGCCCGCAAATTGGGCGGCGCGCAGTTCTTGGCCCAGGGCACGCTCTATCCCGACGTAATCGAAAGCGTATCGTTTTCCGGCGGGCCATCGGTCACGATCAAGTCGCACCACAACGTTGGCGGCTTACCCGAGCGTATGAACCTCAAGCTGGTCGAGCCGTTGCGCGAACTGTTCAAAGATGAGGTGCGTGATCTCGGCCGTGAGCTTGGATTGCCCGACGCGTTCGTCGGTCGCCATCCGTTTCCAGGGCCCGGTCTCGCGATCCGTATCCCCGGGGAGATCACGCCTGAGAAACTGGATATTCTGCGCAAGGCGGACGCCATCTATCTCGACGAAATCAGGAAAGCTGGATTGTACGATACGATCTGGCAGGCGTTTGCCGTGCTGCTGCCGGTCAAGACCGTCGGCGTGATGGGAGACGGGCGGACCTACGATCACGTCTGCGCGCTGCGCGCGGTTACGTCTGTGGACGGCATGACGGCTGATTATTTCCCGTTCGCTCACGACTTCCTCGGCCGCGCTGCGACGCGCATCATCAACGAGGTCAAGGGCATCAACCGCGTCGTCTACGACATCACCAGCAAACCGCCCGGCACCATCGAGTGGGAATGACCAGCAATTTCAGGCAAGAAATTATCTCATAAAAACAAATACTTATGAAACTCCATTTATAATGCACTTTACATCATCAGCGTGCGCGATATCTATGTAAGATACTGACGCAAAACCAGCATTTACGCCTTCACCGACAAAAGCCAGCTTTTCAATCCCCGCACACTTGACGGTATCTTTGACGGTATTTTCAGCCTCGGATCCAGCCTTCTCAATACGCCGAAGCCGTCCTAATTTTTGCCTGACGGTATTTTTGCAGCTTGCTATCGCTTTGATAGATCAACGCGTTTCGTCACTGTTGCGCCACAGCTGCTGAAACTCAGCTCAACGCGGTGATGACGGCTGTAATCCCGGGTTGTCTGATTGGATCAACACCGTCAACAAAGTACTGACAGTCATGCCCCTGACAATAACCCAGCCGATCTGCTGACGGCTTTCGGCAACCGCGCATCACAACGCGAGCGCGCGCTTGAGATCGTCGTGCTCGAAGGCGCTCGCCATGCGCGTGATTTCGGCCGGTCGAGCACCGGCTGCCTTGGCGGCCTTGCGCCATGTCGCCGTCACCGTTGCGACCTGTTTGATAATGGCACGGGCCTGCGGCAGCGTAAGACCATAAAAGCCCGATGCAGCCTCCAACAGGTCGAGCGAACAGGTACCTTCGTCGAGATCGATGTTCGTCGTCAGCACACGCGCTTTGACATCGACCGGCACGGGATTGAGGTCATAGGCCGGCGAGAGGGACCAGCCTGCTTTGCCCATCCATAGGAAGCCGTGGTTGCGCAGGTGATCGTCGACGTTTGAGATCAACACGTTGAAAACAACGCGCCGATAGAGGGCGTGGGCGTCTGTCTTCCCGTGTGCGCCATACTGCGCCAGGGCGTCAACGATTTCTGGGTAACTGCCACGCTCGCCGTCTTTAGCGCCCATCATCGCCATGGCCGAAAGAAAGGGAATGCGATTGCCATCCGCGCGATCGAAGCGCCGCGACAGCAAGACCGGCTTTCCCGCAACGGCGATCAATTCATGGCGCGGGGTCGCGATGCCGGCCTGGTCGGCCAATCGCAAAGCGATCTCTTCCCAGGTCTCCATGCTGTAGTCATCGGTCTCTTTGGGGAATTTTGCGATTGCCAGATGCCCGTGCAGGTCGATAACCGACGCCTTGGGACGTGCGCCGCCGAGCGAGGAGCCGGGCGCAAAGATGAGTTGGAGATCCTCGTCTGTTTCCTCATCCCGCAAAATCCGCTCGGTGATCTGGAGCAGTCGGCCCAGTTCGATAAGCGCGGGAACACCAGCGCGGACCGGTGCCTGGAACGCCTCTTCGCCCACCCAGCGGAATCGGAGTGCCTCAAGCCGGGTCTCGTCTGCAACGCCGAGCAGGTAATCGCTTTCCGCTAGGGTGCGAACAGCTCGGCTTTCGCGTTCGGCGAGACGGCGTTCGGCGCGCTGCATCAAGCGGCGGCCCCAGGTATCAGGAGCGCTATCGCCAATAGAGCCGAACGTCGCCCGTCCGGCAGGAGGTGCGAATGCGCCCCGGGTCAAGGCAAGAGCGGGTTCCAGCGAAAAGCGCGTGGTGTCGCCGAGCCATTCCCCGTCATATTCGAACAGGATGGTCTCGTTGCCTCGGACGCGATTGCATCTCGCCAACCCGACAGGGCGTGTGCGACCGTCCAGATCAATGTGCACCTCGAAGTCAGCCATAACGCGATCATCCAGCCGTTCGCTTGAGGTGGATGCGCTTTGGCAGTTCGGCGCTGGCCAGCGCTTGGCCAACGCGATCGTTGCCGATGTCGGCGATCTGGCTCAAGCCATCAAGGAGACCGAGCGCTTGCAGAACGCTGGCATATATACCCATGCTCACGCTGGTGTCGCCCGCTTCGACCTTCTGCAGGGTCGAGCGTGAGGTGAAGGCACGCTCAGCCACGACCGCCATCGGCAGCCGCCGCCGCCGCCGGGCATCGTGGATGTCCGCGCCAAGCTTACGCAGCGCACGCTGCACAGCAGCGGGCGGGTTGTGAGGAGTAGGCATTTGATACCTTCGTGCAGCAGACTAGACTATAATGTAGCACGAAGAGTACAATTCTGGAAGACAAAGCAGGTTGCGCGCAGGCTCCGCTGCACGAGTGGTCGGCCTCGCCGAGACGGCATTGGGAGCGCTGCGGCAGTTGGGTCCGCCGATAAATGACGAAACCATAAATTTCGCGATCCTGCGAACAATCTAATGATTTCAACAGCGCCGACGTCTGACGGTTGATCTGACGCGACAGTTTCCAAGCTGACGCGTCCTATAATTCAAGTTTTGGCCGTTTGATCCTGCTCCAACCAGCCCTTTCTGGCATTGATGATTCTGACCAGTGACAGCATCACGGGCACCTCGATCAAAACGCCAACAACCGTTGCCAAAGCTGCTGCAGCTGTTCTAGAAATTTGACCGCAGACTCCAATCATGCCTCTCCCCTTAGTTCCGGCGCAGTCAGCGGGTATGTGATCTCCAACAAGGAGATAGCCCATGACGCAGTTGCTGCCGGACGATCTGTGGCGT
>JAWXCP010000166.1:0-3203 GCA_034408685.1 Hyphomicrobium aestuarii | reverse complement strand
CCGCGTCGTGCCGTGAAAAGCGGCGAAGGCGGATGGCGTTCGGGAGAAGCGATTCGCCCGCCCGAAATACCTGAGCCCCGCCCACTGGACCGGCGTCAGGCCCTCTGCGAGTGCCTCGGCGGACGCCATGCGCCCCAGTTGCAAGACCAGCTCCGCGATCGCACGACTGTCCATCTTCAGCTCCTTGACCATGCAGCGATGATAGCGTTACGAAATCATCTTGACAAGTAGATGGTTTCGACACGACACTACTCGAAGTTCTTTCGGCGACGCGACGAACTTTAAGGCGATCCAGCGCGGATGTCCCTGCTGATCGCGACGCTTGGTGTGGCTACTATGGAGCTTGGGTTATGACGATTACCTTGACAGAAAACGCGGCGAAACAGATTCAGAGCCAGTTGGCGAAGCGCGGCAAAGGGCTTGCCCTGCGCATCGGCGTCAAGAAAGTGGGCTGCACGGGCTTGGCGCATACCTTTGACATCGCCGACGAAATACGCCCCGGAGACCACACATTCGAGTCGCACAACGCACGTGTCGTTCTCGATTCCGACAGCCTGTCGGTGCTCGACGGCTCGCGTATCGATTTCGTTAAGGAAGGGCTCAAGCAGATGTTCAAGTTCGACAATCCCAACGTCGAAAGCGAATGCGGCTGCGGCGAGAGTTTCAACGTAAAAAAGCCCAAGCTTGACGTAAAGAATACTGAGGTGACGCAATGAGCGAAGTCAGCGAAAACATTCAGGCGGAAATGCCCTCACCTTTTGTCTTCACCGACAGCGCGGCGGCCAAAGTCGCTGAACTGATTGCCGAAGAAGGCAACGCCGACCTGAAACTCCGTGTCTATGTTCAAGGCGGCGGTTGTTCCGGATTTCAGTACGGTTTCACCTTTGACGAGTTCGCCAACGAAGACGACACCACGATGACCAAAAACGGTGTATCGCTGCTGATCGATGCGATGAGCTATCAGTACCTGGCGGGAGCCGAGATCGACTACAAAGACGATCTCGACGGTGCGCAGTTTGTCATCAAGAACAATCCTGGTGCCGCCACGACCTGCGGCTGCGGATCGTCCTTTTCGGCTTGACAGAACAGGATCAACCTCATGAGCGCGGTACTGGAAAAACTCATTAGCCAGCCTTACAAGCACGGTTTCGTCACAGCGATCGAGTCTGATGTCGCGCCGAAGGGACTCAACGAAAACACCATTCGAATGATTTCGGCCAAGAAGAACGAGCCCGAGTGGCTGCTCGATTTTCGCCTCAAGTCTTACCAGGCTTGGCTCAAGATGGAAGAGCCGAAATGGCCCAACGTCCACTACCCGAAGATCGATTTCCAGGCCATCAGCTACTACGCGGCGCCAAAGCAGAGGGCAAAGCTGAAAAGCATGGACGAGGTCGATCCAGAGTTGCTGCGCACCTTTGAAAAGCTAGGCGTACCGCTGCACGAACGCATGGCGCTGGCCGGCGTCGCGGTAGACGTCATTTTCGACAGCGTGTCGGTGGCGACGACCTACAAGCACAAGCTGGCCGAGGTCGGCGTCATTTTCTGTTCGATGTCGGAAGCCGTGCTTGAGCATCCGGAGCTGGTTCAAAAGTATCTCGGCACCGTGGTACCGACCGGCGACAACTATTACGCCGCGCTCAACTCTGCCGTCTTTACCGACGGCTCGTTTTGCTTCATTCCGAAGGGCGTCAAATGCCCGATGGATCTATCGACCTACTTCCGCATCAACACCGAGGAGTCGGGGCAGTTCGAGCGCACCTTGATCATTGCCGAAGAAGGCGCGTCGGTCTCTTATCTCGAAGGCTGCACCGCACCTGCATTCAGTACCAATCAATTGCATGCGGCAGTGGTGGAACTGGTCGCGCTCGACAACGCCGACATCAAGTACTCGACGGTCCAGAACTGGTATGCCGGTGATGAAAACGGCGTTGGCGGAATCTACAACTTCGTCACCAAGCGCGGCTTGGCCAAAGGCGTCAACTCGCGTATTTCCTGGACGCAGGTCGAGACCGGATCGGCGATCACGTGGAAGTACCCTTCCGTCGTCTTGCGTGGCGACAACTCGGTGGGAGAGTTTTATTCGGTTGCTGTCACCAATCACCTCCAGCAGGCCGACACCGGGACCAAAATGATTCACCTCGGCAAGAACACCCGCAGCACCATCGTCAGCAAAGGCATCTCAGCCGGCCGTTCCAACAACAGTTACCGCGGGCTGGTCAAAATTGCGCCGACGGCTGCCGGTGCGCGCAATTATTCGCAATGCGACTCGATGCTGATCGGTGACCAGGCCGGTGCCAACACCTTCCCCTATCTGCAGGTGCGCAACCACACCGCCAAGGTCGAGCACGAGGCATCGACCTCGAAGATCGGCGAGGACCAGATGTTCTACTTTGCGCAGCGAGGCATCGGCGCCGAGGCGGCCGTGTCGATGATCATCAACGGGTTCTGCAAGGACGTATTCCAACAATTGCCGATGGAGTTTGCGGTCGAAGCGACCAAGCTGCTCAGTTTCAAACTTGAAGGAAGCGTCGGATGATTTACCAAGACAGCAAGACCTTGCTCGAAGTGCGCGGGCTGCACGCGACCGTGAACGGCGTAGAAATTCTGAAAGGCCTGGACTTTACCGTGAAGAGCGGTGAGGTGCATGCCATCATGGGGCCGAACGGCTCAGGCAAAAGCACCTTCGCCAAGGTGCTCGCCGGCCACACGGCTTATGAAGTCACAGCCGGCAGCGTGGTCTTCGAAGGCAAGAATCTGTTTGAGCTGGCGCCAGAAGAGCGTGCGTGTGCCGGCGTGTTTCTCGCCTTTCAGTATCCGATCGAGATACCCGGCGTCGCCAACAGCCAGTTTCTGCGCCTGGCCTACAACACGGTGCAGGCGCAGCGCGGCCGGGAAGAGCTGGACCCGCTCGAGTTCGACGATTTCGTGCGCGAGAAGATGAAGCTGCTCGACATGAGCCCCGATTTTCTCGGCCGCAGCGTCAACGAAGGCTTTTCCGGTGGCGAGAAGAAACGCAACGAAATCTTGCAGATGGCGCTGCTCGATCCCCGTCTGGCGATTCTCGACGAGACCGATTCCGGCCTCGATATCGACGCGCTCAGGATCGTGTCCCAGGGCGTCAACCAGCTCGCCGACAGAGAGAATGCCATCGTGCTGGTGACGCACTACCAGCGACTGCTCAACTACATCGTGCCCGACTTCGT
>JAWXCP010000165.1:0-25452 GCA_034408685.1 Hyphomicrobium aestuarii | reverse complement strand
CGCCGCTACGGGCGTCGCCGCTACGGGCGTCGCCGCTACGGGCGTCGCCGCTACGGGCGTCGCCGCTACGGGCGTCGCCGCTACGGGCGTCGCCGCTACTGGCGTCGCCGCTACTGGCGCAGTCGCGGTCGTGGTCGACTGGACCGGCTTTTTCGCGACCGGCTTTTTTGGCTTCGGCTTCACAGGCGCAGCGGCCGGCTCGGGGCTGTCCCAGTTGAAAAAGCTCGCTAGCGGAGGCGCTTCGCTGACATTGCCGTTGTAGGCCTGCAACACCTTCACCTTGGTCCCGACCTTGGCGATGCTGGCCAGATGCACGACGTGTTCGTTGGTCAGGCGGAAGCAACCCGACGAATTGGCGCGGCCGACCGTGCGGTCGTTGTTGGTGCCATGGATGCGGTAGATGGTGTTACCGAGATAAAGCGCGCGCGCGCCTTGCGGGTTCTTCAACCCGCCCGACACGGTGATCGGCAGGCCGGGGACGCGCTTGTGCATTTCCGGCGGTGGTGTCCACGACGGCCATGGCGCGATGCGGCTGATCTTTTCTGTGCCGGTCCACGTAAAGCCGTCTCGGCCGACAGATATCGGGTATTGATAGGCCTTCTTGCCGGGGAGAACGTAAAACAGCTTGCGGTTCGCCGTGTCGACGAGGATCGAGCCCGGCTGTTCGGGCTGGTCGAAATACACGATCGGCGGCTCGGCTGGCTGGATATCGGGGCGCTCGCCGCCGTCCATGAATTTTGGATAGACGATTGGCGCATATGTCTTGCGGCGGGCGGCTCGCTCGGCTTCGACCTGCTCCGCCCGTTCCCTCGCATCACTGTCGTAAATGGCGCCGTTGTCCGTCCAGGTCGCTTGTGCCTGCGCGGCCATCGGCGCAAACGCGAGCCCAGCGATCAGAGCTGGCAATATGACGATGCGTGCGCGCATGCGGCGTCTCCAGAAAAGGACATCGTGAGGCCGGGCACATTGCGTCGGCGTCTGAGCCCTAACCACTATTCGCTGATCCGACGTTGCACAAGATCGCCGCCGGTCGGCAGACTGACTGGCCTCGTGTTCTCCCCGGCAGCTGTGGTCGGATTGCTGCAATGGCCCGGACGATCTGTCGTCTCACGTCGACGACTGGCGCGAACCTGAGGTTCGCGATGCGATCATGGCGCTCATTCGCGAGCAGCCGGTTGGCAGTGTCTGCGCAGCTGATCGGCCGGCTGTTGGCGCCTGAGCATGAGACCGCTGCGAGGGAGTAGCGGTTTCGACCTATGAAACGACTTTGAAATGGTGCTGCGAGAGAGGATTGAACTCTCGACCTCTCCCTTACCAAGGGAGTGCTCTGCCACTGAGCTACCGCAGCGCCGACCTGGACACGTATTATCCGGGTAAGGTGGCCGTCTGGGACCAACGGTCCAGACCTGAGCGCCGAACTCCACCGTTCGGCCGTCCGGCCACCGACCGCGCCCGAGGACGAACCACGACGCGGTTTCCTCGTCTAGCCAGACCTCCGTGTTGTGTCTATCCTGAAAGTGTGCGGCGTGAACGAGCGCGGTGGTGAAACCGGGCCACGTGCGATGTTGCGCGCTTCGGAGCCCTCCCGGCCGTCTCGACCGTTGTCCGGACGCGGCATTGTGACGTAGCTCAGGCCTCGACCTGCTGAAATCATTTCCTTACTCCGTGCCCGGCGACCCAAAAATGCCACCGCGTCCGCAAAACCGACAACAGGCGGCCAAGTCCGCAAGGCTCGAACAGGCGCTACGGGCCAACCTGAAGCGGCGTAAAGAGGGCCAGCGCGCAGATCATGAAGCCCCCGATGCCATCGAGGCGCCCGCACCGGATGACGGAGGCGCGACAGCCGCCAATGCCGGTCCGGGCGAGCCTGAAACCTGACAGCGGGCAGCCCGCCGTGATCGCCCGCCGTGATCGCCCGCCGTGATCGCCCGCCGTGATCGCCCGCCGTGATCGCCCGCCGTGATCGTCCGTCTTGATTGCGCGCTTTGCGTGCGGCGATAAGGGCGGTTAATAGATCGCCACACGCTTGATCTGCAAATGATTCGCTATGAGCTTCACCGGCAATCCGTCAGATGGCGTCGTAGCGTCTCCAGCGCCTTGCGGTGGGGCTGCGAGGCGGGCCATACCGTAGCGGAACGGCCGCCATTCACCGCGCTGACCGCGCCGACAGAAAGAGGGACACGTGGATCGCATTCGTATCAGCGGGGGGCGCAAGCTCAACGGACAGATCCCGATTTCGGGCGCGAAGAATGCCGCCCTACCGCTGATGATTGCCAGTCTGCTGACCGCAGACCGTCTAACCTTGAAAAACGTGCCGAACCTTGCCGACGTCAACCTGCTTGCGCGCATCCTGCGCAACCACGGCGTTGATCTCGCCGTCGACGGCAAGCGTTCGACGCCAGCGGCTTATCTCGGCGAGACCTTCCACCTGTCTGCCCGCGACATCGTCGATACGACAGCCCCATACGAAATGGTCTCGCGGATGCGCGCGAGCTTCTGGGTGCTGGGTCCGTTGCTGGCCCGCTGTCACCAAGCCAAGGTCTCGCTGCCCGGCGGTTGCGCGATCGGCACCCGGCCGGTCGATCTCCACCTGTCAGGCCTCAAGGCGCTGGGTGCCGACATCGAGATCGATCGCGGTTACGTGATCGCCAAGACGCCGGCCGGTGGCCTGCGCGGAGCGCGCGTGACTTTTCCTAAAGTGTCGGTTGGGGCGACCCACAACGTGCTTCTGGCGGCCGCACTTGCCCGAGGCGAGACCGTCATCGAAAATGCCGCGCGTGAGCCCGAGATCGGCGACGTTGCCGACTGCCTGGTCAAGATGGGCTGCCTGATCGAAGGCATCGGGACGTCGACGCTGATGATCCAGGGCCGCGAGCGGCTTGAAGGCGCCGTCCACACCGTTCTGCCCGATCGCATCGAAACCGGCACGTTCGCTTTCGCCGTGGCCGCAACCGGCGGCGACGTCGTATTGACAGGGGCACGGGCCGAGCACCTGAAGGCGGCCCTTGCCACCCTTACCGCCACCGGCGCGGAAGTCAGCGAGAGCGCGGCTGGTCTTCGGATCCGCCGCAATGGCAGCGACATCATCCCGATCACGGTCGAGACCCAACCGTTTCCGGGTTTCCCGACAGACCTGCAGGCGCAACTCATGGCGCTGGTGACGATGGCCAAGGGCACCAGCGTCATTCGCGAAACCATCTTCGAAAACCGCTTCATGCACGTCCAGGAACTCGCCCGGCTCGGCGCCGACATTCGCCTCAACGGTGATACGGCTGTGATCAAAGGCGTTGCTGCGTTGACCGGCGCGCCGGTGATGGCAACCGACCTGCGCGCATCCGTGTCGCTAGTGATTGCAGCTTTGATGGCAGACGGCGAGACCTTGCTGAACCGCGTCTACCATCTCGATCGCGGCTTCGAGCAGCTTGAACGCAAGCTTTCGGCCTGTGGCGCCGACATCGAGCGCATCGCGGCGGGTTGATACGACGAGTTGATTCGGCGGTTTGAATACCGTGCGCTCCGCCGCTTTTCCCGCAAATCGCTGAACCTGTGCCCGGCCGGGATAGTTCCGGCGTTTGCCGCGTGGGCAAGCAATGCGTTATCTCGCATGTGCACAATTGCGGAAATAGTCTCATTGAAACAGCATTATAGCATATTGCACTGCAAGCTGATCATTCCGTCGAGCTCGCTTGACGGGTGAGATTTGTCTTCCCCCCCCGGATGACCGATGACAAGCTCGACCTGTGGGTTCAGCAGAATGGAGACGCCATGCCCGGGGTTCGCAGCGCCCATGTCGGACATGCAGGATCGGCGGGCTCGCCGGCTCCCGGTTCGTCTCCCCGTTCGTATCCCGGTTCCTCTCCCTTTACGAGAGCGCAGTGGTGGGCCGCACGTGCCGCGTGTCACGCTGGCGTAGTGACCGGGATTCTGGTCTTCAGTCTAACCGTTCTGGCTGCCACGGCTAACGCGCAGACGCGCGAAACCAAATCTCACACGCGCGACGCCAAGTCCCACACGCGCGACGTATGGGTCCGTGCCGCGATCGGGCCAGAGGGCGTTGCGCTCGACTTGCCGCCTCAAGAGTTTACCGCCCGCGATGTGACGACCGCCGTTACCCAGGCCCGCCGCTCAGGCGCAGCGCTCGATTTCACCGGGCAGAACCTGCGCCATCTCGACCTTGCGGGGCTCGACTTCAGCGGTGCGGCCATGGCCGGTATCGATTTGTTCGGGGCGGACCTGACTGCTGCCAACCTTTCGGGCGCCGATCTCACCGGCGGAAATCTCAATCGTGCCAACCTGATCCGCGCCAACCTCAGCGGGGCGATCTTGTTGAACGCCACACTGATGCGCCCGGACGTTTCGACGACGCTCGAGTACGCTCCCCAGGAAATGCCGAAGTTCAAAGGCGCCGACATGCGCGGCATCCGGATGACGACGAAGCTGATCGGCGCCGATTTCCGCGGCGCAAACCTGTATGGCGCGAAGTTGGGACCGCATGAGCCGCGCGCCGATCTGTCGTCGATGCCAGCGTCGATCTTGAAGAGCTGTGACTTTTCCGGCGCTGACTTGCGCAATGTCGACCTGTCGCGCGCGGTCTTGACATTTTCGAGCTTCGTCGGCGCGGAAATGGACGGCATCGACCTCAATCTGGCCGATCTTTCGCGCGCCGATCTCAGTGGGGCCGATCTCACCGGCGCCGATCTGACGAACGCCAACCTCGACGAAGCGAACCTTGCTGGCGTAAAAGGTTTCGACACAGTGCGCGGACGCGACACCATCCGGAACTTGGATCGCGTGCGCTGGTAGTCCCCTCCAGCCGAGAGGCCCGCGTGGCACGACGTCGACACATTGACCTTACGCGTCCACTCGCAACGGGGGTTCGTTGGCGGCATGTTGCATGGTGCGCCGCGTTCGCCGGAACGCTTGTTGGACCGCATGTCACGCTGCCGGTGCATGCCGCTGACTTTACCGCCAAGGAAGTGACGACAGCGATGTTTGGCGCCGCCGCAGGCGCGAAACTCGACTATTCAGGCCGCGATCTGTCCGGGCTCGACCTCGCGGGCCTCGACTTCAAGCAAGCGCAACTGACTAAGGCCAACCTTTTTGGCACGGATCTGGCTGGCGCAAATCTCAGTGGCGCGAACCTCGCCGGTGCCAAGCTCGACCGGGCTGTGATCACACGAGCCGACTTCACCGCAGCCGACCTCACCGGCGTAACGATGCTGCGCCCGACGATTTATTCGGGATTGGAGCCAGATCAGCGCGAGGCCCCCCGCTTTCGCGGCGCCAATCTCACCGGTGCGCGGATCATGGCCGTCCGCCTCGACGGCGCCGACTTCCGCGGCGCGAACCTGACAGGCGCGGACCTCGCCGCCCTCGACTATCCTTGGGGCGATGATCGCGGATCGCCGCAACGCGCCGTTCTGCTGGGATGCGATTTTTCGGGCGCAACGCTGACCGGCGTCAGGTTGCGCTTTGCGGTGCTGCATTTCGCACGGTTTCGCGGTGCCGATCTCTCGGGCGTCGATTTCACCAACGCGGACCTGACCAAGGCCGACTTGTCCGGCGCAAATCTGACGGGCGCCAACATGACGGGCGCCAATCTCGACGGTGCGGTATTGTCAGGCGTTCGCGGCCTTGAAACGGTTCAAGGATTGCATCTCGCCCGGAATATCGAAACGGCGATCCGCTGACGGCGAGGCCCATGACATCACCGACCGCAGCCGTCCCCGCCGCCGCCCGCGCGCGCCGCTCCGCCGCCCTTGGGCTGGGGCTTATTGCAAGTCTCGCTCTGATCGCCAGCGTCGCATTACGCAATCCACCGGACGCCTCCGCCCAAGGCTCGCTGCCCGAGGTCGACACCGCGTTGCTGCTCGCCGTGGACGTGTCGAACTCGGTCGATGACACGCGCTATTATTTACAGATCGAAGGCATCGCAAAGGCGCTAGAAGATCCGGGCGTCATCAGCGCGATCACCAACGGCCCACAGGCATCGATTATGTTGTCGATCATGGCTTGGTCGGACCGGACCGAAATTGCGATGCCATGGGTCCGTATCGCGAGCGCGGCCGATGCCAAAGCCGTCGCTGCCCGCATCCGGCGCATGCCACGCATCAACGGACAATTCACGTGCGTCTCGCGCTCGCTGCGCACGATCGCCGACAAGGTCATTCCCCAGATACCGGCCAAGGCGAACCGCACCGTGGTCGACGTGTCGGGTGATGGCCGTGAGGATTGCAACCCGGCAGAGCCGGTGAGTGACGTGCGCGACGAACTGGTCGAGAGCAAAGTGATCATCAACGGGTTGCCGATCCTCGACGGCAGCGAGGCTGCCACCATCGAGCAGTGGTACAAGGATCATGTTCAGGGCGGTCACGGTTCGTTCGTGATCGCCGCCGACGGCTACGGCGACTTCGAGCGCGCGTTCCGCCAGAAATTCATCGTCGAGATCAGTGGTGCACCGCTGCCGGGCCGTCACGCAGCGGTGCGTTGACGATTGTTGCGCTAGACTGCCGTTATGACGCGCGGTCGGCGTCCATCACCTGACGCAATGCGGCCAGAGTGGGCAATACGGCCTCGACCGAGGACAGGGGAAACCGTTCCGCGAGGCGCTCGAGGTCCGGCTTGAGCGAATCTATCGCCGTGTTACGAAACGCGCGACCGTCCACCGTGATCCAGACGCGCTTCGAGCGCTTGTCGTCGGGGTTTAATCTGGTCTCGATCAGACCGGCTGCTTCTAGGGTAGCCAATGTATGCGTCATCGTTGTCTTTGGAACTTGAAACGAACGCGCCAGATCGAGCGGCGTGCGTCCGTCTTGCACGCGGATCAAATGATTGAGCACGCTAAAGTGCGAAACCAGCATGCCGGGCGGCAGTCGCGCCTCGAACATCGAGCGGCTCAGCTGAGCCAGAATGCCGATCTCGTTAAATAATGTGAAATAGGCCCTAGCGGGCTCGTCAGGCATTCGTAATCCCACTTTCCAGCGGCCACCTCGGCGTCCGTGGCGCGGCCGCGCCATATCCCATCACCCCGAGCATCTGCACCGTTTCCCCCCGTGGCGCAAGCCGGGCATGAATTTCGTCGTATATCGGTTTCATCGCCGGGTATTCCTGAAGGGCTTGACTGACGGGGCGAAGGGCAAGCCCCTCAGCGGTTGCAGCGAGATTGAGCCTCAACCATCGACGGCCCGCTGCAATCTGGTCCGCCCGAGCGTTCTGCTGGCTCAGCGAAACGGTGAAGGCGGGCGCCTGCAAAATCGCGTTCGCGGTGCGCTCGATGAACGGCTTTGCGCTGGGGCTTTCTGGGTTTGCAGCGGCGCTGCGCGTCAGCATGCCGACCATCGCCATCGTCTCGATCATGGGCCCGGACAAAGGAATACCATCCGGATTGGCGTTGATTTCGTCCTTTCCGATCCGCAGCAGATCGATGCTTTCTTGCCAGGCATCAGGCGTCCGCACCTCCCTCATCCAGCCGGCATGAGCCAGCCGTCTGAGCGCCGCCTGTTCGGGGCCGTCTGTGAAAATTTGAGCATGCGCGGACAGGCGTTTGACCGCATCGGACGGCACGGCGCGGGCTTCGAACGGACCCTTGTGGGTGCGTCGGTTCAGGGCATGGGCAAACAGTGGGTCGGGTTTGCCGACACCGGGCACGAATCGGCAGATCGCAGTGGGGCCGTTTTCGCCTATTGGAAAAAGCGTGGTGGTCACGCCATAGCCCTCTTGGGCGGCCGCCATTTCCATCAGTTCGAGAAAGCCGCCCATGCCGATCGTCAGCTGCCGCGAAAGCGGATCCGTCACCGGCAGCGCGCGCTTGAGATCGCGGTAAAGCGTGACGCCGTCGCTGCCGACGAGTTCGGCCAGCCACGGCTGGCGATTGTGCGGATTGGGCGCCAACAGTGCGTAAGACAGCGCCCGCATGCGGGGGTCCGAGTAGCGTCCAGCCTTATCCCATGGTGCAAGTGCAGAATCGGGGGTTCGCGTTGCGAGGAACGCTGCTGCAGGAATTGCGGCGGCCACGACGACGCCGCCCCCGATGTGGGCGAGTGACGAGCGACGAGATAGTGACATGGCGGACCTCCATATTATGCGATATCGAACAATCTAGTGCGAAATCGTACCAAGTCAAGTCGCGCAGGTGCCGATGCAATCGTTCAGTTTCCGCCGCTGTGCCAGATTAAGGACACTCCCCGGCTGGCGGCTGTCCGATCTGCCGCCCCAATTCGAAGGTTGCCGCCATGGCGCGGGCCGAAAAATCCTGCAAACGAGCGACGGGCGCATCGGGTGGGATCGATACGGCGTCGACCTGCCCGCCAGCAACTTTGGCCCGAATCCTGGCTAGCTCCACCTGCTGGCGGCTTTGTGCGCGGATCAAAGTGGATAGACCGCGCTGGACCGTCGGCAGCGCCTCGAGTCGCGAGATGGGCGGATCGCCCGACAGTCCATTATTGAAAATGATGCGGACTTGGGGTCGCTTCGCTGTCGGGGGTAGAACTGGCACGAAGACTTGCCCCGTGACGCCGCCGTCGACATGCAGCCGGGCGCTGCCGTCGCCGTTGGGCAAGGGAACGACGGGGAACACGCCCGGGATGCTGGCTGAAGCGATGATAACGTCATGGAACAGCGCCATTTTGCCAGTTCCTGGAAGATTTGCGATCGCCCCCATATCCCAGGCTGTCATGCGCATCGCGTCGAGGTCAGTCGTGGCGACGTAGAGCCGCCGGCCTTTGCGGTGTTCGGCTGCGACCAGCGCTATGAGATTACGGTCCATCGTCTGGGCTACGAGTTTGCGGTAAGTTTCACCGTCCGCAACAGTGCCCATAGTGATCGCTCGTAGCGGGTTGACGCTGGGTGACGTCTGCGCAAAACCGCCCTCTGCAAAGAGCGAACGGAGCGCGTATTCCTGGCTGGCAAACACCAGCGTCGCGATCAGCGCCCCGATGCTGACCCCAGTGACGATATCTGGCGCGCTGCAACCCGCCTCGGCGCGGGCCGTCAGATAGCCGGCACCGAACGCGCCATCAGGCCCGCCGCCAGACAGTGCCAATACTTTCGAACGGTCGCGCAAAGCACGCGGAAGAACGATTGCTGCCTCTGCCTGAAACCAGACGTCGGGGGCCGCGACAGCCGTGACGCCGAGTAAGACCTGTTCGCGCGCCGGGCCGCAGCCCTGAAGTGCCAGAGCGCATGACAGCGCGAGAATGACCATTCTTCCCATGAATGTCCCGGGGTTCGGTCGTGGGAAGCCAATGGTCGGCTCAGATCCATCCGACCAAGACCACCCGTCGTGTCCGGCCCAGACGGGCCGCACGAGAACTCGGGGTGTCGATCAGGGTCAGCGGCTCGAGCTGGGAGGCATCGGCATGGCCTCGATAGTAGTGCGATATCGAAGCATATGGTGCGAAATCGTACTAAAATATGGCGCTGCTGCCACGCCTCGACCAGCCTGGAATGAACACGTTGTTCGGATTGAGGGGCTTGAGGACCCACACCGCGTCCTGCAGCCTGCGACGATGCTTGTCCGTGCGGCGCAATTGGCAGTGTGCTGGTGGATATCGGGGATAGCTGCCCTTCAAGCCCGCAGCGGTCGTGGACAAACCGGCACTGTGGCCGGACCGTGCGTTGAGAATCGCAGCCGGAGCTGTTTTCGTCCGTCCAGTCGCGTTGAGCCTCCGCCCGTCACAGTGTTAACGTGATCGTGGCCAAACACCGAAAGAGACGACATGGGCGCTTCGAAATCCCACGCCGGTTATGCCACGAACCCGATTGATCTGGTCGAGCAGCTCGCGCTTACGCATGAGTGGAGCGTCGATCGGAATGGCGACGATGAGCTGACGCTGATCGTCTCGGGCGATTGGGCCGACTATCACGTCTCGGTCAACTGGCGCGAGGACCTCGAAGCGCTTCACCTCGCCTGCGCATTCGACTTCAAAGTCCCCGAAACACGGCTCCCGGAAATGTACCGCCTCGTCGCCCAGATCAACGAGCAGTTGTGGCTCGGACACTTCGATCTGTGGGCCCAGGAAGGTCTTATCATGTTCCGCCATGCGCTCCTGCTCAACGGGACACTGGCAACCCCGCGGCAGGTCGAGGCCATGCTCCGCGCGGCGCTCGAGGCCACGGAACGCTATTATCAGGCCTTCCAGTTTGTCGTCTGGGCCGGTCGCGATAGCCACGAGGCCCTGGCCAGTGCCATGTTCGAAACCGAGGGCCGGGCTCAATAGGCGCGACGCCGCGTGTCGTCATCGATCCGAAAGGTACCGCGTTGGCCGGTGATACAATGAAAACCGTGTTGACCGACCTCGGCGGAACCGTCCTGCTCGCTGGCGCTGGCAAGATGGGCGGAGCAATGCTGGTCGGCTGGCTCGATGCGGGCCTGCCGCCATCGATGGCCGTGGTTCAAGAGCCGCAACCAGCAGCCGACATCATCGATGTGTGCGCAAAGCGCGGCGTGCAGTTGTTGGGCGATGCCAGCGCCTGGGGTGAGACACGCCAGGGGCGTTTGGCCTTGGCGCCGACCGTGATTGTCGTGGCCGTCAAGCCGCAGGTCATGGGCACCGTGTTTCCTGGCCTTGCCGCCCTGGCTGGACCAGACACGCTGACGGTCTCGATCGCCGCCGGCCGCACCATCGCGAGCTTCGCCGAACACTTGCCGCCCGGCGCAGGGATTGTCCGCGCGATGCCGAATACGCCTGCCGCCATCGGCCACGGGATCACGGCGATGGTCGCCAACAGTGCGGCAACGGCGCGCCACCGGGAGATTGCACGCGCGCTGCTGGCGGCCGTCGGCGGTGTCGTCGAGGTTCCCGACGAAGCTATGATGGACGCCGTCACCGCCGTTTCTGGCTCGGGCCCCGCGTATGTCTTCTTCTTGGTCGAAGCGATGGCGCAGGCCGGCGTCGATGCCGGCTTGCCGGCCGATGTGGCAATGCGTCTCGCCCGGGCAACCGTCGCTGGCTCCGGCGCACTGTTGGCGGCTGCGGACGACGACGCTGCAACGTTGCGGCGTAACGTGACGTCGCCTGGTGGGACCACGGCCGCTGCGCTCGATGTGTTGATGGCGAGTGACGGCCTTCAGCCGCTCGTGACCCGCGCCATCGCAGCTGCAACCGCGCGCGGCCGGGCTCTGTCATAGGACGGCGACTGTCGGGACAGCGGTACCGTCATGGAATTCCCGTATGGCAAGCATTAGATGCGGTATCCGTAGATGAGGCTGGCGGTCGGCTGCATCCCCTTGCCAATTGCAATCCGGCAATGCGCGGGCTGCGTCTTGAACAGCAGAACCACCCATAAAGGACGAACATCATGATCGACACGCTGACGCCGAAGGGCCGCATCGTCGCCGCGCTGCTGCGGCTTGCCGCCGAGCGCAAATGGTCGGACGTGGCGATGTCTGATATCGCGGACGCCGCTGGCATGACACTGCTCGAGGTCCGCAAGGAATTCACGCGCAAGGCCGAGATGCTGGCGTCGTTTGGCTACATGGTCGATGAGGAAGTGCTGCGCCGCGCACCCCGGCGACCAGCGGCCCAGGCCCAGCGTGACGCGATCTTTGATGTCGTGATGAGCCGGTTCGACGTACTCCAGCCCTACAAGGCTGCACTGAAGTCGGCATCCGACGGCGGCGCCCTCGACGGGTCCGTGCTCAAGAGCTTGATGCGCTCGCAGGCAGCCATGCTGCAGGCAGCCGGCGTCGATACCGAAGGACCGGCTGGCAGCTTGAAGGTGGCGGGCTTGGCTGGTGCCTTTACCCGTGCGTTCAACGTCTGGCTTGGCGATACCGATCCCGGCATGGCCCGGACCATGGCAAATCTCGACCGCCAACTGCGCTCGGGCGAACGCACGGTGCAATTCGTCGACAGCGCCTGCGCGAGCCTCAACCGCATGCGAGATTCGTTCCGGCCCGGCACCAAGCGTGACGGTGACACCCCGCCAGCGCCAACGACGCCGCTGTAACAATCAGCCGTGTTAGACGGCAGCGGTCGTGGCCGGTGGCGTGTCAGATCGCGTGGTCAAAGACGTCGGCCCGCTCGCCGGGCAACTCGCCTGTCGGCCGATTTGTGAACCGGGCGCTGGCGGATTGCCGCCAGCAAACCCGTCGAGTACGGCCTCGAACAGAGCAGGTGTCAGATCCTCGTAGGTATCCTTCGAGATCTGCACCATCGGCGCGTTGGCGCAGCTGCCCAGGCACTCGACCTCTTCCCATGAGAAGCGTCCGTCGGCCGACAACGCGTGCGGGTCGTGGGCAATGCGCGAGCGGCACACCGCCACGATGGCGTCAGCCCCGCGCAGCAGGCATGGCGTCGTCCCACACACCTGAACATGGGCGATGGTGCCCACAGGCGCGAGTTGGAACATCGTGTAGAATGTCGCGATCTCGAGCACACGGATGTCGGCCATCGCGAGCATCGCAGCCACGGCGCGAATGGCAGGCTCGGTACACCAGCCCTCTTGCTCTTGCGCCCGCCACAGCAACGGGATCACCGCCGCCGCTTGCTTTCCAGCCGGGTATTTGCCGGTCGTTGCCTCGGCCCAGGCGAGGTTTTCTGGCGTGAAAGTAAAGTGGCTTGGCTGCTCGGGGTGGAGGCGGCGATTGGCCATGTCAGGGCTCCGGATCGGGCGTCAGGCGTACAGCCTGAATGATCCCGGAGTGCTAATCGCGATTTGCCGCGATGTGAAGCGGCATCGATCTGAGGCCGAGGGGTTGAGACGGCGTGGCTTCGCTAGTTTTCGTCCGGCGTGCGGCGCTCGATTCGAACCTTTGGCAAATAATCGCGTGGGTTTTCGATGATGGCGGCGGCTCGGTCGTAGCCAAACAACGAACCCAGCCAGCCGAGCAGCAGCAGGCCGGTCACGATCGGCGCCAAAAACAGCGACAGCTGTGATCCGACCCGAAGCAAGCCGGTCCACAAGAACGCCAACATCAACCCCGCGCCCATGATGATCCATCCGCCGACGTCGACGCGAGCCGCGGCAAACAGTGTCGCCACGACGACCGACACGAGACCGAGCATGATCGGAACCGCCGGGATGTCGGCGTGAAAGGCACCCATCGGCCAGCCGTTCCGCATGGCAAAGAGCCGGTAGGTCGAGAGGCTGGCGCCGAACCCAAGCGCCATGACTGCAAGATAAAACAGATTGTCGTACATCGGCTGGACCCCGAGATCTGAACCATCAAATCGCTAAATTTTCCAAGGCAGCCGTACGGTTAGCCGCCTAGCACAATCAGCGCTAGCGTAAACACTAACTGCAGTTAAGCACCCGGTCCTCGCAACAAATTGAACAGATCGAACTAATATTCAGCTAAAAAAGCCAAAATCAGATTCCACCTCTTGACGTGGCGCCACCTGAGATGTGACAGGTTGATGATGGTATGCCGTATACACGTCGGGCACGCAGCCGCGTCTGCGCGTCGACCTCTACGCAAAAGCGAACAGTGTTATGTAGACGCAAGTATTGTAACGGCGATCAAGACACCTAAGTGGGAACATAGCGGTCTTAGTAGCCAAAAAGATTGTCATTCGAATTGACGTCGCCAAGAGCCGAGGGGCGGGGCCTTAATCGGTTTGAAGAGGTATTAGACTTATGCACATCTATCAACAAGAGCGTATTGCACTTTTCATCGACGGCGCAAATCTCTACGCAACCGCAAAGTCTCTAGGTTTCGATATTGATTACAAGCGGTTGCTGCAATACTTCCGTCAGCGCGGCCAACTCGTTCGCGCCAACTACTACACGGCACTCGCTGAGGATCAGGAATATTCGTCGATCCGGCCACTGATCGATTGGCTGGACTACAACGGCTACACGATGGTGACGAAGCCGACGAAAGAATTCACCGACGGGTCTGGCCGCCGCAAGATCAAAGGAAACATGGACATCGAACTCGCGGTCGATGCCATGCGGCTTGCCGATAACCTCGATCATTTGATCATCGTCTCTGGCGACGGCGACTTCCGTAGCTTGGTCGCGGCCTTGCAGCAAAAAGCCAAACGCGTGAGCGTCATCTCGACGTTGCAGACCTCGCCTCCGATGGTTGCGGATGAACTCCGCCGCCAGGCCGACCAGTTCGTCGACATTGCCGATCTCGAGGCGCTGATCTGCCGCGATCCGGCAACGCCACGCCCGGTCCGGGAGCCTCGCGAGGCGCGGCCCTTTACGCCGCGCGGCGCGCGAGCCGGCGAGACGGTGACCTCAGCGGCATCCACGCCGCAACCCGCTGAAGTCGAGGAAGAGGTCGATAACTGACCCGCGTTAGTGGTCGCCGTGGGTTCGACGCCGCCTGAACCGCCACGTGATTGCGGCCTCTGCCCGCGTCTGCGCGCCTTTGTGATGGGTGCTCGAACGGCGCAGCCATTGTGGCACAACGCTCCAGTGGCATCGTTCGGCGACGACAGAGCGCGACTGCTGATCGTTGGTCTCGCTCCTGGCTTGACGGGCGCCAACCGAACCGGTCGCCCGTTTACGGGTGACCACGCCGGAGAATTGCTTTACAGCACCCTGCTCAAGCACGGCCTAGCCTGCGGATCGTATGCGGCCCGACCGGACGATGGCCTCGAGCTCGTCGATTGTATGATTACGAATGCGGTCCGGTGTGTCCCGCCCCAAAACAAGCCGACGCCGGCCGAGATCCGCACCTGCAATGCGTTCCTAGCCGCGCGCATCGCTACGCTCTCCCGGATCAAGATCATTGTGGCCCTCGGGCGGATCGCCCATGACGCAACGTTGACAGCTCTCGCTATGCGAAAATCGAGCCACCCGTTTTCCCACGGCGCACGTCACGATCTGCCAACGGGACTGGCGCTGTTCGACAGCTACCACTGCTCCAGATACAACACGAACACGGGCGTTTTGACCCCTGCCATGTTCGATGCGGTGTTTGCCGCAGCCAAGCAGTCCCTGAACGCGGGCGTTTGATCCAGCGGTCATTCCAACAGCACCCCATCCCGCTGCCATCTATCTTGCCGCCACTCAGCGTGCAGTTTGCGCGAGCCGTTCCAGCAATTCGGCCGCATGCGCGCCAGGTGTGGCTACCGGGTAAACGACGTCGGTGATGACGCCATCGCGCAGCACCAGCGTCAGCCGCCGCAAATAGGTGACGTCACTGGTCGAGAACGTAGGCAGTGACAGCGCGCGAGCCAGCATCAACGGCGGATCGGACAGCAGCGCGAACGGTAGCGAAAGCCGAGCGGCAAACTCGGCCTGCCACTGGGGCGATTGCCCGCTGAGGCCCAGCACGGTGACCCCGGCTGCTCGATAATCGCCATCGAGCGCCGCAAACCCTGCCGCCTGCGGCGTCGACCCATGCGCGCCTGGGATGTCGTCCCAATTGGGCGGGTCCAGCACCTCGCTGCGGCCGGTGTAGGGATAAAGATAAAGAACGACGAGGCCTGGTATTCGCGCTGGCGAGATCGCGCGGTTGCCAGCAGCGTCGGCGAGCGTGGCCTGGAACACCAACTCGGGAAGTTTTTGGCCAATCAGCCGTTCCACACGTTCAGCCTTTTTCGCGCATCAGTCGCGACTTCTCGCGATTCCAGTCGCGCTTCTTGTCGGCATCGCGCTTGTCGTGAAGCTTCTTACCCTCGGCCAGCGCGATCTTGATCTTCGCCCGGCCCTTGTCGTTGAAATACATTTGCAGCGGCACGATCGTGTAGCCCTTGCGCTCGACGGCCTGGGTCAGCTTGACGATCTCGCTGGTGTGCAACAGCAGCTTGCGGCGGCGGCGCGGCTCGTGCTGCAAGTGCGATCCGGCCTCGCGAAGTTCGGGAATGTAGGCGTTGACGAGATACAGGCCGTCGTCCTCGTAGGACGCGTAGCTTTCAGCGATGTTGGTCGCGCCTTTGCGCAGCGATTTCACTTCCGTACCGGTCAACATAATGCCGGCCTCCCACGTGTCGTCGATGTGGTATTCGAAGCGCGCCTTTCGGTTCTCCGCCACGATCTTGCGCTTCGGTTCGTCTTTGGCCACGCGGTTAGCGTCCTCCAGTCGGGTTCTCTGCCGTTACTCGGCTGCGGCGGCGCGCAGCAGGCCGGTGGCCTCCAGCGCAGCGTCGATCCGGGCTGCACTTTCCGCAGTGATTGGCACCAGCGGCAGACGCAGAGCACCACCGCACAGACCCAAACGCGACGCCATGTATTTGACCGGCGACGGGTTCGCTTCGATGAACATAACGTCGTGAAGCGGCATCAGTTGCTCGTGCATGCGACGCGCTTTGGCGAAGTCTCCGGCCATGCAGGCGTTCTGGAACTCGGCGCACTGCCGCGGTGCAATGTTCGATATCACCGAGATGCAGCCGTGCCCGCCGTGCGCCATGAAGCCCAAGGTCGACGCGTCATCGCCGGTCAGATGAATGAAATCCGGCCCGCAGGCGAGCCGCTGCTGGCTGGCACGCATCATATCGGCCGTGGCGTCCTTGCAGCCGGCGATGTTGGACAATTCCGACAACCGCGCCATGGTCTCGACCTTCATGTCGATCACCGACCGGCCGGGGATGTTGTAAATCAAAATGGGGATCGAGATCGCGTCGTTGATCGCCTTGTAGTGGGCATAGAGCCCGGCTTGCGTCGGCTTGTTGTAATAGGGCGTAACGATCAGGACCGCGTCGGCACCAGCAGCTTGCGCATGCTGCGACAACTCGATGGCTTCGTCCGTCGAGTTCGATCCCGTGCCGGCGATGACCGGCACCCGCCCGCGCGCCGATTTGACCGTGAGTTCTACGACCTGCTTGTGCTCCTCGTGCGACAGCGTTGGGCTTTCCCCAGTCGTGCCGACGGGCACCAAGCCGTGCGTGCCCTCGGCGATCTGCCAATCGATAATCCGGCGCAGCGCATCGTGATCGACCGCGTTACCGTCGAACGGGGTGATGAGCGCGGTGATCGAGCCCCTGATCGCATGTGTCGTCACGTTATCAACTCCGGATGTCTCGTTGGGCGCCGCGGGCGCCACGCCCTGAGCGTCCGGGATAGCTCCCGCTTTAATCCGGGATAGCTCCCGCTTTAAGTCGGGTCCTTGTTAAGTCGGGTCCTTGTTAAGTCGGGTCCTTGTTAAGTCGGGTCCTTGTTAAGTCGGGTCCTTGTTAAGTCGGGTCCTTGTTAAGTCGGGTCCAAGTTTGTCTGGTCTCGCGAACGTGGCCAAGACGGTGCCGCGCCGGTCGTACCAGTGTGGGGTCTTCGTGGTACGTTTGTCCCGCTAGGACAAACCGGGGCACAATTCAGCCGCGGGTCCCGACTATCGCCACGGGCAGCATGAAAGATCAAGCCGCGAGGCACGACCGTGCACGATTCTGTCAGCCTAAGCACGGCTTTCGAGGAACTTTCGGGCCAGAACGGGTCCGCGCGCGGCGCGCGGGGCGGTAGGGGCGGCGAAACGAGGGAGGGCAGCGACGCTTGACCATTGGGCGCGCACGGGCAACCCTCCAGGCATATTCGGGCGTGACAGCGTATAGATTGTGCATATTGGGGTGTGACAGCGTCCGGGGGAGAAAGCAGATGCTTGGCGAGACGGGCAAACTTAACGCGACGCACATCGGCGGCCGAAAATCCGCAACCCACGTGCGCAGCTGCGCGCGCAGCGTGACCGCCAGTATTATCATGGCGACGATGATGCCGGCGATCAGCAGTGTTCCGTCGGCAGCGCAGTCGGCGGCCGTTCCAACGAAGCCCGCCAATGCCGCCAGTGCCTCCCCGCCGAAACCCGCGACCTCGAAACCGTCCGGCCTCGGGATCAAGCCGACCGAGGCGATCAAGGGCCGCAAAGTCGAAGATGCCGCCACCGGACAGCCGCTCGTGATCAAGCGGACCGAGGCCGAGATCGTCCATTACAAGGTGTTCGACGCCGCCACTGCCCAAATCCGGGCGATCGAAGTCAGCACCGAACAAGGCGCACTGATCAAAGCGGCCATCAAATCCATCGACGACAACGAGCTTTCGAAACTCCCCGACGTCGTCGCCCAGATCCGCGATCCAGCCGCCAAAAAGCTGGTCGAGTGGTACCGCCTGCGGGCCGGTTGGGGGCAAGCGGCCGAGTATCAACCGTTTCTTGCCGCGAACCCCGCTTGGCCCGACCGCAACATCTTGAACCAGCGTCTGGAGGAACTGACCTTCTCGGAAGGCGGATCGGCCGCTTCGATCAAAGCCCGGTTCGAGGGCAGCGAGCCGCGAACCGGCGTCGGCCACGCCGCGCTGGCGTCTGCCGACCTCGCAATCGGCGAAACGTCGACCGCGCGCAATCGCGCGGTGCGGGTGTGGCGCGATATGACCGTACCGGCGGGCTTCGAGATCCCATTCCTCGAACGCTTCGGCGGCGTTCTGACGGAAGCAGACCACCAATGGCGGCTCGACCGGCTGTTGGTCGACGACATTCGGGCGGCGTCGGACCGCGCCGAGCGCATCCCGGCAATCCGCCGACAGATCGCCCGGCTGAAAGATGAAGATGCCCGCCGACGCGCTGAAGCCCGTCTGCTGGTGTTCAACAAGGCCGACATCAACGACGCCAAGTTCGAGATGCTCAAGGCTCTCGAGAGCGCGCCGAAGTCCGACTACGGCTTCCTCTATCATCGCATCCAGTTGTTGCGCCGTCAGGACAAGTTCGACGATGCGATCAAGCAGATACAGCGCGCACCGGTTGACGCGGAGGTCGTCGCAAATCTCGACGAGTGGTGGAGCGAGCGTCGCATTCTCGCCTATTCGGCTCTGAACGGCGGCAATGCGAAGCTCGCCTATGCTCTCGTCAAAGACGCCGGTCCGCTGTCGGTCAACCCGGCCAAGGAACAGGCATTCATGGCGGGATGGCTCGCAATGCGGTTCTTGAACGACCGCAAGGCTGCCAAAGGGCACTTCGAAGCGGCGTTGAAGGCGGCCGATGGTCCGCTGTCGCGCGGCCGCGCGGGTTACTGGCTCGGCCGTCTCGCGGAAGCCGAAGGCGGTATGTCGGCAGCCACCGAGCACTATCAGCGGGCGGCCAAAGAAATCGACACGTTCTACGGGCAGTTATCCCGGCTGAAACTCGAGCCGCAGAACCGCCGGATCGACATCAAACTGCCAGCCCCTCCAACGCCTGAGCAGATTGCCCGGTTCAACGGCCTCGATGCCGTCAAAGCCATTCAGATCGCCCGCAAGTCCGGGCTCGATGCGGTGGTGATCCGGTCGTTTCTGACCCATCTGCGGACACACCTTCAGACCGACACCGAGATCGCAATGGTCAACCATCTCGCGGTCGCAGCCGGCGACGTGCAGATGGCGTTGCGCAACGCCAAGTCAGGTATCGCGCGTGGCCAGAACATGCTGCTCTACAGTTATCCGCTTCATACCTTCCCGACCTTTCGTCCGCTCGGCAAAATTCCAGAGACCGCCGTGCTGCTCGCCGTCACCCGGCAGGAGACCGAGTTCAATAAGAACACCGTGTCGGTTGCCGGAGCGAAAGGGCTGATGCAGGTGATGACGATCACCGCCAAACACGTTTGCAAGGACTACAAGATCACCTGCGAACTTGACCGCCTGCTCCCCGACGCTGCCTACAACGCGACGATCGCATCGTCTTACATCGGCGACCGGATGGGGGAATTCCGCGGCTCGTACGTGCTCAGCATGTCCGGGTTCAATGCTGGCCCCGGGCGCACCCGGCAGTGGATCCGCCAGTTTGGCGACCCGCGCGATCCACAGATGGACCCGGTCGACTGGATCGAGCGCATCCCGTTTGCAGAGACGCGGGAGTATGTCTCGAAGGTGCTGTCGAATATCCAGATCTACCGCGCGCGATTGGGCAACGAGGCCAACGCGTTGCAACTCGACCTCGACCTCGAACGCGGCCGTGGCGCAGTTTCACTGCCAGCGCCTGCGACCGGTGCAGGATCTCCGCCAGCCGCCAGCAGCGATGGCCGACCGGACGCAGGCTGAAGCAAATCGGCAGAATGGGATAGAACATGGCCGCACCGACGGGTCGATCACCAGCGCCAACCACCGCCCCAGCAGCTGCCAGCGCCAGTGGCCGCATCCCAGACGCAGAGCGGTTCGACACCGGCTTCGAGGAAATATTCTACACATCGCGCGACGGGCTCCAACTCTACGCCCGCCACTACCGCGTCCAAAACCCGGGGCCGGGCCCAGCCCGCCGCCCCGCCGTCTGCATTCCCGGCATCACCCGCAATTCGAAAGATTTTCACCGGTTGGCCGTGGCGCTGTCGAACGACGCCACACGCGCGCGCCCCGTCTACGCGCTCGATCTGCGCGGGCGCGGCCGGTCCGAGCATGATCCTGAGCCCAAAAACTATGCGGTGGGCGTCGAGATGATCGACGTGCTCGACTTTCTCACCTCGCGGTCGCTGTCGCACGCTGCGGTCGTCGGGACCTCGCGCGGTGGTCTGATCGCCATGATCATGGCCGCCGTCGAACCGTCTGCCCTGGGTGCGGTGGTGCTGAACGATATCGGCCCCGTCATCGAAATCGATGGCTTGTCGCGCATCGCGGGCTACGTTGGCAAAATGCCCCAGCCGTTGTCGTGGGCCGACGCCGCGCGGCTCGTCAAAGACCTTAACGCAAGGCAATTTCCGCGCATTGACGACGGCGAATGGCTGTCGATCGCGCGACAACTTTTCAACGAGACCGACGGCCGCCCGGTCGCCAGTTACGATCCCAAGCTTGCTGCCTCGCTGTCCGTCCTAACCGGCAAGCCGCCCGAGATGTGGGCCCAATTCGAAGCGTTGAAACCGGTGCCCGTTATGGTGCTGCGCGGGGAAAACTCCGATTTGCTGTCGGCAGCGACAGTCGAGCAGATGCGCCGCCGGCATCCCAACATCACCGCGCACACCGTGCGCTGGGAGGGTCATGCCCCGTTCCTGCGCGACGACCACACCATCGCGGTCATCGCCAAATTTCTCGCGGCTTCTGACGCAACCGCCGTCAGCCGATCCAGCCCTTGAGATATTCGAGCCCGAAATAGGCCGGCAGCAGCACCAGTGAAGCCCAGACGATCGACGCGGCGATATTGGCGATCTGGAATGGAATTTGCGGCATCGCGCACATGCCGGCAACAACGGGAACAACCGCGCGCAACGGACCGATCAAATGCCCGATGAACACGCCATAGGTGCCGTACTGGTCGAAAAACTGTCGTCCGCGCGGCAACATCTCGGGGTACGCCGTGAACGGCCACATCGTGGCCATGTCGTTTTTGAAATAAAGCCCGATCCAATAGGAAACGGCATAGCCGAGCGTCGAGCCGATTACGGCGGCGAGCCACACCGGCACCACGGCGATGCCACTCGCCCCGAACAGGGCGCCAAGCGCGATCATGATCGCCGTTGACGGGACCAGGATCGACAGGAACGCAAGGCTCTCGGCGAACGATAAGAGGAACACGATGGGCACGGCCCAGTGATCGTGGGTCTTCACGAACTCCACGATTACGTCGACGTAGGCTTTGAAATCCACCGGGTTCGTGTCCTGTGTCGAGGTTCCCTAAACCGCAGCAGGGCTGGGCTTTGAACGCGGGTATGGTGCAAAGCAGGCCGATTTGCAAAGTACAGTGGCGTTCGATCCCGTCAGGCTCGCTTGCAGCGACGACCCATTTCGTTGGTCAGCTCGCGGCCGACTTCGCCAGCAAACATAATGCCGCGTGAGTTCTGGGCTGGCGACAACTTGCCGCTCGCCGCACGCAGGGAACCAGTCGCCCCCTCGGCCTCGAGTTTGCCGCGTTTCAGTTCGTCGCAAGACAGATCCCGCTTGGTGTTCTTGATCGCGTAAAGGCGAACACCCGACGCGTAGGCCTCTGGCGTTGGCTGCTCTTTCAGCCACCCCCGCGTCGGGTCGGCGGACAATTGCCGGACGATGCTCTGGCGCCGGGCGATGCATTCGGCGCTGTCGTCGAGGCATTCGATATGCCCGGCGACCTTGGGCAGCGGCGGAGCTGTCGTCGCGCAGCCAGCGGCCGTGAGTGCGGCCGGTCCAAGAGCGGCAATGAGCGCGCAAAAGGTCGACATGTGGCTCCTCGCCGTCGTCATAAGTGCCCCTATTCGTACGTCGGCTGGCCTACTACTTGCGACCAGTGGCGGCGTGAAGGCAGGATCGGGTCACGGTCACCTTGCAGTTCCGCCAACCCATTGCAGCCACGCGTTGACGCTTCATCAGTTCGGACCTATCGTACAACGATGAGCCTTCGACTGGACTAGATGATTCGCAGGAGATTGACGTGTCAAACGCCCCGGTCGACCAAATCCAGACCGTTCCTGTTCGAACGGAAGCCACGGCGGTTCGCATCCATGCCTACGGCGGCCCTGACGTCTTGGTGCATGAGACCATTCCGTTAGCCCGGCCGGCCGCCGGCGAGGTCCAGATCCGGCAGCACGCCTGCGGGATCAACTACATCGATGTCTACCAGCGGACTGGCAGCTACAAATTGCCGAACCTACCCGCGGTCATCGGCATGGAGGGTGCCGGTGAAGTCGTGGAGATCGGCCCCGGCGTCACATCGCTCGCCGTTGGCGACCGCGTCGCGTACGCGATGTCGCCAGGCGGTTATGCCTCCCATCGCAACATCGCGGCAGACCGGCTCGTCCCGGTGCCGGCTGCTGTCAGCTACGAGACGGCGGCGGCCGCGATGCTCCAGGGCATGACTGTGCGGTATCTGTTCCGCGAGACCTACCCCGTCGCGGCTGGGACGGTGATGTTGTTCCACGCAGCGGCCGGCGGCGTCGGCTTGATCGCCTGCCAATGGGCACGAGCGCTGGGGGCGACCTTGATCGGCACCGTCAGCACACCGGAAAAAGCCGCCCTCGCCAAGGCCCACGGCGCAAGCCACGTCGTCGTCACCGGCCACGGCGGCCCGTTCGTCGAGGAGGTCAAGGCACTGACCGGTGGTCGCGGCTGTGACGTGGTCTACGACTCGATCGGCAAGGACACCTTCCCCGGCTCGCTCGACTGCCTGAGGCCAAAAGGCATGTGGGTCAGCTTTGGGTCTTCCTCAGGTCCGGTGCCGCCATTTGAAGTGTCGGAGCTGGCCTATCGCGGCTCGCTGTTTGCAACGCGCCCGTCGCTTGCCCACTATATCGCACGCCGCGAGGACCTCGTCGCCAACGCCGCCGACCTTTTCGAGATGATTGCAATTGGCGCCGTCACGATCCCCGTCAACCAACGCTATCCGCTGGCTGACGCCGCGCGCGCCCACCGCGAACTCGAGGCGCGGCAGACAACAGGATCGAGCGTCCTCATTCCTTGAGTGCGCGCCGATAATCAGGGTCGATCAATCGTGTTCGCTGAGCCGGGCTGGATCGGTCTTGAGGCCGGTGACGGTTTCGAGCGCGCGGGCGGCTAAGACCTTGGCAGCCAGAGATTTGTGAGCCAAGTTTTCGGGCGCGAACGCATCAGGCGCATTGGCCGCTAGGCTGCCTGCCGACAAGGTATCGCCTGCAGAAGCACCAGCGGCGATGCCTGTCAGATTAACCGGCGCAGTTGCCGCAGCCGCAGGCCCGCCGATCATCATCGGAGCCAGTGACGGCGCCAGCTTGGGCTCGTTGGCGCAGCCAGACATGCCGACAACGGACACGACCAAAAAAACCGTCTGCCCCAAGACTGTCCGCGAAACAAGCACGCGTCCCTCCTGCCATTTTCCAGTTGCGGCGCCGCACTCTAAATCAAGCGCTGCGAGCGAAACATAATCGAGCGACAAACAACGATCTCAACCCCGAGCGAACGATCGGCAAGGCACCAGATCACCATCGTTCAAGTTGACTGAACCGACGCTGAATGGTCCTTGATTATGTCGCTCTGCCGCCACGATGTCCCGCAGCAATTGTGTTGCGACAAGCATTCGCGCTTGCCTGTTGCACGTTTGCATCGATTTGGGTGCGGGGATCAAGCCCTCCGTGGAGGCATCGCCAGACGGATTGCGCAATCGTCTGATTTAACTTTGTAAATTGCAACGATAGCGCTGTGGACAACCGGCGTGACGGAGGTGGTCGCGGCTGCCGCCAAGGCGGCGATGGATCATGCACAGTTCTCTGATCAGCCCGCGCTCACGGCGAGATGATGGCAAAAAATCTACCGGCCATGCCAAGACGCGATCTGCGTTCCCCGGACCGAATTTCACCCCTAGATGCGTAGGCGGATGCTCAGCAGCCCTTGAACAACGACGTGACGCAATCCCACGATTTTTTCAGCGCACCGCCGACGGCCGACGACGTGTCTTTGACCGCTTGCGTGGATTTGCGAGCAGCGTCCTTGGCGAGCGCTTCCATCGTCTCGGGCGGTTTGTCAGCGACCGTTTCTGCAGGCGCGTTCGGCTGCGCGGCGACGGCGCGCGTGGCCTCTAGCGCGGCCCCTGTCGGTGTCTGGGCTTGCAAAGGCGGCGACGGCGCCGTCACGGTCACGAACTGGCCAACACACGCCGTACCGGTCGACGCTTTGTCGATGCGGCAACGGCCGTGGCCCGATCGCTGTGAAATCTCGGTGACGCATTTGATCTGCGTGCCGGGTATCGGCGGCAAGTTGGGCTCGGCGCCTTCGGCACGGCACCGATACACCGCCGCCGGCTCCTGGCAGATGACGCACAAGTCCGATGTCGCTGGCGATGGATCGGGCGCACGTGCCGAGCTAGCGGATGGCGTGATAGCGGCTGCCGGGTTGGCGGCTGCCGGGTTGGCAGCTGCCGGGCTCCGGGTTGATGCGCTGCCGCCAGCAGGTCCCCCGATCTGGGTGCCTGTCGATGGAGCGCCGGGAGCGATGGATTGCGCCGTGGCACGCGTCTGCAGTGCTGATAGGCCAATAATGGTCGCGATGATTGCGATTGTCCCCGCAATCCGTCGGGCGACAGGCTGTGCCGTGGGGGCGCCGAATGGTTGTGCCTTGCGCGGCATGAGGCGTGCTCCTGGTCGGGTCGCGCTTTCGCGGCGCTGAGCTTAGATGCAACAATTGAACGGGCGGGGATGGCATGTCCACCCCGAAACGAACCGCACGCGGCGATGCGACGTCCAATGGTGCCAGCCCCCGGCAACGGAAGCTATTTATGACCGGTTCGGGTGCGCCGATTGGGCCTATCGTTTTGCCGCTTGAAGTGGCGACCATAAGCGACTAGTAACGCGGGCTTCGTGACGGGCACCAGACCGTCGCGCACAACGGATGGGGCTATAGCTCAGCTGGGAGAGCGCTTGCATGGCATGCAAGAGGTCAGCGGTTCGATCCCGCTTAGCTCCACCATTCTGAAAATCCAACAAAATCAGCTATCCAGAGTGAGACGTTGCGCTTTTGGAGTTCACGGCGTCGGCTCCACGGGTCACACATGGGGCACAGAAAACGGTTGCTACGGCCTTGGCTGTAACTGTACCCGCAGTGTGACCCTGCACCTTTTCGTCTACGATTTGTCGTATTGGCTCAAATCCAGCCCCCGCAACCACCGGAACCAAACTTAAGTTCACTGTTGGTTCGCCCAACAGGGCCGCCAGATTTCCCGTGAGTTCCAGCTTTGAGGGT
>JAWXCP010000164.1:0-5681 GCA_034408685.1 Hyphomicrobium aestuarii | reverse complement strand
GCCCGCACCATGCGCCAGATCATCGATGGCGCCCGCCGCTGCCGCCGCTTCGGCTCAGTTCACGCAGCGTTGGCCTGAGCTAAAGGGAGAGGCATGCGTGCAGCGTCTCTTACCGCCAGCTCCGCATCATCAATTTTCTCATTTTCGGACGCAACCAAACGACGGTACTCCTCTGCGATCTTTTCGATCTCATAATCCTCGCGAGGCGGCACAGTGAAGTCGTCAAATATGAACTGCCTAGACATATCGCCTCGATAGGTGAATTACGGTAACGAGCGTTTGCAGTGACATTGCCGACCGGCGAATCAATGGAGGCAAAAAAGCGCCCCCAATACGGGGGCGCGTTCCAGATTTGTAGTTCAGCTACAGCCGCTGGTGCCGCCGCAGGTGTCGCACTTGAGGCAGGTGCCGTTGCGGACGAGAGTAAAGTTTCCGCAAGAGCCGCAGGCCTCGCCCTCATAGCCCTTGAGCTTGGCCTCGTAGCGCTGGTCGGCCTTCGATCGCGCGGCGGGCTTGGCTTCGGCCCGGGCCGGTCTAGCGTCGGCCACGGCAGGTCTCGCCGGCTCGAAGAACGCTTCCGCTTCGATCTTCAGCGCCGTTGCACCGTCCGTGATCGGCATGGCGTAACCGTTGGCTTCGCCGTGCAGCAGCATCGCGTCGTCCGAACCGCTGGCGTAGCCACCCGATCCGCCACCAACGCGGCCACCCGTTCCGATGCGGCCGACGACGGCAGCGCCGCGCACGAGGCCCATCGACACGTACTTCTGTGCCGGTGGCAACACGATACCGGTATCCTGATCGGTCTGGTCTTCGCCCGATCCGAGCCCGGTCTCGCCGACGATTTCGCGCGGATCGACATGGGCGAGGTCGTTGCGGCCCAGGTACGACACGGCGAGTTCGCGGAAGATATAGTCGAGAATGGACGTCGCGTTCTTGATCGTCTCGTTGCCGGTGACGAGGCCGGCTGGCTCGAAGCGGGTGAACGTGAACGCTTCGACGTATTCTTCCAGCGGCACGCCGTATTGCAGGCCGAGCGAGATCGCTATGGCGAAGTTGTTCATCAACGAGCGGAAGGCGGCGCCTTCCTTGTGCATGTCGATGAAGATCTCGCCGAGGCGGCCGTCGTCGTATTCGCCGGTGCGCAGGTAGACCTTGTGGCCGCCAACCGTCGCCTTTTGCGTATATCCTTTACGACGGCCGGGCATCTTGTCCCGCTCTTGCCTGTGCCGCTCGATGATGCGCTCGACGATCCGCTCGGTGACGATGGTGGTACGAGCCGCATTGCCCGATGTCGCCGCCAGCGTCTCGGCGGCCGCATCGGCGTCCTCGGCATCATCGGCCAGAACCTGCGAGTTGAGCGGCTGCGACAGCTTAGAGCCGTCGCGGTACAGCGCGTTGGCTTTCAGCGCGAGACGCCAGGACAGCATGTAGCTCTCCTTGCAGTTCTCGACCGTCGCGTCGTTGGGCATGTTGATCGTCTTCGAGATCGCACCCGAGATGAACGGCTGGGCGGCCGCCATCATGTGGATGTGGCTTTCGACCGACAGATAGCGCTTGCCCTTGCGGCCGCACGGATTGGCGCAATCAAACACCGGATAGTGCTGCGTCTTCAGGTGCGGCGCGG
Source organism: Hyphomicrobium aestuarii (assembly GCA_034408685.1). Classification (GTDB taxonomy): domain Bacteria; phylum Pseudomonadota; class Alphaproteobacteria; order Rhizobiales; family Hyphomicrobiaceae; genus JANXVY01. The sequence goes on along the minus strand of JAWXCP010000164.1, from coordinate 4,057 downwards.
CTTCGAGCGTCATGGCTCCGCAGACGTGTTCGTTGGCAGCCTCGATATCGGCCTTGGAGAAGCCGAGGTGGGCGAGGAGATCGAACGCCGGATCGGCGAGCTTGGCGGCTGGAATGCGGAGCGTGCCGGTCAGGAATTCGTCGCCCAGCGTCCAGCGGTTGAACACGAACTTGATGTCGAACGCGCTGGCGAGATTGCTTTCGACCTTGGCGAGGATCTCATCCGTGAAGCCCTTGGCCTTGAGCGCACCGTGGTTGAGGGCCGGCGCCTGGGCGAGCGATCCGTGACCGACGGCGTAGGCCTCGATTTCGGCGATCTCGCTTTCGCGATAGCCCAGTGTGCGTAGCGCGGCCGGGAACCGCCTGGTTGATGATCTTGAAGTATCCGCCACCGGCGAGCTTCTTGAATTTGACCAGCGCAAAGTCCGGCTCGATGCCCGTCGTATCGCAATCCATGACGAGGCCGATGGTGCCGGTCGGCGCAATCACGGTCGATTGCGCGTTGCGGTAGCCGTGCGCTTGGCCGAGCGCGATGGCGCGGTCCCAGGCGCGCTTGGCGGCCTCGATGAGGCGCGCGTCCGGGCAGTTGGCATGGTCGAGCGGAACCGGCGCGATCGACAATTTCTCGTAGCCCGACGCCTCGCCGTAGGCCGCGCGGCGGTGGTTCCGGATCACGCGCAGCATATCGCCCGCGTTGTCGGCATAGCCCGGGAACGGCCCGAGCTCGGAGGCCATCTCGGCCGATGTGGAATACGAGACGCCGGTCATGATGGCCGAGATCGCGCCGCAGATCGCGCGGCCGTGGTCGCTGTCATACGGGATGCCGTTGGTCATCAGCAGGCCGCCGATGTTGGCAAAGCCGAGGCCGAGGGTACGATAGCGGTACGACCGCTCGGCGATCTGGCGGCTCGGGAACTGCGCCATCAGCACCGAGATTTCGAGAACCACCGTCCACAAGCGGCAGGCATGCTCGAACGCGTCGACCTGGAACTGCCCGTCCGTCTTGCTGCGGAAGGTCAACAGGTTGAGCGAGGCGAGGTTGCAGGCCGTGTCGTCAAGGAACATGTATTCCGAGCACGGGTTCGACGCGCGGATCGGTCCCGACTTCGGGCAGGTGTGCCAGTCGTTGATCGTCGTGTGGAACTGGATGCCAGGGTCGGCCGAGGCCCAGGCGGCATGGCCGATGGAGTCCCACAGTTCGCGGGCTTTGAGCGATTTGGCGACCTTGCCGTTGAGGCGCGACGTGAGTTTCCACGGGCCGTCGGCTTCGACCGCGCTCAAGAACTCGTCGGTGACGCGGACAGAGTTGTTGGAATTCTGGCCAGCAACCGTCAGGTAGGCGTCGCTGTCCCAATCGGTGTCGTAGACCGGGAAGTCGATCTCCTTGAAGCCTTGCTTGGCAAACTGGATGACGCGCAGGACGTAATTCATCGGCACGTCGTCGCGACGGGCCTCGGTGATGGCGCGCTTCAGGGCCGGGTTGTTGGCTGGATCAAAGCAGCGCTCGTCCTGTTCGCCAGCCAACGGTCGGCTGCCGTCGCTCTCGCAGTTGACGCAGGCTTTCATCACGGCCTTGAGCCGCTTCGAGGCGATCTTCGAGCCTGTGACGAGGGCTGCAACCTTCTGCTCCTCGATCACCTTCCAGTTGATGAACTCTTCGATATCGGGATGGTCGACATCGACGACTACCATCTTGGCCGCGCGGCGCGTCGTACCACCAGACTTGATGGCACCAGCTGCCCTGTCGCCGATCTTCAAGAAGCTCATCAGTCCGGATGACCTGCCGCCACCCGAAAGCTTTTCATTGGCGCCGCGCAGGCTCGAGAAATTGGTGCCGGTGCCCGAGCCGTATTTGAACAAGCGCGCCTCGCGAACCCAAAGGTCCATGATACCGCCATCGTTAACGAGGTCGTCCTCGACCGACTGGATGAAGCAGGCGTGCGGCTGGGGATGTTCGTAGGCCGACGTCGAATGCGTCAGCTTGCCGGTCTCGTGGTCGACGTACATGTGACCCTGGCCGGGGCCGTCGATGCCGTAGGCCCAATGCAGACCGGTGTTGAACCACTGCGGCGAGTTCGGCGCCACCATCTGCATGGCAAGCATGTAGCGGAGTTCGTCATAGAACGCGCGGGCGTCCTCTTCTGTCGAGAAGTAGCCGCCCTTCTGGCCCCAGTAGGTCCATGTTCCAGCGAGGCGATCGAAGACATGCTTGGCATCGGTTTCGCCGCCGAACCGCTCGCCCTCGGGCACGTCTGCCAGTGCCCGCTCATCGGCCACCGACCGCCACAGCCATGACGGGATGCTGGTTTCTTCGATGCGGCGCAATTTGCGCGGCACACCGGCCTTGCGGAAATACTTCTGCGCGAGGATGTCGGCTGCCACCTGGCTCCACTGCTCGGGCACCTCGAAGCCGTCGAGCTTGAATACGCTCGACCCATCGGGATTTTTGATTTCGCTGATCGCACGTCGAAATTTAATCGTCGCGTAAGGCGACTTGCCAGCTTCGGTAAAGCGTCGTGCGATCTTCATCGTGTGTATCCCGTGCGTTGTCGTTTCTTGCGGCTTGCTGAGACGCGGAAAAACCAACGCACGGACACTTTTCAAGGCTTTCGCCACCACCCGTCCGCCACCACCCGTATTGCAACCCGTCGGGACCACGACGTCAGCGCGCGGACCCATGCGGACACGTGCCGACGCGGACCTGAGCCACGCGGACGATGCACGATTGCAACTGACGGAGGAGAGCACTCTGGCCTGACATACCGGCAAGCCTTGGCCACACTCTTGCCTGAAACTGGACTGCTCCGATTCGTCCAAGTCGTCCAGGTTTAGTGGGGCGGCGCTACAACAACACAACATGTAGACGGCGTGTTGACAGCCTGGGGAGAACCTGGGGGTTGGGTGGGGGAATGCGCAGCGCGAGACCGCAGCGTTGCCTGTTCGGCGGGCCTTGCGAACCGTGTTGGCGGATTGGTCCAACGAAACAGCTCGCGGCAGATCAACACCGGGAAGCTACGTCGATTCCATCGGCCACAGTGTAGCGGGACCGACACAGGTCTTTGCGCGGGCTGAAACTGCGAGCGGAAGGTCGGCCAGGAGCGGCGGCTCTGGACGTTCGCTGCTGGCTCGGCTACCTCTGTCGCATGAGCATCGTATCTGAACTCTTCTGCTGGTGGAACGGCAACACCTGGGGCACGCGTTGGACCCTGATGGGCACGCGTGCTGTCGGCACCGACGAGATGGGCAACCGCTATTTCGAGGCGCGGCCGACCCGGCGGACAAAATCTTCGACGCCAGCGGGCAAACCGCGCCGCTATGTCATCTATAAGTCAATGTCGGAGTCCTCGCTGGTCTCGGCGGACTGGCACGCGTGGCTCCATTACATGGTCGATACCCCTCCAAGTGAGGAAGCCTACACCGCCAAGCCTTGGCAAAAGCCGCACAAGCCAAATTTGACGGGCACAGCCAGCGCCTACCGTCCGGCGGGGTCGATCCTCGGCCAAGGCACCCGCCCGAAAGCGACGGGCGACTACAAGCCTTGGCGGCCGAACTGAACTTTGGGCCACCGTGCGCAGGTGGCATGGTGGCGCGGCAGGCTCTGGTGCATGTCATGGTTCAGCCACCATGTTTGTCATGGTTCGGCCTATGGTGATCCGAATTCGAGGATGAGTGCAGTTGGGCCGAGGCATGTTTCGTCGACACATCATTCAACTCGTCGGCTCCGCAGTGGCCCTCGCTGCCGCGAGCAGCGGCGCAGTCGCGCAACGCATCGATAACAAAGTCGCCGTGTTTGCCGCGCTCGACAAGGTCACGGCGCGTATCTCCAAACTTGAGGTCCCGCTCAACGAAACGGTCAAGTTCGGCTCGCTCCAGCTGACGCCCAAGGTCTGTTTTTCAAGGCCGGCAACCGAACAGCCCAAAACAACGACCTTCGTCGAAATCAATGAGACCCTTCTCTCGGGCGAGGACAAGCGCCTCTTTAGCGGTTGGATGTTTGCCGAGAGCCCTGGCCTTAACGCGCTCGAACATCCCGTGTTCGACCTCTGGCTGACCGAGTG
>JAWXCP010000163.1:0-2721 GCA_034408685.1 Hyphomicrobium aestuarii | reverse complement strand
GGCTTCAGCCCGCCTTCGGCGCTCTGGAAAGGCGGACTGAAGTCCGCCCCACTCTCGGTCACGATCGTCACTGTAGTTTGCGAGCCTCGGCAATTCGCGTTCACTCGCGTGTTTCGCGGGCAACTGCGGCCTTCCGGCTGAGCCCGAATGCTGGAGTTGAGAGTCCAAAGTTAAGAGCTGAGAGCACACTCCTCGTAGGTCGGGGAAACCTGAAGCTTCATCGCCGATAGACTCAGCGTTTGGCTTTGCTCTCAGCTCTCAACTTTCAACTCCCGATCGGCTCGCTTCGATACGCCCTTCCGCGTCACACAGCTCCATCACCGAGATCTTCCTCCTCAAGCGTCGCCAATTGCTCGTCGCTGAGGGTTTCCTTTCGAGCAAGCCTTGTCGCCTGTCGCTCGATGGCTTGCTCGAACATATTTCGCACCAGCCGCCCATTTCCGAATCGTCGATCCTTCGCGGCGCAGAGAGCTGCAAGAACCAACTCGAGCCGAAAACTGGCTTGAGCCGACAGCTTGATACCTTGCGCACCCGCAATCCGTCCGAAGATCAATCGCAGTTCTTCAGCCGAGTAATCGTCAAACGTGAAGTAACGATTGAACCTCGACTTGAGGCCGGGGTTAGAATCCACAAAACGTGCCATCTCGTGCGGGTAGCCAGCAACGACGACGACCAAGCTCTCCCGCTGATCCTCCATCCGTTTCAGAAGCACGTCGATCGCTTCTTGACCAAAATCTCCACCGCTGCCCCCTTCCGGCTTCAAGGCATAGGCTTCGTCGACAAAGAGAACACCGTCCGTCGCTGCAGCGACGAGGGCGTCGACCTTGAGCGCTGTTTGGCCGATATAACCGGCGACCATTCCAGCTCGGTCGGTCTCTACTACGTGGCCTTTTTTCAGGAAACCGAGAGCATAGTAGATTTTACCAAGGAGTCGAGCGACCGAGGTTTTTCCGGTGCCCGGCGGCCCGCTGAACACAGCGTGAAGTGAAATCGAGTTTCTTGCCATTCCGCGCGCTTGGCGGAGACTTTCAATCTTGAGAAAGTCGATCAGCGCGCGAACCTGCGACTTAACTTCCTCCATGCCCACCAGCCCATCGAGCGCTGCCACGGCATTGCGAAGCTCCGTGTCTTTACGCACATCAGGTTGGACGGTGATAGTCTCTTTGCTTGCCTGCCTGTTTCCAACTATGCGCACCTCCTCAGCGGGGCGATTTTCCGTCCGGAACGTCCGGACGTTTTCGCGCTCCACCTCACGGGACTGGCTAGGCGCACCATCCCATTTCACCCGCCATAGCCGTTTGCGCCAACGACCGTTTAGCAGATCGACAAACCGCTGCATGACGTCGATTTCGACTGAGCTTGAATCGCTATCACTCGCACTCGTGGCTCTCGCGAGGCACTCAAATTGTCCAATCATCGCGAGTGAATAGTCTGTCCGGTTCGCTTCATCGAAATCCAAGGCGCACTCAAAAAACTGCGGTGATGTCTCACTGATGCCCCGCCATTTCTCAGAATATTGAGACACGAAATTGCGCGCTTGATCGGCATCTGAGGACTTAATCAACAAGCGGACGAAAGTTTCCTCTTGGTGTTCGATCCCGCCATCGACCGCAACTATTGCAGCGATAAGCGCTAAAATTATCTGCTCCACCTCAGCTTGAAACTGCGCTTTCTCCCCAGTTGGACGATCAGCCGCCGTGTGCTGGATATAGCGCAGCAAATTGACCGCGGCCGCCTTTGCTGCTTCGGAAAGTGCAACAATATCGTGACTCATAATAGGTGCATCACCTAGGGAAACCAGAGGCGTGAAAGAACCGTTGGGATGTAGCTACGGACACACTGAAATCCAAAAGTAGGAACCACAGATAGCAAATGTCTTTAACAATACCCGCGCATTCGCATCGGCCATCTTGATCTGTTTACCTTACGCCCCTCCGTGGCGCTATGGACCACAAGATATACTCCTTAATGACGAGAATCTCGTTCCGAAGACAGCTTTAAGGGAAGAGACGGGGGCCGACACGCTGGCGTCTTGTCGGCGCAGGGCCAAAAAACGGGGCATGGGTTGACTCTTGACAGAGGGTTGATCGGGCGGGGCAGCCCATAACCTTTTTGATATCCATTTACGGGATGTGCCGGACCGGTAGCGGCGGCACTTCGCCGGGAGCAGCCAGACCGAGCCGGTAATGCCATTAGTGCCATGAACGGGCGTTGAACTGACCCGCTTCAGCTTGGCGCAGGACGGCGCGCAAACCTTCGTCCCCCAAAGCTTCGGCCAGTCGGGCTGCATCCTGAAAAACGCCGATGTTCATGACTTGGGCAACGACACGAGCGGGATACGCCATCGCCTCTTCCGGACTTTTCCACCAGATGTAGCGTCGGGCGAATTCCGTCAGTAAGGCGCGGTGCGGTCGCAGCTCGTCCACGGGCGGCGCAGCCAAAGCCTGCGGAGCGAGGAGAATCGCGTTTTGCATGGCACTACCGTGATCGAACCGCCGCACGGTGACAAGCAGTTGACGCGAACCTTGAGAAGGTCCCGTGGCCCCAGTGGCCCGCCTAAAGTCGCGACAAACCGGTTCGTGGCTGCTCCGAGCCGGGACGATGAAAAAGGGGCCCGGGAAGTGAGCGAATCAACGCGAATCCCGGAGAGGCGCGACGTTTTCGTTTCCTCGATTCCTGAATTAACCTTTCAGCGATCGGATGGTTTATCCGGTTCTACCG
>JAWXCP010000162.1:0-6681 GCA_034408685.1 Hyphomicrobium aestuarii | reverse complement strand
GACCAAACGGGTTGCCGACGGCAAAAACCCAATCACCGACCCGCCCTGGCGCAGTCGAGAACTTGACTGCTGGGAACGTCTTGTCGCCCTTGATCTTCAACAATGCGATGTCGGTACGCGGATCGGTGCCGATCAAATCAGCTTCGAATTTCTGCTTGCCGTCGAAGCTCACGTGGATCTTCGAGGCGTTTTCGACCACGTGATTGTTGGTGACGACAAAGCCGTCGGCCGAGATAACAAACCCAGAGCCCTGAGCCAGGGACGGGCGCTCGCCCTGATCGGCTGGACCACGCGGCAGGTTCTTGAAGAACTCGTTCAGCGGATGATCTTCCGGCAAGTCGGGCAGACCGGGGATCCCGCCGCCCCCACCACGACCGCCGCGACCGCCTCCAGGCCCCCCTGGTCCGCCAGGTCCGCCTGGACCGGCAGCGACTTTCGCACGTTCACCATTCGTGACCGAGATCGAAACCACAGACGGCTTCACCTTCTCGACGAGGTCGGCAAACGATGGTCCGAGCTGGCCACCGGACTTGAGCTGAGCCGTCGCAGGGCTCGTCGGCGACATCGTGACGATGGCCGTTGTCGCCAACAATGCAAGGGCAACGGCGCCGCCGGTGATGGCGCGCCGAACGGTGAGCGTCGGGCGAGGGGTATTCATAGGTGCGGCGTCTCCAGGACGAGTGACAGCGAAATGCATCGCACACTGGATAAGAACTGCCGGGTTACAGTGCCATGTCGGCTGCCTTAAGAGTTCGTAATCAACGTCACCGCTTTACCAACCGGGCGGGTCAACCGTTGCGCTCGGTGCGGCCCGACGGGCTGTCCAACAGCGCCTTGAGGCGCTTTTCCTCGTCAGTGGACAGCCGTTCAGCAGAACCCGCGCCGGGAAGAGCAGCGGCCGGCCTCGCACTTGCAAACAGCCCAGACGACCCCAATAGAGCATACCCAATACCGACTAGGCACAGGAGAGGGGCAAGCCACAACAACAGCGTCGAGACCTTGAACGGCGGCGTCAGAAGGACGAATTCGCCATAGCGGGCAACGACGTAGGATAAGACGGCCTCGTCGCTCTCGCCTTTTGTCAGCCGCTCGCGAACCACTAGCCTCAAATCCTTGGCCAGCGGCGCGTTGCTGTCGTCGATCGATTGGTTCTGACAGACGAGGCAGCGCAGCTTGGCCGATAGTCCGCGCGCGCGCGTTTCGAGCGCTTTGTCGGACAAGACCTCGCCCGGCTCGACGGCAAGCGCCGGTGCCGAAACACCATGCATCGCGACCGAGCCAAGCATGAGGGCTACCGCCAAACCGGTTGCAGCCTTGGCGATAGCCCGTCTCCAATCAACCATGTCGTTCAACCTCACGCCCTCCCCGCCTCTCACGCACGTCGTGCCTCATCTTCGAGAAGCGTCATCCGGTAGACCTCTGCTATCAGCAGTTCAACGCCGACGGTCTCCAGCCGCAACGACGATCCCGGTCCGGCGACGGCGATCGGCTCTTGCGCCCAATCCTCGCCCGGCGTCCGCCGCCACAACTCAGCTTCGACCCGAGCGGAGTTGACGACGAGGATCTCGAGTAAACTCCGTACCCCGGCGAGCGCGCGAATGCTCTCCCATGTTTCGTCCGCGTTGCCCGGCGACAGCACTTCGACAATGAGTATGGGATCATCGAACACGCGCGATTTCGACGGCGGGCTGCACGCCACGGCAACGTCAGGCGCACGCGCGTTTTTGCGAGATTTGAAGGCGGGAATGACAGGAGCCTCGGTGGCAATTCGGCACTTGCTTCCCGCTTGCATCAGATGCGTGCCGATGATCGAGCCAATGTTCAGCTGAATGACGCCGCGGTCAGCGCTTGCGGGCGCCATGGCTCGCGGCGTCCCGTCGATCAGCTGAAATTTCGCACCCGAGCCGTCACCAAGCCAATCGAGAAATTGCTCGACCGTGAGTTCGATCCGGCGGTCGTCGCGCAATGCAGTCATGGCAGTGCGGCCTCCTGATTGGGTGGGCTCTATCGTCGCCGCGTCACTCAGCGGCCACGGGTGACGCGCCTGCGACGGGCTGCGCGCGCGACTTGGTTGGCGCTCCGACCCGCAACCGGCGGTCCGACAGGGAGAACATTCCGCCGATGAACATGATTACGGCGCCAAGCCAAATCCAACGCACAAACGGGTGGAAATAGAGGCGGACCGAGAATGCCGTTCCATCGGCCTGGGCATCACCGAGCACGGTGTAGAGATCGCCCATCCATCCGGTGTGGATGCCTGCCTCCGACGTCGGCATCGGCGGGCTGTCATAGAGGCGTTTGGCAGGGTAAAGCGTCGTTATTGCACGCCCGTCAACGGTGACTTCGATCGTGCCCCGCTGTTCGAGATAGTTGGCGCCCTTGACCGGTGCCATGCCCTTGAACGTGAGCGAATACCCGGCGATTTCGGTGGCTTCGCCGGGCTTCATGACCAGAATTTTCTCGGCCAGAAACGCGCTCGTCATGGTGATGCCGACGGTCATCACACCGACGCCAAGATGGGCCAAGGATCCGCCGATCGCTGCACGCGGCAGATTCCACAGCCGTCGCCCGCTTTCCTCGAACGGCACGCTGAACAGCTTGATGCGCATGGCAACCTCGGCCACAGCGCCCGCGATCACGAACAGACCGATAGCCAATATAGGATACGCCAACCAAGGCCCGCGTTGGGTGCCGCCCGCTGCAATCAGTGTCACAGCAACTGCTACAATCGCCGCGATTGTCAGCGTTTGCCCGGCCGCGACGAGGTCACCGCGTTTCCACGCCAGCAGCGGCCCGAACGGCAGCGCGATCAACAGCGGCAACATCAGCGGGATGAACGTCATGTTGAAATAGGGCGCGCCGACCGAAATCTTTTCGCCGGTGACCGCCTCAAGCGCCAGTGGGTAGAGCGTGCCGATCAGCACCGTGACGCACGCCGTCGTCAGCAGGATGTTGTTCAAGACGAGCCCGCTCTCGCGCGACACCGCGCCAAACACACCGCTTTGGCGCAGACCAGCCGCACGCCATGCATAAAGCGCCAGCCCGCCTCCGGTGAAGAAAGCGAGGATCATCAGAATGAATACCCCGCGCTCGGGATCGACCGCGAAGGAATGCACCGACGACAGGATACCCGAGCGAACCAGGAACGCTCCCATCAGCGACAGTGAGAACGTCAGAATTGCGAGAAGGATCGTCCAAACCTTGAGGCTATCGCGCTTTTCCATGACGATCGCAGAGTGCAGCAGCGCCGTCCCAGCCAGCCAAGGCATGAACGAGGCATTTTCGACCGGGTCCCAGAACCACCAGCCGCCCCAGCCCAGTTCGTAGTAAGCCCACCAAGAGCCCATCGCGATGCCGAGCGTCAGACACATCCAGGCCAGCAGCGTCCACGGCCGCACCCACCGCGCCCATGCTGCAGTCGTGCGGCCCTCGATCAATGCGGCGATCGCAAATGAGAACGCCATCGAGAAACCGACGTAGCCCGCGTAAAGGAACGGCGGATGGAATGCCAGCGCCGGGTCTTGCAGGATCGGGTTCAATCCGCGCCCATCGGCGGGCGCTGGATCAATGCGTAGGAACGGGTTCGACGTCGCGATCATGAACAGCAGGAACGCGACCGAGATCGAGCCTTGCACCGACAGCGTGGTCGACTTGAAGGAGCGTGGCAAATTCGAACCGAATGCAGCTACGACGGCGCCGAACGCGGCCAAGATCAAAACCCACAGCAGCAACGAACCCTCGTGGTTCCCCCAAACACCCGAGATCTTGTAGATCAGCGGCTTGGCCGAATGTGAGTTGGTCGCCACGTTGACGACCGAGAAATCAGAAACGATGTAGGCGTGCGTGAGAGCTGCAAACGACAGGGCGATAAGCCCGAACTGTAGCAGGGCCGCCGTGTCGGACGTTTCCATGAGCCGCTGGTTGCCGACGCGCGCGCCGTATGCGGGGATCAAGGTCTGGTAGGTCGCCACCGCGAGGGCGAGGATGAGGGCAAAATGCCCGAGTTCGACGATCAAGACCGGCTCCTGTCGAAAACCATGTGTTGCGTCAAGTGTATGTGAGGACTGGCGGGTTTGGAAGGGCGTGCGGCGCTGTCGCAGCCGTTGACTGAGCAGTTCGTGATGGCAATTGCTGGGCGGTCGGCGCCATGCCCTCAATAGCGCGCGCTACGACGCTCCCGGCGTTCGGCCTTGTCATGACCGGCCGCAACGGCATGCCTCGCGCCGTGCCGTGTCGTGCCGGAACCTACCGTCGGTGAACGGGGTTTCGTGTTGTAGACCGGGTATTTGCAATGATGCCGGTATTTCCGGTATGAAGCACGCGTCGCTACTTGCAGCCGTTCCGTTTCATGTTTCTCTCCAGGAGTTTTTGCGTTGAACATCGTCGCATCCAGGCTGTCGCTGGCCATTGCTGCCACGCTCACATTATCCATGGCAGGGGCGGCCCCCGCGTTGGCTTTCCACCCTTTCGACGATCTCTATGGCTATCGACCACCTGTGAAGCGGGCTGACCCCGCCGAGGCGGCACGAGGGAACGCGCGCGGCCAAGCTTCCCGGTCGCAACCCAGGGGCAACTCCGTACGCGCCAACCTTCAACCGGCCGAGCGCTCTGCTTCGAACTCGTGGTTCGAGGACGACGAGGACGACGACGCCAGCAATGCCAGCCAACCAAGCCGCCGCCAGCCCATCACCCGCACGCCGGTCCTCGACGGCGGTGGACGTCCCAGGATCGCGGCGACTGCCCCACCGGTCGTCCGCTTTCCTAACAACCACGGCACCGGCACCATCGTGATCGATACGGGCGGACGATCCCTTTATTACGTGCTGTCGTCGACGACCGCTTATCGCTATCCGATTTCCGTCGGACGCGTCGGGTTTACCTGGACCGGCACCGAACGCATATCGCGCGTGGCCTCATGGCCCGACTGGCGCCCACCGGCGGAAATGAAAGTCCGTCAGCCGGGCCTACCCGACCTAATGACTGGCGGCGTGCGCAATCCGCTCGGAGCCAAAGCGCTTTATCTTGGCAATTCGCTCTACCGGATCCACGGTACGAACGACACGGCCACCATCGGACAAGCAGCATCATCTGGCTGTTTCCGCATGATGAACAACCACGTTACGCACCTCGCAGGCCTCGCCCGCGTCGGAACAACCGTCAAGGTGATGAGCCGCGTGCCGACCGCAATCGCGAGCAGGGCGAATACTGGCAGCGGCGGCGGCTGACGATCGAAGCACTGCACGTTCTTGCCGATTACGCGACGTTCGGTGGGCTGCTTCGTGCCCGCCGTCATTCACTGCATCGACAGGATCAGGCCGCGTCAGGCCTCGCCGCGATCGACCCGGCGCGAAAATTCGGTATGGGCGCCCGAGGCCAGGATGCGCGCCTGTTCAACCCAGTTTTCGCGCTCGATCCGGCCCTTGAAGTCGAGGATCTGGCTGACGCGGTCGATATCGGCGTTCGTCCAGTTGGCGATCTGTTCATAGGTCGTGATTCCGAGAGAATTCAGCTTCTTCTCGATCAACACGCCAATGCCGCGCACGCGCTTCAAATCGTCGAGTTGGGACGCGGCCCGCGGCTGACCCGAACGCTGGTTCTCGTTGGTGGTCAGGTCAGGGCGGAGGGCCTCCGAACGTACGGAGCGCAGTCCCGACAGGTCCGAGCGCGGCTTTTCAGCCTCGGCCTGTTTGGACAGGATCGCATCGGCGAGTTTTGCAGGCTTAGCCGGTTCCGTTGCAGCATTGGCGGCCGCGGTTGTTGCAGCAGCGCCCGATGCCATGGCGGCGGCAGCCGCAGCGGCTGCAGCTGTCGCGATCGGCGACTGGGTCGGCGGTGTATCGGAGTTGCCGTCTGTGCGCGTTGCCCAAACCGGATCGGCGGGCGGTATCTCACCGCGTTGGCGTCGGCGCGAATAGTAGGTGTCGGCGCCCGACGACAGAATTTGTGCCTGCTCGATCCAGTTTTCCTGCTCGATCCGGCCGAGCAGCCCTAGCGTTTGGCTTAGTCGCGCAACATCGACGGGACCGAGCTTGGCAAGATCCGCGAAACGGACAATGCCAAGAGCGTTGAGGCGGCGCATTAAATCGACATCGATCGCGCGGATGCGCGTGAGGTCGTCAGCAGCGGTGGCAGCTGGCACTGTCGCTGCAGGAGATGCGGCCGGCGGCGTCGTGGCGGCTTGTGCCGCTGTCGCTGCAGCGGCGGCGACTGTCGCTGCAACGGCAGCTGCTGCGGCGGCCGCCTCCTGTGCACCGATGGTTGCGGCGGGAGCCGGTGCTTCTGTTGCTTGAGCGGGCGCTGCAGCGGCTGGCGGCTTCGCGACGGGAGGCGCGGGAGCTGTCGTCGCAACGGTTGCGGCCGGAGGTGCAGCTGCTGGGGCAGGGGCAGGCTTCGCGACAACTTCGGCTGGAGTAGTGGTCGGTGTTGTCGCAGAGGCTGGCGGTGCGGGGGTTGCAGGTGTGGGGGTTGCAGGTGCGGGGGCCACTGCTGCAGGTTTGATGTCGGCGACGGGAACGGCCGGTTTGACGTCACGCGCGAGTTCAGGACGGAGTGGCTCAGGCCGTGGCTGCGGCGGCGGTACGACCTGACCCGCGAGTGCTTTGTCGAATCGCGCCGGATCAGCAGCCGTCGTCGGCGGAGGCGGTGCGGCGGCAACGGGTTCGGCAGCGGCAGGTGTAACAG
>JAWXCP010000019.1:0-8230 GCA_034408685.1 Hyphomicrobium aestuarii | reverse complement strand
CTGGCACCCCTGGCTCTGGCACCCCTGGCGCTGGCCTACCGCTACTGAACCCAGGTGATCGCGTCTTCTGGCTCGGCCTCGTCGTTGTCGTGTTGGCTCTCATTGCCGCGCTGGCGACGTTCGTCGTTCTGACCGGACTGACCCCGATCTCACCATCTGGCGACGTCGTACCAGCGACGCTGCTGATCAATGCAATCTTGATTCTCGCGATGTTCGCCGTGATCGGCTGGCAGTTGGCCGGACTCGTACATGCGTGGCGCGACAAGGTGCCAGGCGCCCGGCTTCAGGTGCGGATCGTCGCCCTGTTCTCGCTGATTGCCGTTCTACCAGCCGTACTGCTGTCGCTGGCAGCCGCGACGACGTTCTCGCGCTCACTCGACGGACTGTTTGCCAAACGAACCCGCGAAATCATCGACAACGCGGGCGAAGTTGCGCGCGCCTATATCGAGGTACACGGTCAGTTGATCCGGACCGATATTTTGAACATGGCGCGCGATGTCGATGCCGGTAAAGCCGCCGAGGCATCCGAGACTGGCAGAAAACTGTCGCCAGACGCGCTGAAGACGCTGCTGCTGGCGCAAACCACGTTGCGTGGGCTGCCCGTCGGGCATCTGGTCAATGCCGAGGGGCAGCCGATCGCCTCGGCTTTCGACAACGACACCGTCCCCTACGCGCGGCCGCCCGCAGAAGCGATCCGCCGTGCCGAGGCAGGCGAGGTCCCGCTGCTCGACAGTAGCTCAACGGCGCGCGTCTATGCGGTGGCCAAGTTGCCCGGCAGCCCCGGGACGTACCTCTACGTCGCGCGCGAGTTGTCACCAGCCGTCGTCGCGCAAGGCCGGCGCACCCAGCAGAACACGGCGGAATACGAACGGCTGCGCTCCGTGACGCGCAACCTCAAGATCGCCCATGGTTTGATGTATTTCATGATCGCCTCGACTGCGCTGCTTGCGGCGATCTGGGCCGGCTTGTGGTTTGCCGCGCGGTTCGTGTCGCCGATCCGCCGCCTCATCGAAGGTGCCGAACTCGTGTCGAAGGGCGATCTGACCGTCGCCCTGCCTGAAAAACGTGGCGAAGGCGATCTCCGGCGGTTTTCGGCGACGTTCAACAAGATGACGCGCGAGCTCAAGCACCAGCGTGATGCGCTGGTGTCGGTCAACTCGCAACTCGAGGCGCGGCGGCGGTTTACGGAAGCCGTATTGTCGGGCGTATCGGCTGGCGTGATCGGTCTCGACAGCAATGGTCTTGTCACGCTGGTCTCGCCGTCTGCGGAGCGACTGCTGGCGCTGGATCGCGATACGATCATCGGCCGCAAGCTGGAAGACGCCTTGCCGGAGCTTGCCGCCGCGCTGACAGCTAAAGCCGAAGGCGGGGGCAAACACCGGACGGCGTGCGAAGCCACGCGGATGGTCGGCACGAACGAGCGAACATTTGCCGTCGAGGTCACGCGCGAACAAGCTGGCGAAACGATTGTCGGCTCGGTGGTGACATTCGATGACGTGACCGATCTCGCCGTCGCCCAGCGCACGGCGGCCTGGGCCGATGTCGCCCGCCGTATCGCGCACGAGATCAAAAACCCGCTGACGCCCATCCAGCTCTCCGCCGAGCGGATCAAGCGCAAATACGGTGCCCAGATTACGACCGACCGCGAAACCTTCGACACGCTCACCGATACGATTTCGCGCCGCGTCGGCGACATCAAGAGCATGGTCGACGAGTTCGCCTCGTTTGCCCGTATGCCGCAGCCCCAGATGGAGCCCGGCGATCTGCGCTCGACCGTTCACGAGCCGCTGGTGTTGTTCCGCGAAAGCCACCCGGCCATCACGTTCGAACTCGACATGCCGTCCGGGCCGGTGCCGGGTCTGGCCGACCGTCGGCTCTTGACGCAGGCCGTCACGAACCTCGTCAAAAATGCCACGGAAGCCATCGACGGGCTCGCGCAAAGCGCCGAGAAGCCGGCCGATTACCATGGCGCGATCGAGGTTCGCCTGCTGCGCGAACATGACCGCGCGGTGATCGAAGTCGTCGACAACGGGATCGGCCTGCCCAAGCAGAACCGCGCTAGGCTGCTCGAGCCGTACGTCACAACGCGGGCGAAGGGGACCGGTCTCGGTCTCGCCATCGTGCAGAAAATCGTCGAGCAGCACCGCGGCACGCTGGAACTCGACGACGCGCCCCAGCGGCCCGGCCGCGAGCGCGGCGCGCGGGTGCGTATCTTGCTGCCCATGCCGTCGTTGGCCGTAGCGCCGATCCCGGTTCCAATATCAGTCCCGGTCCCGGAAGCAGGCCCAGCCTCTGGACAAGATCACAAGACGGTCGATGCGCCTGTCGCGGTGGCGGTTGTCGCGCCAATCGGGACACCGGAGCTGCCGCGTGTTCCCGATCATGGCGCTGAGACCGCCGACCGGCATTTGCCAGATGACACACCAGCAGACACGCCTGGCCAGCTGACGCAGACCGTGCCCGACGAGGCCGATGCCACGATGCGCCCGATTTCGACCAACGCCACGTCCACCCTAACGCCACAGGCGCGGCACCCTGCCAAGCCAGTGGCAACCGCTACCCTTTTGAAGAACAGCGGTCGCATTATGCCGCGACCGGAAAGCCGCACCAAAGGAGCACGCCCATGACAGCCGATATCCTGGTCGTCGACGACGAGGCCGATATTCGCGACCTCGTTTCCGGCATCCTCGAAGACGAGGGCCACCGGACGCGGCTCGCCCGCGACAGCGACGAGGCGTTGAGATCGATCGAGGAACGGCGGCCGCAGCTCGTCATTCTCGACATCTGGCTCCAGGGTAGCCGCCTCGACGGGTTGGAGGTGCTGACGATCATAAAGCGGACTTACCCCGACCTGCCGGTCGTCATCATCTCGGGCCACGGCAACATTGAAACGGCGGTGACGGCGATCAAGCGCGGCGCTTATGACTACATCGAGAAGCCTTTCAAGGCCGACCGGCTGATCCTTGTCACGATGCGCGCGCTGGAAACGTCGAGCCTGAAGCGCGAAGTCCGCGAATTGCGCGAAAAGTCGCCGATGAGCGTCGATATGATCGGCAAATCGGCCGCGATGAACCAGCTCAAGAACGCGATCGAGCGCGTCGCCCCGACCAACAGCCGGATCATGATCCGTGGCCAGTCTGGCACCGGCAAAGAACTCGCCGCGCGGATGATCCACCAGCGCTCACAACGCTCGGGCGGCCCGTTCGTCGTATTGAACGCGGCTGCGATGGAGCCCTCGCGCGTCGAGGAGGAAATGTTTGGCACCGAAGATCGCTCTGGCGGCGCGCGCAAGGTCGGCGCTCTGGAAGAGGCCCATGGCGGGACGCTTTACATCGACGAGATCGCCGACATGCCGGTGGAGACGCAAGCCAAGGTGCTGCGCGTGCTTGTCGAACAGAAATTCCTCCGGGTCGGCGGCTCGCACAAGGTCGCCGTCGACGTGCGCATCATCACGTCGACGGCGCGCGATCTCGAGCGCGAGATGGCCGAAGCCCGCTTCCGCGAGGACCTGTTCCATCGGCTCAACGTCGTACCGTTGCGCGTTCCAGGCCTTGCCGAACGGCGCGATGACATCCCGGAGTTGATCACCCATTTCGTCCAGCAGATCTCCCAGTCCTCGGGTCTTGCCGCGCGTCGGATCGGCGAGGACGCGATCGCAGTTCTCCAGGCTCACGACTGGCCGGGTAACGTGCGCGAACTGCGCAACAACGTCGAGCGGCTGATGATCCTGTCGGGTGGAGATCCAAGCGGCATCATCACCGCCGAAATGCTGCCCGATGAGATCGGCTCGAACGTGCCGCTGCCGGTCAACGGCGGGGCCGAGCACTTGATGAGCCTCGCCCTGCGTGAAGCGCGGGAAATCTTCGAGCGCGAATATCTGCTGGCGCAGATCAACCGGTTTGGTGGTAACATCTCTCGAACGGCCGAGTTCGTCGGGATGGAGCGAAGCGCGCTGCACCGCAAACTGCGCGCACTTGGCGTCACCTCCGACACCCGGTCCGAAAAAATCGGCATTTAGGGAGCATCTGACGGGGATGACACGTTGGGTTTATGTGAGCGGGCGATACCGGCGCTACGACGATGCGCTGGTTCACGCCGAGGATCGCGGTTTTCAGTTCGCCGACAGCGTCTACGAAGTGATGGAAGTCCGCAACTCGAAGCTGGTCGATGCAACACGGCATCTCACCCGGCTCGAGCGCTCGCTCGGTGAATTGAAGATCCCGCCACCCATGGCACGTCAGGGCTTGCTTCACGTCATCGGCGAGATCGTGCGGCGCAATTTGGTCCGCGACGGCCTGTGCTATTTGCAAGTGACCCGAGGGGCGGCTCCGCGCGATTTCGCCATGCCGTCTGCGGAAACCCAGCCGACGCTCGTCGTTCTGGCGCGCGCGGTTACCAAAGGCGCGACCGACGCCAAAGCGAAAACCGGCATTTCCGTCAAAACCGTGCCCGAGACGCGCTGGGCGCGCTCCGACATCAAGACCGTGATGTTGTTGCCGTCCGTCCTGGCCAAAGCATCGGCCAAGGCCGACGGGGCGGGCGAAGCGTGGTACGTCGACGAAGCTGGCTATGTCACCGAGGGTGCGTCGAGCAATGCATGGATTGTCACCGATGGCGGCAAGCTGATGACCCGCCAGACCGGACCGGAGATACTGCCCGGCGTCACCCGCGCCACGCTGAAGGATGTCGCGGCGTCGGTACAAGTCGAAGTCGTCGAGCGGCCGTTTACAGTCGAAGAGGCGCAGGCCGCGCGCGAGGCATTTGTGACATCAGCGAGCCTGGTGTTGATGCCGGTGGTGAAAATCGACGGGGCTCTGGTTGCCGATGGTCGACCGGGGCCGACCAGCTTGAAGCTACGCGCGTTATTCCATGGCCTTGCCGAGACGAGTTCACTCTAGGCACGGGAGCCTTGAGGCCCAGGCTACTCGAGCTATGGGATAGCTACTTGCACCTTGAATTTTGCACTCTGTTCAACGTATGGCGGGGTGTGCCGCCCCAGGGCTGGCGTACCACTAGACCTTTGGCCGTATGGGCACCATATCACGCGCGAGCTGTGCTCTAACTGGGGGAGGCCGCCGTAAATTTTCTGCTTGGCAAATGAATTAACAACAAAAAACGGAAACCGACATGCCGGTCGAACGAGCGCAAAACCTTCAGGATGCGTTTTTGAACCACGTCCGCAAGAACAAGGTACCATTGACGATTTTTCTGATGAACGGGGTTAAGCTGCAAGGCATCGTGACTTGGTTCGACAATTTCTGCGTGCTGCTGCGTCGTGATGGACAATCGCAACTCGTGTACAAGCACGCCATCTCGACAATAATGCCGAGTTCTCCCGTCAATCTGATGGATAACGAAGGCGAAGCCCCGACAAGCTGATTTCCCGGCGTGTGTTATGCCGGTTTGAGAAAGCGCTGCATTGCATATCGATCGAACGTCAGACCTCGAAACGGCAGATGCTGGCGACGATGGCGTCGTCACGGAGGCACAGGCGCGGCCCGAACGGCCATTTGCCACAGCTGCGCTTGCGATGCGCGTGGTCGTCACCGTTCCGGTTCTGTCTCGTGACCACAGCCGCAGCCAGCGTCAGGAGCTGCCGGCAAAGCACACGCCTGAGGACCGCTTGAGCGAAGCGACCGGTCTCGCCCAGGCCATCGACCTCGAGGTGGTCGAGGCTGCCATCGTGCCCGTGCCGACGCCACGGCCGTCCACGCTGTTCGGCCTGGGAAAAGTCGAGGAACTGGCGCGCATCGTCGAAGATCGGCAAGCCGGTCTCGTCATTGTCGACCACGCGCTAACCCCGGTCCAGCAGCGCAACCTTGAAAAGGAACTGAAGGCCAAGGTGCTCGACCGCACGGGTCTCATCCTCGAAATCTTCGGCCGCCGTGCGCGAACCAAGGAAGGCTCACTCCAGGTCGAACTCGCGCATTTGTCCTATCAGCGCTCACGCCTCGTGCGCAGTTGGACCCACTTGGAGCGCCAGCGCGGCGGGCGCGGATTTCTCGGCGGCCCGGGTGAAGCGCAAATCGAGCTTGACCGGCGCATGCTGCAGGATCGCATCGATGCCATCAAGGAGGACCTCGCCAAGGTCGCCCGTACCCGCGCGCTTCACCGGTCTGGCCGAGAACGGGCCTCGACGCCGGTCGTCGCCCTGGTCGGCTACACCAACGCTGGCAAGTCGACGCTGTTCAACCGGTTGACCGGGGCCAGCGTGCTCGCCGAGGATCAGGTCTTCGCCACCCTCGACCCGACAATGCGGACGGTGAAATTCGCCAGCGGCCGTAAGGTCATTTTCTCCGATACGGTCGGCTTCATTTCCGATTTGCCGACGGGCCTCGTCGCGGCGTTTCGGGCGACGCTCGAAGACGTGATCGAAGCTGATATTATCCTGCACGTCCGCGACATCTCTCACCCCGAGACCGCAGCCCAGCGCGAGGACGTCGAGCACGTTCTCGGTAGCCTTGGCGTGAATACGGCGGCCGCCCATGGTGCCATCGTCGAGGTGTGGAACAAGATCGACCGGCTTGCGCCTGAAGACCGTGAGGTCCGCGTCGCCGAAACGGCGTTCGCCGACCGCGCGCCGGTTGGCGTGTCCGCGCTGACGGGTGAGGGCATCGACGGCCTCATCGCGGCAATCGAGGCGCGTTTAGGCACGGGTGATGCGATCATCGACGTCAACGTGCCGACGGGCGACGGCCGGACGCTGGCATGGCTTCATGCCGAGGCCGATGTGCTGGCGACCGACACGGGAACAGATGGTGCTGCCCGCGTCACCGTTCGTATCCCGGCTGAAACCCGCGAGCGTTTCCTCGGCCGCCTGCGCAAGGCCGGCGTCGCGGTTTGAGCCTCGCCTGACGCACGCTGGTGAGTTGCTGTCGGGTGCAGCCGCATGCGGTTCGTGCTATAGCCCTTCCGCTTTAAATGGAATCGCGGAAGGACTCTAACTTATTGGTTTGTCGTGCTTCTTTTCGGAAAACCGGTTCCCACTTTTCCGGAAGCACTCTAGGGAATGGCAGGAGGCCGCCATGGACGATGTCACTCTCGACTACGCCAAGGAACATCTCGAAGAACTGATCGAGCGCGCAGCACGCGGCGAGACCGTGCGCATCGTCCACCCCGTGATCGGACCAGTGCGACTGGCGGCTGGTGGCGCGACGGCGATCGCTGCGGATCAGCAATTGCTACTGAAGGAACCCCGCAAGTCCGGCCTGCTCGAAGGCGAGATTCGCGTTCCCAAGCGGCTCATGGAACCGATGAGCGAAGATGAACTGGCAGACTGGTATGGAGAGCAGTCTTGAGTTTGCTGCTCGACACACATATTTTATTTTGGTTCGTAGCCCGTGCCCCAGAGTTGCCGAGCGCTCTCGCCGACGAAATTTGTTCGCGGCGCTGGTGACGTAAACCCGGCGTGCGAAGCACAATCAGTGTCCGCGTCATCACCGTCCGCTGAAAATGTCCGCCAATCGCGCGAACCCTGCCACGGGCACCATTTCGGCGCGTAGTTCGGGGTCGATGCCGGCTTCACGCAAAAGAAGTTCCGGTGTCGCGGTCAGCATCTTGAGGCTCTGGCGCAGCATCTTGCGGCGCTGGCCGAAGGCGGCGGCCGTCACCCGCGCGAGCGTTCCTGGTTTCCCTGCCGGAAGCGGTTCGGCACGCGGGATCATCTTGACGACGGCGGACGATATTTTGGGAGGCGGCACGAACGCGCTGGGCCCGAGCGTCATCTCGATCCGGGCATCCGTCCGCCATTGAGTGAGCACCGACAACCGGCCGTAGGCTTTCGAGCCGGGCGCAGCGACCAGCCGGTCGGCGACCTCGCGCTGGAACATCAGTGCGAGGCCTGCATACCACGGTGGCCAAGGCTCGGCTTCGAGCCAACCCGTCAAAAGTACGCTGGCGACGTTGTAGGGCAGGTTTGCGATAATGAGTGGATGATCGGCAGCTTCGAAAGCTGCGTCCGGCCCGGACGTCCGCAGCAACGCCGGCCAATCGGCCTTGACCGCATCGCCGTCGTGGACCGTCAGACGGCCATGATATCGGGCAGCGATTTCGGCCAACGCTGGCAAGCAGCGCTGATCCCGTTCGACGGCGATGACGCGGCCAGCGCCCTCCAAAAACAGTGCGCGCGTCAGCCCGCCCGGACCAGGTCCGACCTCGACCACCGTGCGGCCCTCGAGCGGGCCGAACGCCCGGGCAATGCGCCGGGTAATGTTGAGGTCGAGAATAAAGT
>JAWXCP010000161.1:0-30028 GCA_034408685.1 Hyphomicrobium aestuarii | reverse complement strand
CCGCGCGGCTTCGCCACGATTTCCCCGCGCGGCTTCGCCACGACGCTGCAATCCGCTCGATCTCGCTGTCGAGCCTCCATCCGATGGAGCCGGAGAAGCTACTGAAATGGCTCCAGGATGTGACCGCCGGCCAGGGTCAGAACATCCTGCGGCTGAAGGGCATTTTCGACATGAAGGACGATCCCGAGCGGTTCGTGGTTCAAGGCGTCCACATGCAGATCGAGGCCGACCACCAGCGGGCGTGGGCGCCCGGCGAAACGCGGTGGAGCCGCTTGGTGTTCATCGGCCGGCATCTGGACGATGCCGCGCTTGAAGCCGGTTTCCGCGCCTGCGTGGCTGATTGATGCCGAGGATGCCACAACCACCCGGTAGCGGCGGCGGCCAAGGCGGCGGCGCGCGCGTGGCGGCATCCGTCAAGCCGGGTGACGCCGTCGGCTCCGTACTTGGGACCGAGCGCGATCTCGACGCGACGGTCACGGCGGTCTTGGCCGTTGGCGGCGGGTTTGCCTTCGCGACGGGCGCGGGCCAACTGGTGTTGGCGAGCGTGAAACTGGACGATGCAAATATTGTCGAGGCGCACGATGGCGCGATCCTGTCTGCTGCGATCATGGACGGTGGTCGTGTGCTCACGGGCGGCGACGACGGACGCGTCGTGATGTTGACGAACGGTACGGCAGAAGCATTGTGGACTTCGCCGCAACGGCGTTGGGTCGACCACGTCGCGGCGGGTCACGACGGGGTGATCGCGTGGACCAGCGGCAAGACCGCTTTCGTGCGCGGCGGCGGGGCTGGTGCTGAAATCAAGGATCTTGAGCTGCCGGGAGCAGCTGGTGGGCTCGCGTTCGCGCCGAAATCAAAACGGCTTGCCGTGTCCCATTATGGCGGCGTCACGGTGTGGGCCCTGGACGAGGACACCACGCAAGTCTTCGACTGGAAAGGCTCCCACCTCGAAGTCCTGTGGTCACCCGACGAACGCTATCTCGTCACCGCGATGCAAGAAGGTGCGATGCACGGGTGGCGGACGTCCGACGGCTCTGATTTCGCCATGCGCGGCTACCCGGGCAAGCCTCGCTCGATGTCGTTTTCGCGAAAAGGCGATTGGCTGGCGACCTCCGGCGCGTTCGAAACGGTGATCTGGCCGTTCGCCGGTCAAGGGCCGATGGGCCAAGCGCCCGAACAACTGGCGCGGCGAACCCACATGGTGACGGCGGTCGGCTACCGTCCGCTCAATCCGTATGTGGCAACGGGATATGACGATGGCGTGGTGTTGCTGGCGCGACAGGAAGACCGCCGCGAGTTGATGGTGCGCCGCACGGGCAAAGCGCCGGTCACGGGGGTCGCTTGGGCGGCCGATGGCAAGCGGCTGGCCTACGGCACCGAGGATGGCATTGCGGGTATTGTCGACTTTTCTGCCGTCGATGGAAAACGCTGACGCAAAGAGTTGAGTTTGACGGGCGATGCCACATCTGATGTGGCACACTCACAGCATCGCGGGTACGCTCGGCCATCAGACGCTGCTTAAACTCACGGTTTTCAAACGCCCCATGACACAAACCGTTACCGCCGCCGACCTCTATGCGCGCGTGAAATTCGACGATCGCGGCCTCGTGCCGGCCATCGCGCAAGCGCATGACACCGGCGAGGTGCTGATGCTGGCTTGGATGAACGCACAATCGATCACGGAGTCGTTGGCGACGGGTCGCGCTGTCTACTGGTCGCGCTCGCGCGGGGAGCTTTGGCGCAAGGGCGATACGTCAGGCCATGTCCAGCGGCTGATCGAGATGCGGATTGATTGCGATGGCGACACACTTTTGCTCAAGGTCGAGCAGACCGGGCCGGCTTGCCATACCGGCGCACGCAGCTGCTTCTTCACGACGGTCGATTGACCGGCCATGACAGCAGCGCCGGGCGGAACATGGTGGAGCTTACTTGGAGACGCAGCACCGGCTCGGGATATCGAGACGGATGCTATCGCGCGCGAAGCCCTGGCCGAGGCACCGTTCACGCGCGACCGCGAGCAGAAAGCCCGATTGCTCGCCGATGCGATCGTGGCGGTCTTTGATCACTACTATTTCCGGTCGCGGCGCATCCCGCACGCGGCCCGCCGCGCCTTCGAGCAGCGCAACTGGCCCGAGATCCCGTTGCTGTCTCACGATCGTCTCGCGATCTATGGCCGCTGTCTCGACGCGTTCGTACCGCTGCTCAAGGCAGCGTGGCCAGAGATTCCCGACGAGCGCGGGTTCTGGGTCGAGATCGAGGCGCGGGTGCTGGAAGCCATCCGCGGCCGCTACGAGGCCGACCTCGCGTTCGCCTGGCTGCGGTCCGTCCGGCGGGGCGTGACGCCGGGGGAATGGACACCGGTGGCCTACGCCGGTAGCGGAATCCGCTCCAGCCATCCGCCCGACGACAGTGCGATCAGCCGGGTGTTCACCTGCGAAGATGCGCTCACGGCAGATACCGTGCTCGGCGTGCTCGAAATGATCGGTTTCAAGGCGCCGTTCCGCGATCTGCCCGGCGACGCTGCACTAATCGCTGCCGAGATCAACGCGGTGTTGTTGCAGGAAGCGGCTGGCGAGCCGGGCGAAATCTCGATCCGCATGATCGACGCAGGGTTTTTCCGCAATCGCGGCTGCTACTTGATCGGGCGCATTCAGTTCGCGCGCGGGGCGATCCCGATGGCGCTTGCGCTGCTCAACGACGCATCGGGGATTTATGTCGACGCGGTTTTGCTGTCGAGTGACGACCTACAATTCGTGTTCTCGTCTTCGCTGGCCAACCTGCACGTTACTTGCGAGCGCTATCATGAGCTCGCGTATTTCCTCCACCGGCTCATGCCGAAGCGGCCACTCGGCCTGCATTACGCAACGATCGGCTTCAATCATGTCGGCAAGGTTGCCGTTATCGCCGACCTGCGCGAAGAACGGCGCCGCAACGGCGAACGGCTCGGATTTGCTCCGGGAGCGCGCGGTACGGTGGCGATCGGCTTTACCATGCCGACGTCGCGCTACGTGTTGAAGGTCGTTCGAGACCGGCCAGCCCCTGGCTACAAGTGGGGCTCCTATCCGGGCCGCGACGCCGTGCTCGAAAAGTACGAGGTCGTCCATGAGATCGACCGGGCTGGCAGCATGCTCGACAACGTCATGTACCAGCGGCTGCGGATCGACACGGCGTGGTTTGAAAGCGATCTGGTCGAGGAACTGTTGGCGGCTGCCGGGACGACCGTGCGGCTGGAGACCGGCCACGTCACGTTCGAGCACGTGATCATCCAGATGAAAATGATCCCGCTGCCGGTCTACCTCGCGTCTGCGACCCTGGCGGCGGCCGAGGCCGCGATCGAGCAACTCGGCACCTGTATTCGCAACAACGCGGCGGCCAATATTTTCAACCGCGATCTCGATGCCCGCAACTATGGCGTCGGACCGATCGGCAAGATCTATCTCTATGATTACGACGCCGTCGAGCCGCTGACGGGGGTCAAGATCCGCACCAACGCTGGCCGCTTCGAGGGCGAGGAAGACGTCCCCGACTGGGTGTTCGAGACCGGTACGATTTTCCTGCCTGAGGAAATGTTGACCGGTCTCAGGATCGACAACCCGCACTTGCGCCGGTATTTCCGCACCGTCAACGGCGATCTGATGGCCGTCGACTATTGGGAGGGGATGCAGCGAGCCCTATTGGCTGGCCTCGTCCCCAAGGTCAAAACCTACTCTGACAGCCGACGCTTGCGGCGGGATAGCTAAGGCGCGGCCTGGAGCCAGGGCTATTCAACTTCGTGGCACGGTGACCGAGTTGCCCTGGTCGTCGAGGATAGGAATCCCAAATTCCAACAACACCTTGTCGATGTCCGCTCGGCGCTTGCGCAGAACTCCGTTCAGCTGACGTTTCCAGTCGTTGTCGGAGAGGCGTACGCCGAGCGTAACACCATATGACATTTTCGTCGAAAGCGCCGGATCGACTTTCAAGGCGGTGACGACCATTGGCTCTTTGCTCTGCTTCGCCAGCCAGCCAGCGAACGGCCCCCATAGGATGCCAGCATCGATTTCACCCGACGCGATGTCCCGGATCATCTGAGCCTGTGGATCCTCAAACCGGCGATCGACGGACAATGGATAGGCCTTGGCTTTGCCCATCAGTCCATGGCGCGCCATTAAGAAGCCAGGCGGGGTGTTGGCGACGATACCAATTTTCTTGTCGCTAAGCTTTGGGTCGGACAACTCCGCAATGCCAGCGAGCGGCCCGCCTTTTTTCGTCACGATCGCATAGGTCGAGCGGTAATACGCATTTGAGTTCAAGACGAGTTCATCGCCTTGAGCGTAGCCGATAATCAGATCGCACCGCTTGGAAAACAGTGTTTGTCTGACGAACCCGGTGCTCATCGGAAACCACGTGTATTCCACTGGAACCTTGAGCTCGTCGGCAATAACGTCGGCGATCTTGTTTTCAAACCCCTCGCCCTTCTCGTTCGAAAACGGAAGGTTAGCGGGATCAGAGCACACCCGCAGCGCACGGCGGTTGACGAGGTCGACGACGGCCTGATCCGCCGCGACTGCCGGTGGCGCGAAAGGGGCCGGTGCGAGCGCGCAGACCACAGTCATGGCGCCAAAAACGGCGCGGCGGATCAACTCGTTCATGGTGTTATTAGCCTGCCAAACATGCGTCTTCGATCTTGCCCTGTTCCTTGGTCTTGTCGACCCGGCCCTTTGGCTTGCCGCGCGGGATTGCACCGTCTGAAAGCGCCTTGATGTAGATGTACATATCGTCGAGATAGCACATGACGTTCTTGTTGTCGCCCAGAGCTGGCATGATCGAGTTGCCCTGGTAACGGACGTTCTGCTGACCGCTGGCGACAATACCAACGAAGGTTGCGTAGTCCATCGTCTTGACCGAGTCGGTCAGCGCCGGGGCATATGTCGAGCCAGCACCCTCGGGGCCGTGGCAAACGTGGCATTCTGAATGGTAGCGGCGGAAGCCTGACCAAGTGAACCAGTCAACATTGCCGTCGGGCTCAATACTATAGGTCGGGTCACCGGCCTTCGTCATCCACTTGCCTTCGGCCGACTTGGCTTTTTCACCAGCGGGCGCCGGCGCGGCCTGTGCTGCCGTCTGTGCCGATGATGGGAGCGCCGCAGCCACTGCGATGACCGCAGCAAGCGTGACGGATAGTGCGAGTCTCATGTGCTTCCTCGTGGAGATCGGATTGATCAGGGGCTCGAAGGGCCTCCGCTGCTCAGTCTGGCGCGGTGGACCATATCCTTTAGTCGCATTTTGCGACCACTAATTCAAGTGTGGACCAACATGCTTGTCAGTACCGCGACCGTCTGCTTACGCACCTGTCGGCTCCCGGCATGCAAAGGCCGGCGCAGGGGACTGCGCCGGCCCGATTTGTATCGCCTAAAGCCCGGTTATGGGAGCGAGAACACCGTCAGCGTGCCGCCGAGCGCGGTGTAGGCTTTCAGACCGGAGTAGCCGCCGACTGCGCCCAGACCATCGGTCGGATTCGTCAGACCAGCAGCGAGACCGATACCGGCCCAACCACCAACGCCCGACAGGATCGCGATGTACTGCTTGCCCTTATGCTCGTAGCTCATGACGTTGCCGATGATGCCCGA
Organism: Hyphomicrobium aestuarii; assembly: GCA_034408685.1. Classification (GTDB taxonomy): domain Bacteria; phylum Pseudomonadota; class Alphaproteobacteria; order Rhizobiales; family Hyphomicrobiaceae; genus JANXVY01. The sequence continues at coordinate 24,419 of JAWXCP010000161.1, read as the reverse complement.
CGGCGTCTTGAACTTGTAGAGCTCCTTGCCGTCCTTCTGATCGACAGCCTTCAGGAAACCCTCGAGGGTACCGTAGAAGACGATGCCGCCAGCCGTGGCGAGAGCGCCCGACCAGACCGAGAAGGCTTCAGGCTTCGACCAGACGATCTTACCCTGAGCAGCGTCCCAGGCAATGAAGTTACCCATGCCGCCGTGCGAGCCGGGGGCAGGGAACATCGCCAAGGTTGCGCCAACGTAAGGCTGACCGGCCGTATACGAGACCTTGAATGGCTCATAGTCCATGCAGACGTGGTTGGTCGGGACGTAGAACAGGTTGGTCTGCGGCGAGAAGGCAGCTGGCTGCTGGTCCTTCGTGCCGAGAGCGGCCGGGCAAACGCCCTTTGTGTTCACGTCTTGACCGTTCAAGAACGTCGACATCTTCGGGTTGACCTTCGGGCGGCCGTACGTGGCCGACTTCGGATCCATGTCGACGCCCGTGTGCCAGTTGACCTTGGGGTCGAAGTTCTGGGCAACCAGCAGTTCGCCGGTGGCGCGGTCGAGGGTGTAGCCCAGACCGTTACGGTCGAAGTGCACAGCGACCTTACGCTTCTTGCCGGCTACGTCGATGTCAGCGAGAATGACCTCGTTGATGCCGTCGTAATCCCACTCGTCGAACGGCGTCATCTGGTAGGCCCAGGCGGCCATGCCGGTGTCGGGGTTACGAGCAAACAGCGACATCGTCCACTTCTGGTCGATCTGCTTGCCGTCTGGTCCAGCGCGCTGGGCTGGGTTCCAGGTCGATGGGTTGCCCGTGCCGTAGTAGAACAGGTTCAGATCGGGATCGTATGAATACCAGCCCCACGTCGAGCCGCCACCGATCTTCCACTGATCGCCAGTCCAGGTCTTGAGCGAGCTGTCCTTGCCGATCGGCTTGCCGAGCGACATGGTCTTCTCGGGATCGACCAGCAGTTCGCTGTCTGGACCGACAGAGTAGGCGCGCCACTCTTTTTTGCCGGTATTCATGTTGTAGGCGGTCATGTGAGCGCGAACGCCGAACTCGGCGCCCGAGATACCGACGATCACCTTATCCTTGACCGGAAGAACGGTCGCCGTGTTGGTTTCGCCCTTCTTGGGGTCGCCGTTGACGGCCTTCCAAAGTTCCTTGCCGGTCTTCGCGTCGAGCGCGACAACCGTCGTGTCGGCCTGATGCAGGAAGATCTTGCCTTCAGCGTATGCAACGCCGCGGTTGACCGTGTCACAGCACATGACTGGGATGACGGACGGATCCTGCTTGGGCTCATACTTCCAGATGATCTTGGCCTCGTTGTCGAGGTCGAGAGCAAATACGTTGTTCGGGAACGGTGTGTGGACGAACATCACGTTGCCGACGACGAGAGGCGAACCTTCGTGGCCACGCAGAACGCCCGTCGAGAACGTCCAAGCAACCTTCAGGTTCTTGACGTTGTCGCGGTTAATCTGGTCAAGCTTCGTATAGCGCTGGTTGAAATAGTCGCCGGTCTGCAATGTCCACTGCTTTGGGTCGGCCGTTGTCTTGATGACGTCTTGGTTGGCGAATGCCGGGACCGCGACTGTCGTCAAGAGAAGTGCAGCTGCGAGTGCACTGGTGCGCATCACGCTTCCTCCGTTTTTGTTGCTTGCCATGCTTGTTTTTGCAGATGTCGCTTTGATACCGCCGGGGGCGCGGATTATTTTCCGATTGGTCCACCCAACGTTCGCGTCCTGCCGAAACGACTAGACGAAAGTCTCAGCGACAATCACACATACGCACTTTTCCGTGAGCGTCACAAGCGCGTTGTCATATTTAGGTTCGCACCCGCGAAACAACGCGATTACTGAGCGGTAATTCCGGCGTAATTTCAGGTACATCGAGAACTGATACTGCGCATGTTGCGGCGCAGCATAGTGGGTAGACTGTCGATTGGAACTCTGGATACGCACTCGTTTTTCACGCGATCTGGCTTCTGTCTCACGCTGGCGTGAGTGCTTCGCGGCGCCGGGTCATTCGCACTTCCGCGTTAGCGGGAAGCAGATGTCAAAACTGGTGCACTAGCGGCGGCGGCGGGGGCGTGCCAGCCTACTAAATAGATCGTGGAGGACCCAATGGCCGAGTCGCCGCCTGACGAGCAACACGACCACCGGCTCCGTGCGTCTTACAAGCCGTCACAATTGCCGTCACGGCCGGCTGGAAGTCATCCCGGTCGCCGTGAGGTGGTGTTGGGAGCAACGGCTGCAGTCGGCGCGCTCCTTGTCCGGCCGCCGCCCGCTTTCATCACCGCTGCGCACGCCGCCGTTCCAATGGTTTTGCAGACGGAAGAAGTCGCCCCCGGTGTGTTCGTAGCCCGGGGCGTCCACGCCGTGATGTCGGGCGACAACGGCGGACATATTGCCAATCTAGCGTTCGTTGTCGGCCGCGAGCGGGTCGCGGTCATCGACACGGGCGGGAGCTTCAAGGTCGGTATGGCGCTGTTGGAAGCGATCCGCACCCGGACAGCGTTGCCGATTGGTGTCGTGATAAACACGCATATGCATCCAGACCACGTGCTCGGCAACGCTGCGTTTGAAGGATCGCCGCCAGCAGGCTCCAAATCGGCAGGCTCCGGTCCAACAGGCTCCGGTCCAACAGGCCCCGGTGCAACAGGCTCCGGTCCAACAGGCCCCGCCGTTGAATACATCGCGCATGCAAAGATGGCCCGAGGGCTTTCGGCACGGGCGGATCGGTACCTGGAACACAACGGGGCGGCGATCGGCGCCGGGTTCGAGGGTACGCGGGTCGTATTGCCGACCCGTACTGTCGATACCGCAGCCGAGGTCGATCTGGGCGGGCGCACGTTATTGCTTCAAGCGCACGCGACGGCCCATACCGACAACGACCTCACCGTCCGGGATCTCCAAACCAACACGCTATTCGCAGGCGATCTGCTGTTCTCAGGGCATATCCCGACAATCGACGGGTCGCTCCGCGGTTGGCTCAAAGTGCTCGACCAACTTGTAAAGCAGCCAGTGGCCAGGGTCGTGCCCGGGCATGGACCCGCCACGATGACTTGGCCGGACGCGGTCGAGCCGCAGCGGCGCTATTTCGAGATGCTGACGAGCAATATCCGCGCGCTGATCAAGCAGGGGCGGTCACTGGAGGACGCGCTTTATGTTGCAGCGCGAGATAACTTGGTCGGCTGGGAGTTGTCGCAGGAGTATCACAAGCGTAATGTTGCCGCAGCCTTTGCCGAGTTGGAGTGGGAGTGACGGCGATGTTCGCCGTCACATTCACGCGTCGGCACGCGGCCTGATACTGTCGTCCGACGTCGCGGCCGCCCGGAGATCCACATGGCCCTTCAGACACTTAGCCGATTGATATGTGGCGCGCTCGCCGCCGCCGCACTTGTGTCGGTGGCGCCGATGGCGTCGGCTAATGATGACGACGCGTGGCCCGCGCTGCGCAGCGAGTTATTCGGCAACAGGCCGATCGTTGAACAATCGACATTGTTCACCGTCGATGCGCCCCACCGCGCCGACGACGCTGCGATCGTCCCGATAACGGTCAGACTGCCAGCTAGCGCGGGCGACGTGCGCAAGCTGACGCTGGTCGTCGAGAAAAACCCTGCGCCTATGGCAGCGTCGTTCACTTTCGGCGCTGCTGCTGCGACCGGCGAACGGGTCATTCAAACCCGACTGCGCTTCGATATGTATTCCAACCTGCGCGCGGTGGTCGAACTGGCCGACGGCTCGCTTCATATGACAACGCGGTTTGTCAAAGCCGCTGGTGGTTGCTCGGCTCCTGCGTTGAAGGATGCCGACGAGGCTCTTGCGCTGATCGGCAAGTCGCACATCAAAGACGTTGCAGCTCTCGATGGTGGCGCTGGCGGCAACTCGTCTGCGCGGATCGGCCAAGTCATGGTCCGTCACCCGAACTATTCGGGCATGCAGATGAACCAGCTCACCGGGCTCTACATCCCGGCGAAGTTCGTTACTTCAATGACCGTGCAGCGCGGCGCAGACACCGTGTTCGATTTGGAAGCCGGTATCTCGTTGTCGGAGGACCCCAACATCCGGTTCACGTATCTGGCGGCCGGTGGCGCGGCGCTCAGCGTGACGACGACCGATAGCGATGGCCGCGTGTTCAAGGCTGCGACGCCACCAGCAGGATCGTGACGGCGCATAGCCGATAGTTGAGGCAGTCGCGAGATAGACGGCGAGCCGAACAGCCAGTACCGCCGTGCAACTTCCGTTGCGGAGACGACACGGCCCGCCTATCGTCGCGAACATGATCGACACGCTCAAAATTGCACTCGCCCAGCTCAATCCGACCGTCGGTGACATCGACGGCAATGCGCGCAAGCTGATCGCGGCCCATGCCACGGCTGCCGATCTCGGCGCGGATCTCGTCGTACTCTCCGAGCTGTTCCTCACCGGCTACCCGCCAGAGGATCTGGTACTGAAGCCAGCCTTCCAAGCGGCATCGCGGGCTCGTCTCGAGCAACTCGCCGCCGAACTCAGCTCAGGGCCAGCCGTACTGGTCGGAACGATCTGGGTGGATGCCGGCAAGCTCTACAACGCCGTTGCCCTGCTCCAGGACGGCCGGATCGCTGCCGTGCGCACCAAGGTCGACCTGCCCAACTACGGCGTGTTCGACGAAAAGCGCGTGTTCACCGCTGGGCCGCTTCCGGGGCCGATCCTGTTCAAAGGCGTCAAGCTCGGTGTGCCGATCTGTGAGGACATCTGGACCGAAGAGGTTACCGAATGTCTCGCCGAATGCGGCGCCGAGATCCTCATCGCGATCAACGGGTCGCCATTCGATTGGCCCAAGCCCGACCGGCGGATGAACGTTGCGGTGGCCCGAGTCACCGAAACCGGCCTGCCATTGGCCTACCTGAACCAAATTGGCGGTCAGGACGAGTTGGTGTTCGACGGCGCGTCATTCGTGCTCAACGCCGACCGGTCGCTCGCCGTGCAGATGCCGGCCTGGGACGAAGCGGTCGTGCTCACGACTTGGCGCCGGTCGGGCGATGGCTGGCGCTGCGAGACCGGACCGCGCGCGGCGGTGCCCGAAGGAGACGCGTCAGCTTATCATGCGGTCACGCTTGGCTTGCGCGACTACGTCGTCAAAAACGGCTTCCCCGGCGTGGTCCTCGGCCTATCTGGCGGCATTGATAGTGCGCTAGTCGCCGCAATCGCCGTTGATGCGCTAGGCGCGGACAGTGTGCACGCGATCATGATGCCGTCGCGCTTTACATCCGATGACAGCCTGCATGACGCTGCCGCGTGCGCGATGGCACTCGGCGTCCGCTACGACAACGTCACGATCGAGCCAGCGGCCGAGGCCTTCAAATGGAGCCTCAAGCCTCTGTTTGAGGGCCGCAGTAACGACCTGACCGAGGAAAACATCCAAAGCCGGGTCCGCGGTACCATGCTGATGGCGGTCTCTAACAAGCTCGGCTCGATGGTCGTCACGACCGGAAACAAGAGCGAGATGAGCGTTGGCTACGCCACGCTTTATGGTGACATGAACGGCGGTTTCAACCCGATCAAGGACCTTTACAAAACCGAGGTTTACCGCCTCGCCCGCTGGCGCAACGCGAACGTGCCCAATGTCGGACCGGGCGGCGGCAACGGCCCCGCCGGCGTCGTCATCCCCGAGCGGATCATCACCAAGGCGCCAACCGCCGAATTGCGCGACAATCAGACCGATCAGGACAGCCTGCCGCCCTATGACGTGCTCGATGATATTTTGACCGGCCTCGTCGAGAACGAGATGCCGCTGGCCGACATCCTGGCCAAAGGCCACCCGGCCGAGACCGTGACCCGCGTCGCGCGGCTGCTCGACATCGCCGAGTATAAGCGGCGGCAGGCAGCACCCGGCGTCAAGATCTCGGCCAAGAATTTCGGCCGCGATCGGCGCTATCCGATCACGAATAGGTTTCGCGAGCGCATTGATGCGCCTTCCCCGGCAACGGTGACAGAGCCTTCGGCGGCGTCGCAAACCAGGGTGCAGGCATTGGCCATCGCGATGCCGCGAGCCGACGGCGATGGCGCGGAGTAAGGGCAGACGCACCAGATCAACGCGCGTTGGCGATTTTGTCGATCGCCGCCGAGATCAAAAACGCCGACCGCGTCAATCCGCGCCGCGCCGCTTCGGCGTCGATCTGGTCGAGGAGCCCAGCATTCAGAGAAATGTTGGCTTTGACTGTGCGCTGGCTATCCAGCAGCACCGGGATCAAAAACAGCGTTTCGGTGGCAGGATCAAACTCGGTATCAACGTCGTTGCTGACCTCATGGGAGCCTCGCAGCGACGGCATCGAAACCCCCCCGCCGACGTGGTCCTCGGCCCACTCGCGTACTGCTAGCGTTGCGTTTGCGATCGCTCCGTCGACCGTGTCAGCTTGGGCATAGCAACCTGGGAAATCAGGTATTCGCACGCCATATCCCGCGCCGTCCGTCTCGACGATGGCAACAACATACATGCTCACGTCTCCTCTGACTGTTCCCTTGGCCATCCCGCTTGCTTGGCAATGGCCTTCGACAGCCCTGCTTTCAGGGTTGGGTGACGCGGCACCATGATCCGTTCGCCCGGCCGGTCAGGGTGGACGAGCTTAGTATGTTTGGTTCCGCCGACGTCCTACCCGCTATCACGCGGCCGCGCGGGCTAATGGTCGTAGATGCGGTTCGATCAACCCGAGCCGTGCAGCAATTGCCACCAGCCGATGAAGCTGACAGCGCCGGAGCGACGTGGGTCGCCGGTTATTGAGCACAACGACGAACTCTTCATCCGGCTCGTCGAGGTCGAAGCGCGCCTGCCAGCACAGCGTAACGAGCCGCGCCACCGTGATGCCGCGCCAGTCTTTCAGCAAATCGGACCGCTCGCGCAAGTCGCTCAGCACCTCGCGCTGGCGCATCGACAGTGCCTCAGGCCCGTCCCATCGCGCCATGTGATCAAGGAAGTCGAGTTCCCAGTCGGTCCACTCGCAATCGTCAGCGGTCAACAGGAACGCGGCGGTATTGCGAACCGACGTGGCATCCTCGGCGAGCCGCTTCATCTCGATGTGCGTGGCCATGCGTCACCTGTGGTCAAGCTGGGGATAACCGGTGCATGAACGGTAGATGATTCGAGGCGCGGGCCCGTACAGACCGGCAGCCCCGTCCACAGGAGGTTCCCCGTGTCCGTCGCCGTCCGATTTGCGCCGTCCCCCACTGGTCGCCTGCATGCCGGCAACATTCGCCCGGCCGTGCTCAATTTCATGTTTGCGCGCAGCCATGGCGGCACGTTCATGCTGCGCCTCGATGATACCGACCGTGAACGTTCGAAGCCTGAATTCGCCGACGCGATCGAGCGCGACCTCACTTGGCTCGGCTTGACGTGGGACCGCTTTGCCCGCCAATCCGACCGTCTGGCGCGTTATCAGGAGGTGGCCGACCAACTGCGCGCGATGGGCCGCCTCTACCCTTGCTATGAGACGGCCGATGAGCTCGATCGCAAACGCAAGCGCCAACTGGCGCGGGGGCTGCCGCCGATCTACGACCGCGCAGGGCTGAGGCTCAGTCCTGCCGAGCGCGCCGCGATCGAGGCCGATGGCAAACGCCCGCACTGGCGCTTGCGGTTGGACAACTTTGATTCTCCGGACTCCGCTTCAACGGGCTCCGCTGAAAACGGCGCCATGACCCCGCAGCCGACCCCGGTCGCCTGGGACGACTTGATCCGTCGACACCAGACGGTCGATATCGGGTCGTTATCGGATCCGGTGTTGATCCGCGAGGATGGCACGCCGCTCTACACCTTCACGAGCGTCGTCGACGACATCGACTTCGCCATCACCCACGTCATTCGCGGCGAGGACCACGTCACCAACACCGGCGTCCAGCTCGCGTTGTTCGCGGCGCTGGGTGCCACGCCGCCAGCCTTCGCCCACCACTCGCTGCTGATCGGTGCCGATGGCCAAGCGTTGTCGAAGCGGCTCGATAGCCTGTCGATCGGCGGGTTCCGCGAGGCGGGTTTCGAGCCCATGGCAGTGCTGTCGCACGCCGCGTTGATCGGCACGTCCGATGCGGTCGAGCCGCGATCGTCCATCGAAGACCTGACGCGCGGCTACAGCCTCGCCAAAGTATCGACGGCACCGGCCCGGTTCGACGAGGCCGAGTTGCGCAATGTCAACGCCCGCCTTTTGCACGGGCTGGCCTTTGATGCCGTCGCCGAGCGGTTGACCGCGCTCGGTGTTGCGGCCGACCCGGCACTTGCGCGCGCGTTCTGGGAGGCGGTGCGCGGCAATGTCAGCGTAATCAGTGATGCGCGGCGGTGGTGGGATGTCGTCGCTGGCGACATCACCCCGGTGATCGAAGACGCGGCGTTCACGGCCAAAGCAGCCGAACTTTTGCCGCCGGAGCCTTGGTCGGCCGAGACGTGGAGCGCCTGGACCAACGCGATCAAATCCGCGACGGGATCAAAGGGCAAATCGTTGTTTCACCCGCTGCGATTGGCTTTGACCGGGCTCGATAGCGGCCCCGAGATGAAGCCACTACTGCCACTCATCGGCCGCGCGCGGGCGATGCGACGGCTCGGCGGGTTGACGACTTAGGGTGCTTCCAGAAAAGTGGGAACTGGTTTTCCGAAAAGAAGCACGACACACCAATGAGTAGGATCCTTCCGCGATTCCATTTAAAGCGGAAGGCCTCTCGTACGCGGACGGCGATGCCGATTTTCTGGCCTGTCCCCCGCCTGCAGTCCGCATACCTGCCTCCAACCTTTGTCACTTCTATGAATAAAGACAAAGGACTGCGGCGGATATTTCTCGCGCACCGGCTCATCGGTCCCGTGCCCGAGGTTCGCACTTTTGTTCACAAATGGCGCACCCGGCAGGATGAAACTGCGAACACCTATGTGGTTGAAGCTGAGAAGTAATTTTAGGTAAAACATCCCGCGACTGTGCTCAAGATCAATCGCCAGAATAGCGGCTGGCGGAGACCTGAAGTTCTGCGGAGATAGAATGGCGAGCGAGTTCTCGGAGGATCTCGGCCGAAACATAGATGCGCGTCGCCTGCTCTAAGTTATCAGGGTCCGATATCAAGCCTATCCCCGTAGTTCCGACTTAAATTTGTGTTCCGCGAGTACGAACCGCGTGCTGGACAATCACGCAGCAAGACCACAACGCCTTATGGCGTGACTTTCCCAAGACGGCGACGGAGTTCGAGGCGCGGTTCGCGACCGAGGTCGACTGTCGGGCAGACGGTCTGGCAGACGGTCGGGACCTGATAAGGATGCCCACTGAATGCATCGTTATTCTGATAATTGCTATCGTTATATTACCTAAATCATTTCCAAAGCGGGCCGAGCTGCTATTGCGCTTGGTGCGATATGCGGAGCCTACAATGCAGCGAGTAGCAACGCCCCAAGCCGACGATGATGACCACCCTCGTCTTAACATTTTCGTGTCTCTGGCCCACGGAGGCACTTTCGAGACACACGCAGCCTCCGGCTTCCGGTTGATGGAAATCATCCGTGCATCTGGCCTGCCAATCAAAGTGGAGTGTGGAGGCGCTGGCGTTTGTTCGACGGGCCACGTGCGCGTCCCGCAGCGGTGGCTCGACCTGCTTCTACCGCCGAGCGAGGAGGAACTGGCAAGGCTCGACGAAATACCGACCGCCGACGATGCGTCCCGTCTCGTGTTCCGTCTCAGACATTTCCCTCCCCCCAACGGCGAGGTTGAGAGCAAATGTCTGAGACACGAGGAACACTAGCAAGCTCTTGTTTCTAGTGTTGCTTTTGTATCTGACGTTTGGTTGAGACGTCAGATGCGGGCGGGGACCAAACGCCAGATTCGCAACACTAGCCTGCCAGCTCATTATGACAGACGAACGCGACGGCATCGAAGTCGAGCTTCAGCCCGACAGCCTCGTTCAGCTGGCAAATCGGGTGGCCGTGTGACGCCATGCTGGCTTTCTGATTTGCGTTGATACTGGAGTTGCAAACGGTCGGACGTGTTTCGCCAGAAAAAATTATGCCGGTCGACAACGGGTGTGTTCTCAGCACCGAATTGAGGAGAACCTATATTCATGACGCGTGTCGTCACCGCAAACGACCTGCGCTCGGGCGCGGCCGTTTACCTATCGCAAGGCGGCGTCTGGGTGTCCGATCTCGATCGCGCATCCGTTGCCACCTCGCCTGCCGATCACCAGCAACTCGAAGCGCTGGCACATGCCGCTGTCGAGCGTAACGAAGTGACAGCCGTTTACGCCTTCGACGTTGTGATCGTTGATAGCAAGCCAGCCCCGACATCTGTGCGCGAGCGCATCCGCTCTGCGCATGCGCCGACCGTTTGAGGCACCCGATGTATCGTTACGATGAATTCGATCATGGCTTTGTTGCGGAACGCAGTCGCCAGTTTCGCGATCAGGTCGAGCGCCGCTTAACTGGAGCTCTGACGGAAGAGCAGTTCAAACCGCTGCGCCTCCAAAACGGCCTATATCTGCAGCTTCACGCCTACATGCTCCGGGTAGCAATCCCGTACGGAGTTCTATCAGCGCGGCAGCTTCGTAAGCTCGCCTTTATCGCGCGCAAATGGGATCGCAACTTCGGGCACTTCACGACGCGACAGAACATCCAGTTCAACTGGATAAAACTAGAGGATGCGCCAGACATCCTCGATGCGCTCGCCGAGGTCGAGATGCATGCGATCCAGACCAGCGGCAACTGCATCCGCAATGTCACGGCTGACCCCTACGCCGGCGTGGCGGTCGACGAGATCGAAGACCCGCGCATCTGGGCTGAAGTCCTGCGCCAGTGGTCAACGATCCATCCTGAGTTCACGTTCTTGCCTCGAAAGTTCAAGTTTGCAGTCACCGGCGCGGCCGAGGACCGGGCTGCAATACTATTTCATGACGTGGGCCTCAAGATTGTGAAGGGCGACAACGGGGCCACGGGTTTTCGCGTCTATGTTGGAGGTGGCCAAGGTCGTACACCGTACGTGGCACAGGAACTCGCTCGTTTCGTTCCGCCGAGCGAGCTTCTTTCCTACCTCGAAGCTTTAATGCGTGTGTACAATTTGCATGGTCGTCGCGACAACATTTATAAGGCGCGTGTCAAGATACTTGTGAATGCACTCGGCATCGCCGAGTTCCGCATACAGGTTGAGGCCGAATGGACCAGCCTAGACAAGAGCGCTATTGACTTGCCAGACACAGAATTCAAACGAATCGCTTTTTATTTTAAACTAAAGCCTTTGCCGCCACAGCCCCACAAAGACCCCCACATCGAACAGCAACGCGCGATTGATCCGTCTTTCGCGCGGTGGCTTCGCACCAACGTGCTGCCGCATCGCGTGCCGGGCTATGCCATTGTAAACATCTCGTTCAAGGAGCCAGGCAAGGTACCCGGCGACGCGACAGCAGAGCATATGGAGCAGGTTGCAACGCTCGCTGAACGATACGGCCACGATGAGATCCGCGTCACCTATCAGCAAAACCTAGTGCTGCCGACGGTCGCCACTGCCGATCTGAGCCGAGTTTATGATGGGCTCGTCCTAGCAGGCTTGCAGACCGCGAACACCGAGTTGATTACCGATATCATCGCTTGCCCCGGCCTCGACTACTGCAATCTGGCCAACGCCCGTTCGATCGGTATTGCACAAGAGATCGCTAAGCGGTTCGCCGCGCCAGAAACGGCGGAGGCGATTGGGCCGCTCAGGCTGAACATCTCCGGCTGTATCAACGCCTGCGGGCATCACCATGCCGGCAACATCGGGATCCTTGGCGTCGATAAGAAAGGCACCGAGCACTACCAGATTACACTCGGAGGCAGCCCGAAGGACGACGCCGCGATCGGCGCCATCGTCGGCCCGAGCTTCCCGGCCGAGGACGTTGCCGGGGCGGTCGAGGCGATCATCGCAACCTACCTCAAACTCAGGCGCGACCCGTCGGAGACATTCGTTACCCTGTACCGCCGCCTCGGAGAAACGCCGTTCCGCGAGGCCCTTTATGGCTCGGATCGAGCGACGGCCGCAGACCTGCCGGAGGACGCAAATGTCTGAGCCAAAGCCGCTTTTGAAGCCCGTGAAGCCGCTGCAAGTCCCAACACGTCTGTGGCGTGATGGCGCCTTCACGACCGATCTGTGGCGGCCGACTGCAAATGAAGAAGCCATCCCCAGTGCAGGATATGCCCTCATTTCGCTTGCACGGTGGCGCGCTGAGCGCGCCGACATGTTGGCGCTCGGCACACCGATCGGCATTTGTGTTGGCAGCGGCGAAAATATCGAACCCGTGACCGACCAGATTGAGCAGCTTTCCGTCATCGCATTGGAGTTTGCGAAGTTCTCGGACGGGCGTTCGTATTCCGCGGCTCGTCGGCTGAGAGAGGCCGGTTATAGCGGCGAAATCCGGGCGACTGGGGACGTACTGGTCGACCAGATCCCGCTTATGCTGCGCGCGGGCTTCGATGCATTCGAGGTTGCTCATGCCGCGACCGTGAGCGCCCTGGAGCAGGGACGTATCCCGGCGGTTTCGCGTGTTTACCAGACCGGGGCAGAAGTTGGCCCCGCGGGCGATCGCTTCAGACACCGGCGGGGCACCCGGTCGATGTCGGCGGCAGAGAGGACGGAGTGATGAGCACATCATCGCCGTACGCTGACGCATCGGCAATTGCCGGTCTAGATTGCCGCATAGCAGCGCTGCCTGGCCCGGTTGAAAGGTTGGCGGAGGTTGCCGCGTCGGTCCCGGGCCGCAAAGCGTTTTCGACTAGCCTTGGTATTGAAGACCAAGTGCTGCTCGATGCCGTTGTTCAGGCAGGCGTCGAAGTCGATATCTTCATGCTCGATACCGGCCGACATTTTCCAGAAACACTCGACCTGCTCGAGGCGAGCGAACGCCACTATGGGGTTCGTATTCATATCGTTGTTCCCGACGCCGCCAATACGGAGGCTTTGGTGCGGCGTGACGGCATACGAGGCTTTCGCAATTCGATCGAAGCCCGCAAGGCGTGCTGTGCCGTCCGTAAGGTGGAGCCGTTAAAACGGGTATTGAGCAGTGCCAATCTCTGGTTGACCGGGCTTCGACGCGGGCAGTCGACGAGCCGCGATCTGACCCCATTCTTCGCGTTCGACAGCGATGTCGGCGTTTTGAAATGCAACCCGTTGGCCGACTGGTCGCTTGATCAGGTGGAGGCCCACATCCGCAAGAATGGCGTGCCTGTGAGCGCTCTACATGCACAAGGCTTTCCATCTGTGGGTTGCCAGCCGTGCACGCGCGCGGTCCGCTCTGGAGAGCATAATCGCGCAGGCCGGTGGTGGTGGGAGCATGAGGACGGTAAGGAATGCGGTTTGCACAACCGCCCCGAAACAACAGCGGTTCCAGCATGACCCAGTCGAACGATAATCTGGATACGCTCGAAGCCGAAAGCATACATATTTTTCGCGAGGCGGCATCACAGATCCGCAGACCGGTGCTGATGTACTCGATCGGGAAAGATTCGACGGTTCTTTTGCATTTGGCGCGCAAAGCATTCCATCCAGCGCGTCTCCCATTTCCATTGCTGCATATCGATACCGGTTGGAAGTTCCGGGAAATGATCGACTTCCGAGATCGCGTGGTAAAGCACCATGCGCTCGATCTTATCGTACATTCCAATACGGAGGGGGCGGCGGCTGGCATATCTCCCGCAACCCACGCGCCGTCGCTCTACACCGATGTCATGAAGACCCAGGCATTGAAGCAGGCGCTCGACCGCCACGGCTTTGATGCAGCATTCGGCGGCGCGCGGCGGGACGAGGAAGCGAGCCGCGCAAAGGAGCGCGTATTCTCAGTGCGGTCGGCCGGTCATCGCTGGGACCCGCGTCGGCAACGACCAGAAATGTTCAGATTGCTCAACGGCCGGCTTGGCACGGGCGAAACGATGCGTGTATTTCCGTTGTCGAATTGGACCGAAGCGGACGTCTGGCGTTACATCGTGCGCGAGCGGCTTGACGTCGTCCCACTTTATCTGTCCGCCGAACGGCTGACGATCCAGCGAGACGGACAGATCATCGTGCTGGACGACGATCGCCTGCCGCTGCGACCGGGCGAAAAACCTCAACTGAGATCCGTTCGCTTTCGAACATTGGGCTGCTGGCCACTGACAGCGGCAGTTGCCTCTCATGCAATGACGCTCGAGCAGGTTGTCGCTGAAACGTTGAGCGCACGCAGTTCGGAACGCCAGGGGCGGTTGATAGACAAAGATCAATCGAGTGCGATGGAACGCAAAAAACAAGAAGGCTATTTTTAACGATGCTGAAGCATGCGGCAAACGTTTCGGATGTGCGCTCAAGTGGCGTGGCAAAATCTGCGCGACCTGCCGCCAGTGATCGGATATCGAGTGACACTGGCATGCTGCGGGTTTTGACATGTGGCTCGGTAGATGACGGCAAGTCGACCTTGATTGGTCGACTCCTTTGGGACGCAGCCGACCTGCCGGAGGACACACGAGAAGCAATCGATCGATCTGTCGATGCCGACGGCATTCCTGATGTCAGCCTGCTTCTCGATGGCCTCGAGGCTGAGCGGTCACAAGGCATTACGATCGACATAGCCTGGCGCTACGTCGATCTCGACGCACGCCGCTTCGTATTCATCGACTGCCCGGGACACGAACAGTACACGCGAAACATGGCGACCGGAGCGTCGCAAGCTGATGCCGCAATCATGCTCGTGGACGCCCGTCAGGGCATCAAACCTCAGACCAAGCGTCATGCTGCAATCCTGCAACTGGTCGGCATTCGAAACGTTATCCTAGTCGTCAATAAAATGGACCTCGTTGGATGGTCAGATGCGGTTTTCAGCGGTATTGCAGCCCAATTCGAAGAACTCGCGGGGCGCTTTGAATTCAACCATGCGATCGCGATCCCGATCGCTGCCCGCCACGGCGATAATGTCGCTCGTCGGTCTGAGCAAATGCCATGGTACTCAGGCCCGACACTTTTGACGGCCTTAAAGCAACTAAAGACCGCTGTAATGGTTGGTGACGCGGCGTTTCGCTTTCCAGTTCAAAGCGTGCTTCGTGATGGCAAAGATTTTCGAGGACTTGCGGGGACCGTTGCCTCCGGCGAGGTTCAGGTCGGTGATGAAATTGTCGAGGTGCTGAGCGGCCAGCGGGCGATCGTCAAACGAATTTCTACGTTCGATGGTGATCTTGAACGAGCAATAGCGGGTGCTGCGGTCGCAATAGAACTGACGGCGGATCTCGATATTGCACGGGGAGGTATGCTATCCTCGATTCAGCAACCGGCCACCGTTGGCCGTGATATTGAAGCCAAAATTGTGTGGCTGGCCGATGAGGCCCCCGGTCAAATCGGGCTCCTGCTGCGGACTGTGACCGATCTGGTTCCGGTTGCCAGTTTTGCGGTCACGTCGACGCTGGACCTCACCACTATGGAGCCCGTCAAGGCGCATACATGCGGTCCGAACGATATTGCCGATGCGCGAATTGAGCTCGGGCGTGGCGTTGCGCTTGATCGGTTTCCAGAGAACAGGGCGACCGGTCATTTTATACTTATTGACGCCCTGAGTGGTGCAACCGTTGCCGGCGGCGTCGTAACGTCGATCAATACATTTGCGCAGGCCGACAAGTCGTCGCGTTTTCGGCTATCCCGTGCATTGCTCGCCGCGACCGTCTGTGCAGATCTGCCCCGCAGCCAGCGGCCAGATGCGGAGTTCAGGCGACGGGCAGCCGAAGTCGCATTTTTGTTGAGTGCAGCGGGAGTGAAAATCGATCTCGAATCGTTAGACAACGACATCTATCAAAATGAAGGTTCGGGTATTTGAGGTTGAGGCGGCAAGGCCGACATTTCAAAACGCCGCGTATTGTCGGCCGTAAGCCAAGCGGTTTGACCATTTGATGGCGAACGTCTATTTTACGGCCCCTTCGAGGCCTCGGGGAGCTAGCCGTTTCAGGCGAAAAACCTCAGCGTCGTGTCGTGTCGTCGTCAGTAAGTTGCGCGGAGCCGAGGCATTCGACATGTTGAAGCGCGGAATTCAGGGCACCCAACCGGCATAACGACACTTCGTACCAACTCCGCGCTACTCGCCCTCTACCGCCTTGAACAGTGCATTCGGGAGACCGTGGGGCCGTCGCCCCACAGCGTCGGCGGGTTGGTTGCACGTTGCCACATCCGATGGGTCGATCCCCACGGGCGACCCGCGAACGGCAAAAGGCATGGCTCGCCCTTGCCGCCGATCCCGATCAGACGCCGCCACCACCCTGGCAGCTCAAAGCGTGGCTGCTCGGCGGCGCGGAAATCGCGACGACCGCTGCGCTGTTTGACGAAGCGCTGTACCACAGCGGCATCGTCTCCGATCATGAGGCGCTTACCGTTATTTCACCGACCCCGATGAATTCTGGCGTTTGCAGAACGAAGCCATCGCCGCCGAACGGGATCGCTTGATGGCTGCCGGTTGGTTCGAGGCCGTACGCCGGAGGACGAACGTGCGCACAAGCCCGTTATGTGGCTCGGGACGCAAAAAGTCGGGGCTGATTGGCCCCGCCTGTACCGCGCTTACTGCTCTGAACACAGATCCTAGAGCCTGTTGACCAGTTGAGATGGGAAGCGGCGGCATCGCCCGCCGCTTCCCCGAAACTGCACCGGCTCTAGACGATGACGTCGTCCGTCAGGTCGGCGATGTTGGTGTTTACCACTGTCACCGTATTTCCGCCGAAGCTGATCACGGCGTTGGCACCCGATTGCGTGATCACCAGCCCGCTGTAGGCCTCAAGACCGGTCACGGTCGAGAAGTCGAGCGTATCGACGTCATTCTGGAAATCGGCGATCCGATCGGCGCCCCAAGCATCGCCGAACACGAAGAGGTCAGCCCCGCCGCGGCCATGGAGGACGTCGTTGCCAGCGCCACCGTTCAAGGTGTTGTCGCCAGCATTACCGAATATCGTATTGGCCAGTTCATTGCCGGTCAGGCTGCTTCCGTTGCTACCGAGAGCGATCAGTGTCTCGATGGATTGTCCAGTGGAGACGATATAGTCGATGGACGACAGGACGCGGTCAGATCCTTCTCCATTCAATTCAAATACGATATCGGCAGCATTGTCGACGTAATAGGCGTCGTTGCCAAGACCGCCGATCATGATGTCGGCCCCGCCCCGCCCATCGAGGGTGTCGTTCCCGGTTCCACCGTCCAGGATGTCACTTCCGACGTTGCCAAACAATGTGTTCGCAAGCTCGTTGCCTGTAACGCGACGGCCCGCAGTGCCGCTCACAGCGACTTGCTCGATCGATTGCCCACTGCCCAGCGTGACGTCGACCGTCGTATTCAAGCGGTCAAAGCCCTGGCCAGCCAGCTCGATCACGATGTCGGCAGCGTTCTCAACGAAGTATGTATCGTCGCCGATCCCGCCGACCATCGTATCAACGCCGCCAAGGCCGTGAAGGACGTCATTGCCTTCCCCGCCAACAAGTGTGTCGTTGCCCGTGTTGCCGAACAGCGTGTTCGCAAGTTCGTTGCCCGTCAGAACGAGGCCGGACCCGCTGGTCGCGATGAGTGTCTCAACCGATTGTCCGGCAGCCAGAGCATAACTGACTGTTGTCGATACCCGGTCGAAACCTTCACCAGCAATTTCCGTTACAACATCGGCCGCATTATCAACCGTATACCGGTCGTCGCCGAGACCACCGATCAGTGTGTCGCTGCCCTGATTTCCATCAAGTGCGTCGTTACCGTCGCCGCCGCGGATCACATCGTTTCCGAGGTTGCCAAACAGGGTGTCGGCGCCCGCGCCGCCATCAAGCGTGTCGTTGCCCTGATTACCAAAGATTTTGTCGTCACCAGAGCTCCCGACCAGAGCGTCGCTACCGGGGCCGCCGACGATTGTCTCGCCCGCAAACACCGCATCGCTGCGCTCATTGAGGTTCTGGGTACGCATGTCCGCCGACGCGTCGGTGTCGGCCATGTCGAATGCGGTCTCCGGCGTCGGGAAGCGAGCGGCCAGATAGTCCGAGAGCGCCTGCTGCTCGCCGAGCAAGTTGGCGGGCACCACGCCAGCTGCCGTGAAGTTCAGCGCCTCGTCGACTGGCGCCGACAGCGTGCCATCGTTGAGAAGGAAGCGGAAGTTCTCACCGTTGGCCTTCATCGGGTAGCCGTCACCACCGTTGGCGAGGAAGTTGATTGTGACCACCGTGATGGTCGTCGGGGCCGTCGTGCTGACCACACCGTTCTCAACAATCCGGGCGACCACAGCGTCGTTCTCGTCGATCAGCGAGACGTTCTGCACGCGGCTACCGGCCAGCAGGTCCGGATCGTACGAGAACCGGACACCTCCGAGTTGCGGGAAGCGGCCTTGATTGCCAAGGACGCCGACACCGTGTTCGAGGATCGCCTTGAGACCGGCAGCCGTGGTGTCGAACGCCATCAGTCCATTGTTGAAGCGCAGTGAGTTGCCGATATCGAGCTGCGACACGCCGCCTTCCAGCTTCCCTGCGGCCGGGTTGGCCAAAGTCGGCTCCTTGTCCCCGGTGACAAAGTCCACCGAGCCGATTTGTGCGCGGATACCACCGCCATTCTTCAGCGAGACGACGAACGTCGATACGGCGGCATCACCCAGCGCCGTGTCAAGCGCGTAAGCTTGCGAGTCGGCCGTGAGGTTGCCGAGGTTTGTTTCCTGGTTGCGGACGAAGTTCCGCTCACCCTCGAGATAGACGTTCGCGTAGCCGAACACCGTGCCGTCCTGCGCGCTGATCACATTCTGGACGGCGCCGGTGATGTCGGCCACCTGCTCACCCTTGGTGCCTTCGGCGAAAGCGGTGTCTGTGAGGTCGCCGTCGGTGTCGCCCCAAGCGGCGGCCACGTTGGCATCGGTCGAGGCATAGGCACCGTTGGTCGCCGACAGACCGGCGAGGTCGCCGACAATGATCTCGCCGTTGGCGTCGAAGTTAACGACCAGCCGGCCGAGATAGGTGTACTCGTTATCGGTGTTGACGATCAGCGTCGGCTTGCCATCGGCGCCGGCGGTAACGATCGGATAGGTGTTCGCGAAGTTGGCGGCATGGCCCGGGAAGGCGACCGCTACGTCGTCGGCGTCGCCGAGGCGCGTGTTGGATCCAGCAGCCAGGATGATGTCGACGCCGGTCAGCAATGTGGCGAGCTGCTGCTCGAACTGGATCTGTTGGAGGTGGGCCATGACGACGATCTTGTCGACGCCCTGGGCAATGAGTTCGTCGATCACCGGCTGCAGCTGGGCGGCCAATAGCACCATGTCGTTGGTCTCGCTGCCGTCACCGGCGAAGCCTTCGACCTCGACATTGCCGGTCGACGAAATCGTCTCGACAATCTGTGTCGTCGCGCCGACGAGGCCGATCTGCTCGCCACCCTTGGTGACCACGGCCGACGGCACGATCTTCCGGGCCAGCGTCGAGGCTTCCTCGAGGCCGCCGACACCGACGGTCTCCTGGTAGCGGCCCGAGATAGCGCTGTCGCCAGAGAAGTCGAGGTTCGACGACAGGTACGGGAACGCCGTGTCGTTGATGACGTCGCTGAACGCGTTGGTGCCCAGGTCAAACTCGTGGTTGCCGATCGTGGAGGCTTCGACACCGATCCGATTGTGGATTTCGATGTCGGCCGCACCCGGGTTGTTGCCCTTGTTGTGCGTTGCCGCGACTGAAGCATCTGTGCCTCCCGCGAGGAACGGACCGGGCAAGAAGTTGTCGCCACCGGCAAGGATTAGCGTGTTCGCGAAGTCGTCGTCAAAGGCGTCGACCAGGGCAGCCAGGTTGGCAGCCGTGCCGAACGTTGAAATCGAACTTGGCGCACCGGCTAGCAGGCCAGCTTCGCCATCAGCGAGGTGTAGTAATTGCAGGGTGTAGATTGGCGATGCCATTTCGGTGACCTCAAAGGTTGTGATGGTGTTGGACGTCTCATTAGCGACGACCAGCAGCGGCGTGCCGGTCGGACTGTCAGCGGCAGAAATGTTGAGCAGCCCCTCGGGATTAAGATCGCCGACGCGGACAGCTGCGGTCGTGTAGGTGACGGCTGCGGGGTCGGTGACGTCGAACACCAGCGTGCCACCAGAACGCTCAAGACCAACGAATGCGTAGGTCTTGTCGCCGATGGTGGCGACCGAAACGCCCTCTGGTTCTGGACCCTTGGCGTCGGAGCGGGTGTCGTCGAACACAAGTCCGGACTGACCGGTTGCAACGATGCGCTCAATGATGTCGCCGCTGTCGAACACCATGTTGCCGGCCGCATCAAGGATCGAGAACGATCGCGAGCCGTAGGTCAGGATTTGGTCAATATCGCCGTCACCGTCGCTGTCGCCGCGGAGGCCTGGAGCATTAGAGACCGTGAGCCGACCAATGCCGTCGTTGCCCTTCAGGCCAGTACCCGGGGCCCCGCTGGCTCCGCTGCCGCCCGCCGTGCCCTCGTTCGGGAAGGCGGTGTTGTCGAGGTCGTAGTTGGACGAGTTGATGCGGATCGTTTCATCGGTGGGGAGGAAGTCGTCGCGGTCGTCGCCCTCGTTTGCAATTACGAAGTATGCCTGACCGTTGGCTTGGAACGACGCAATCGCGTCCGGCATGAACGTGCCGAACACCGGGGCGCCGGTCTTCAGCTCGATTGCTGCACCGTTGGACGGGCCGTCGCGATCGGAGAAGTCTGCGAGCAACTTCGAGAAGTCTTTGACGCCGAGCGGCACGATGTCGGTGAACGTCGCCGTTGCGATGTCGAGGATCGCGATCGCGTTGGCTTCCTGCAGCGTGACCAGCGCCGTTGCGCCATCGGGTGCCACGGCAATGTACTCTGGCTCGACGTCTTTCGAGATCGACTTGCCTTCGAACAGGCGCACACCCTGCGACCGGAGCGCTGCCTCCTGACCATTGAACGCCGTGAACGTCGCTGTTTGAACGGTGGCGCTGGCGATGCCAGCCGAGATGTCCACAATCGACACCGAACCGTCCGCGTCGGCGCCAGATCCGTCGAGCTCACCTTCGTTTGCGACCAGGATCTTTTGGCCGTTGGGCGTGAAGGTCACTTGATCCGGGTTTGCTCCGACCGTGATCGACTTGAGCAAGGTACCCGTCGCAGGATCGATGAATGCGAGCGTGCCTGGCTGTGTCTTGTCGGCGGCGATGATGGTGGCGACCAGCACGCCATTCTTGAAAGCGACGCTCGACACGTTGTTCGAGCCGAGGCCGAGGGCAGCGAAGTCGATGGTCGCAAGCTGTACTGGCGCGCTCGGGTTGGCGAAGTTCACCACCTGCAGGCCCTCGTCCGAAGTCACGAACAACCGATCGGTTGTCGGATCGAAAGCCGAAATCTCGGCACCCGACGTCAGCTCAATCGAGCTGGCGACCGTGAGTTCGAGGGCTCCGGTTGGGTCGGTCGAAACGGTGCTGTTGAACGCGAGGCCCGTGTAGGTGTCATAGTCAACCGGGGGGAGACCAAGATTGAGCCCGATGAGGATCGGGTCGTGGTCCGATACCCGCGCCGACACGCTCGCATCGAAGTACGTCGCCGGACGGCTGAAGTCGAGATTGTAGTCGAGCGCGTCGGCTTCATCGGCATTGATATGCCACTCGGTGATGCCGGTCACCTGGCTGGCAATCGCCGCATTGGCAAGAACGTAGTCGAGGGATCCAAGCTGACCATCAAACACGAACGAGTATGGATTAGTCAGCAGCGTCTCTTGGAGGTTTTCGTAGCCCTGGGAGATCAGATACTCGATCGGATCTTCCTTTAAATAGGAATTGAGATCGCCGAGGATCAGGTAGTCGCCGTCCGTGGTGCCTGTCGGATCCGTATCAAGCCACGCATCAAGCGCGGTCGCCGCGAGGAGACGCTGCTGGTTCCAGTTGCTCGCGCCATCGAGTCGGTCGTCGTCCAGCCCCGTCGCGACGTTCTGGCCGTCGCCCTTCGACTTGAAGTGGTTGGCGGCGGTGGTGAACTGTTCACCGGTCGCCAATTCCTGCCACGTCACTGCGAGTACGTTGCGGCTCGTATTGGCGCCGTCGAAAATCGCGCCGATCGTGCTCTGGGTCAGTAGGTTGGACAGTCCGAGCGAGGCGAGGTCGGCATCGTTCAAAATCTGGACCGTCGTGCCCGGCGCCACGACGACCTTGCCTGGCTGGTAGATATAGCCGACCGCGATGGCGTCACCACCGACAAACTGCTGGCCCGGATCGAGCCACGCGTAGGTCCCGGCGCCGGCGAGCGCATTGAGTTCGTCGACGAGGACGTCAATCGCGTTGCCCGAGGCATCATTCGTGAAATTGTTCTCAAGTTCGTTCAACGCGAGAATGTCCGCATCGAGATCGAGCAGAACGGTCGCGAGCTTGTCGATCTGACGGTCAAACTCGGCTTGATTGTTCGCGCCGCGCGGCTCGAGGCCGATGGCGGTATTCGGGCCGTTGTCGAGTGTCGTGAAGAAGTTCAAGACGTTGAAAGAGGCAACCTTGAGCCGGCCGCCGACGTCGGCTGGCTCTGCCAGACGCGGGTTCGCGTCAACAAAGTTATTATCGCCGCTATCGATGGAACGCACGCGCCACGTCGCACCCGAAGCCGCGTTGCCGGCCCATTGATAGTCAAGAACACCGATCAGGTTGGTGACCGTGTCGCCCATCCGCGGCGCAGTCGCCGTGTTGTAGCTTGCAAACCCATCCAGATTGTCGATGGCGGCGTTCTGGACGTTGAGACCATCATCATACGTGATGGTGCGGGCGCCGATTTCGCGGAGGTGTGCGTCGTTGCCTATGACCGACGGTACATTTTCGTGGGTGAACTGAGCCGGCCGCTCGCCAGCAACGAGTTTGATCTCGTTGAAGCGATCGAGTTGGAATTGCTCAGTGATGGTCAGTGTCTCGGGCAGTTTGACCAACATGCCTTCGTAGGCTTCGAGGTCCGGCTGATAGTCACCATCCTGGTTGAGCGTCACGGCGGCGGCGGGCAAATCAATCGCCGTGGCGAGCGTCGAGACGTCTGCAACAGCACCGACCTCGGCGATCGTCACGCTGGTAGCGGTCAGCTGCGTTTGGCCAAAGAATTCGCCGACCGTGCCGGTCACAATGACCCGGTCGCCTTCATTCACGTCCGCGGTCAGCGAACCCATGAATATGAAGATGCCCTCAGACGTTGCCGCATTGGCGTCCGCATTGGCTGCTAGTTCCTGTAGATAGAAGCCATTCAGGTTGCGCTGCGTGTCGGCGTCACCATTTTGGAAGTCGCCGACCACGATTGCTTCGACAGTGACCGTTTGGCCGACCAGCGGGCTCGTTGCCCCCGAGCCCTGGATGTCGTGGATGCGGGTGATCGTGAAGTCGTCGTTGGTGATCGTACCGGTGCCGGACGCATCGGCGATCGAGGCAGTGCCTGCGGTGTTGACGAGGTTTGCCAGGCCGACCGTGAACGCCTCGTTGGGCTCGCCCGTCGTGTCCCCTGCGATCGTTACTGAAATCGTCTCGGTCAGCGCGCCACCGGCCGTGAACACAACAGTGCCATTTGCAGCCGTATAGTCGGAGCCGACCGTCGCCGTACCGTCCGCTGTGCTGAAGTCGACGGTGAATGCGCCCGTGTTGTCCGAGCGCGTCACGGCGAACGTCATGACCGAGGTTCCAGCGTCGCCTTCAGTGATCGAAACATCGTTGATCGAGACCGTCGCAGCCGGCGGGCCGCCACTTGCCGCCGTGCTGTCGACGACGATGTCATCGATGCCGACCCACTCGTCACTGCTACCGGCGTTTGTCGTCAGGACGCGAACTTCGACCTGCGCCTGATTGTTGACGGCGGAAGGCAAGGTCACGGCAACCGGTGTGACCTGGGTTGCAACCGAGGGGCCGGCCGTCACGTCGGCAAAATAACCGTTGGTGACGTTGAACCAAGTCCCGGTGGAACCAATACGATACTGCACGTTGAGTTGTTGAGCCGCGTTGTCCGCCGAACCGTCGATGTCGCGCGCGTTAAAGGCGACCGTGACGTTCTCGCGGCCCGTTGCATCGAGATAAATGACGAGGCTAGATGCGTCTGCCGTGCCCGACCCCTGGAGCGCGACGACAGGATCTGTGATCGCAAATTCAGCAACGCCGCCATTTGAAATGCTTGAACTGGTCTGGTTCGCGATGACGTCGAGCACGCCGACATTAGACCCGGTCAGCGTCCTCGGGTCGACATCGGTGGTCGACGCCGTGTCGATGTCTCCCAAAAACCCCTGAATGGAAGGCACACCAGACCAGTCGTCGTTGGCGGTGATCAATCCTGCATCTGACCAATTCTGGGACAGCGCGCCCGAGGCGAGCGAATGATAAACGTTCGACACGTAAAAACCCTCCATCCCGCGCCGATGGTTTTTCACCGGCGCTCCCCGCATCAATATGTGGGCGGGGCATATGGGCATGCCTCTCCCCTTAGTTCCGGCGCAGTCAGCGGGTATGTGATCTCCAACAAGGAGATAGCCCATGACGCAGTTGCTGCCGGACGATCTGTGG
>JAWXCP010000160.1:0-24656 GCA_034408685.1 Hyphomicrobium aestuarii | reverse complement strand
GCCAAAGTGAGCGCGCCCGAGGTCAACGCCTGGGTCGTGATCAAGCCCGACGATACCGTGGTGATCCGCATCGCTCGCTCCGAGATGGGCCAGGGCACGCTGACCGGCTTGGCGCAAATGGTCGCCGAAGAGCTCGAATGCGACTGGGCGAAGGTCACGACAGAGTATCCCACGCCGGGCCAGAACCTCGCGCGTAACCGCGTATGGAAAGATTTCGGCACCGGTGGCAGCCGCGGCATTCGGACATCGCATGACTACGTGCGCCAGGGCGGGGCAACGGCACGAGAGATGCTGAAACTCGCCGCTGCTGCTGAATGGAACGTGCCGGCCGCCGAGATCGTCGCGGTCAACAGCACGCTGACGCACAAGGCATCCGGCAAGTCAGCGACGTATGGCCAGATGGCCGCAGCCGCTGGAAAGGTCGAGCCGCCAAAGGATGTGGCGCTCAAGAACCCCAAGGATTGGAAACTCATCGGCAAGCCGGTGGCGCGGCTCGATACCGTCGACAAGACGACTGGCCGCCAAGTTTATGGCATCGATCTGAAACTGCCGGGAATGCTCAATGCCGCGATCAGGGCTTGCCCGACCTTCGGCGGCAAGCTGGCGTCATTCGATGCCGAAAAAATCAAGTCCATGCCCGGCGTCAAGACCGTCGTGAAGGTCGGCGATACTGCGGTCGCTGTCGTCGCCGACACGTGGTGGCAGGCCACGACCGCGCTCGATGCGCTACCGATAACCTGGGACCATGGCCCGAACACGGGCGTTTCCAACGCGTCGATCGCCGCGATGCTGAGAGACGGCCTGACGTCGGATAAAGACGTCTTCGTTGGCAATTCCAACGGGGATGCGAAGGGCACGCTGGCCAAGGCGACCAAGACGGTCGAGGCCATCTACGGTGTGCCCTACCAGAACCACGCAACGCTTGAGCCGATGAACGCCACGGCGCTGTGGACCGCAGATAAGTGCGAAGTGTGGTGCCCGACGCAGAACGGGGAGGCCGCGCTTGCCGCTGCCTCGAATGCGTCCGGCCTGAGCCAAGACAAGTGCGATGTCTACAAGGTGATCCTCGGCGGCGGCTTTGGACGGCGCGGTGCATTTCAGGACTACGTCACGCAGGCCGTGCTCATCGCAAAGCAAATCCCCGGCACACCGGTCAAACTGATCTGGAGCCGCGAAGAGGACATGGCGCATGGCCACTACCATCCGGTGACCATGGCTAAGATGACCGGCAGCCTCGATGACAAAGGCAATCTCGCCGCGCTTCACCTCCGGATTTCCGGGCAGTCTATCTTGTCGGTCGTCCGCCCCGAAGGCATGCAGAACGGGATGGACCCGGTCGTGTTTCAGGGCTTAGCGAAGGACAACCCCGAGAAGCCGACCGCGGTTGAGCACGGGTTGTGCTACACGATCCCCAATCTGTTGGTCGACCATGCCATGCGCAATCCGCCGGTCCCGCCCGGCTTCTGGCGCGGCGTCAACGTCAACCAGAACGCGATCTACCTCGAGTGCTTCCTCGACGAAATGGCGAAGGCTGCAAACGCCGATCCGCTTGAATTCCGGATTAAGCTGCTGGGTCAGCAGCCCAAGGCGGCCGCCGTGCTTAAGGCTGTCGCCGACAAGGGCGGTTGGGGCAAGCCAATGCCAGACGGCGTCCAGGGCCGAGGCCTCGCGATGATGCGCTCGTTTGGCAGCTATACGGCCGCGCTCGCCGAGGTGTCGGTATCGGCCGATGGCAAGAAGCTCAAGATGAACCGCATCATTGCCGCCACGGACACGGGCTACGCGGTCAACCCAAAACAGATCGAAATGCAGGTCGAAGGCTCGTTTGTGTATGGCCTCGGCGCGATGCTGTACCAGGAGATCACGATCAAGGACGGGCGCGCGGTCGAGAGCAACTTCGACAGTTATCCCTGCCTCAAAATCGCAGAGATGCCAAAGGTCGAGACCATCGTCATGCCGTCGGGCGGCTGGTGGGGTGGGGTCGGCGAACCAACCATCGCGGTGGCCGCTCCGGCCGTGCTCAACGCGATCGCAGCGGCGACCGGTAAGCGCGTTCGCCAGTTGCCGGTCAAGGATCAGAGCCTGAGGGTGTGATGACGCGAGCGCCCCGACGTTGGTCGTCCTTAGTCGGGCTAGCGGCCGTAGTTGTCACCGTCGGGGCGGCCATGGCAGACACGACACGCGATCCAATCGAGGGCCTAACGGGCGAAGCGAACCGGGGCCATGACATCGTGCTCGACAGGGCGACGGGAAACTGCCTGATCTGCCATCGCGTTCCGGTCCCAGGCCAAACTTTCCCTGGCGATCTCGGTCCAGACTTGGCTGGCGTTGGCAGCCGCCTGACGCCGGGCCAAATTCGCTATCGGTTGGTTGACCAGTCGCGGCTCAACCCGGACACGCTGATGCCGCCTTACTATCGCGTCGACGGCCTCACGCGGGTTGCCGAGCGCTTCCGTGGTCAACCTGCGCTCTCAGCCCAGCAAATCGAGGACGTGGTCGCTTGGCTGGCAACACTGAAGGAGTAGGTCTATGGTACGATCGATGATCGACCACAGCAGCGCGACCAACCGCGCCCAACCAATCCGCCGCGACATGGTCGCCCGACCAAGCCGCCGCGACATGGTCGCGGGAGGGATCGCCGCCTGCGCCTACGCGGTCTCACCGCTCGTGGGCTGGACCCAGATCGCCGTGGCCCAAACCGTGCCAGCCAAGCCGTTGGCGCAATTCGAAACCGCCTGGGCCGAACTCGTGCAAGGTCGGCCACTCGCCACCGGTCGGCTGACGCTCGATATCCCGCGACTGGCCGAAAGCGGCAATTCGGTCTCGCTCAAGGTCGCGGTCGCCAGTCCGATGACGGCGGCCGATCACGTCCAGCGCATCCATCTCTTGTCGGAACGCAACCCGATTGCGACGATTGGGCGGTTTCACCTGACGCCGAGTTCAGGCGTGGCCGAGGTCGAGACCTCCATCCGCCTTGCCACGACGCAGAACGTGCGCGCGATTGCCGAGATGAGCGATGGGACGCTGCAGACGGCCTCCGCCGAGGTTGTCGTTTTGCTCGGCGCCTGTCTTGACCCGGGTTGATCCCACCACCATGGCGCCCCGCGCAACCCGTATCGTGATGCCTGCAACCGCCAAATCGGGCGAGATCGTGCGTGTCCGCTGCCTGATCCAGCACCCGATGGTCGCTGGCAGCACCGGGCCGACGGGTGATGGCACAAGCACAACTGCCCGCAACATCATCCATACGCTGACCGTCAGCTATGCTGGCGCCGACGTGTTCCGCGCCGACTATCAGCCAGGGATCGCGGCTAACCCATATACGGCATTCGCGTTTCGCGCCGGGGCGAGCGGCGACGTCGTGTTTACGTGGAGCGAGGACAACGGGGCTGTCACCACTGCCACTCGCCGCCTGAACGTCACGCCGTGAGGATTGCACCAAGGTTCGCTGTGGGGCTGGCCGCCAACTCGGCGGCGGCAGCGTGTATTGCCGTGGCCATCGCCGCCGTCTTCGCCGTTGAAACTTTGGCCACGGAACCGCCCTCTCACCTGAACCGCTCCCTCAAGTCGGCAACGCAATTCCTGTCGCCCGAACTTGCAGCCGAACAAGCCGATGACGCGCGCAATCGCGGTCTGCTGTGGGTCGAGCAAGGCGCGACGCTGTGGCACGCGCCCGCCGATCCCGGTGGTACGCCAGACGGTGCCTCGTGCCGGACCTGCCACCAGGAGGCTGAGGCGACCATGCGCGGGGTCGCGGCACGGATGCCGGTGTTTGATGTGTCGCGCGGTCGCGTGCTCAACCTCGAAGGTCGGATCAACGTGTGCCGCACAGAGAAGCAGCGGAACGACGCATGGGCCTATGAAAGCCCGCAGTTGCTTGCGATGACCGCTTACCTCTCGTTCCAATCGCGCGGAATGCCGAAATCGGCGACGAGGGATTGGCCTGACACTGCGTCCGGCAGCGGTGCTCCGAGTGGTCCCGCGCAGAATATTCTCGACCGTGGCCGCACACTTTGGAACGAGCGGCAGGGCCAGTTTAACCTGTCGTGCGCGCAATGCCACGACGACAACGTTGGCCGAAAGCTTCGCGGAGACACGATCTCCAGCGCGGTGCCGACCGGCTATCCAGCCTACCGTCTCGAATGGGATGGCCTCGGCTCGCTGCACCGTCGGCTCCGGGCCTGCCAGCTCGGCGTACGCGCTGTGCAGTTCGAGCACGGCTCGGAGGAATACCTCGCGCTCGAAGTCTATCTCGCATGGCGCGCAACTGGCCAGCTAATCGAGGCTCCAGCCATTCGCCGCTGACGCCGGTCGGCCGGTTTGGCCCGGTACGCGGCCGACGACCGCATCGAGCTTGGCCAGCATCGCTGGATCGCGGGCCTCCGGGCCGGTATTCAGCGCGACGTCGAGGGCGCGGTCGAAACCGATGGATGGAACTCAGATGATCGGGCTTGCTCAGATAACGGCCGCGCGCGGCATGGCTTTCGCACTCGCGGCTTGGATGCTTTGTGCCGTTGCGGTCGCTGCGCCATTGGAAGCTTGGTCGGACGCCGAGATGTCGGCTGCCCGCGATACTTGTACCAAGCTGCTCGCTCCCCTCGACGTGAAGTTCGAGAGTGTCGCTCCCATCCGCGACGGCCGATGTGGTGGGCCAGCTCTCGTCCGGCTGAGCCATGTTGCAGGCGTCGCGTTCACGCCTGCCGTGGTCGTGAACTGTCCGATGGCTGCGGCGATCCATGGTTGGGTCGGGCGCGCCGTCCAACCGGCAGCGGACGATCTGCTGGGATCTACGGTCACGCGTTTGTCGAATGTAAACGGGTATGCGTGCCGTAAAGTGCGCGGCGAAGATTACGTGAGCGAGCACGCGACGGGTAATGCGCTTGACGTCGGCGCGTTTGTCACCGCCGACCGGCGCACCATCACCGTCGTCCGCCATTTCATACCAGCGCCCAGACCGGTGATCCCAGTGCCTGCTGTCGTCACCCCGACGAACCGATCGGAGAAGACAAAATCGGCAGCGGCGGGCGAGGGGCCGCCGCACCCGCTGCTCACGCCACCGTTATCTCAGATCACGCCTGAACATGCGTTCTTGAAACGGATCCACAGCAGTGGCTGCGGTATTTTTGGGACGGTCCTCGGGCCCGACGCTGACGGCGATCACCGCGACCACTTCCATTTCGATCTGGCAGAAGACAACGGCGTCTGTGAGTGACCCAACCAACACGATGCGGAGGCAGCCGGACGAGACTGTCACGGTCGGTTGGTTGCATCTCGCACTGAAAAGCCTTGTCGTGTGCATACCTGCGTTGGCGAAACTGCTCTATCGAATCCAGACTTCAACGCGGCGGTTCAAGGCACGGCCGACTTCCGTATCATTACAGGCGACAGGTGCCAATTCGCCGTAGGCTCTCTCTACAATCGTCATGGATTGCGGAAGCTGCGGCATAGCTCTGAGCAGCGCATTCTTGACGAGCGTCGTTCGTCTGCGGGCCGTATTCAAATTCGCATCAAAGCGGCCAACCGCGTCGGAGAAGCCAAGCAGCATCAGTGTTTTTCCGGCCAGACTCTTATCGTTTTGTAAAAGCTGCACGAGGCGCGAAAGATTTTCATTCGCAATTGGATCGAGCTGTGCCGATCCGCGAACAAACCGGAACGTCAAAGAAGACCGTTGCGCCTTGACGGTCTGCTCGATCATCTGAGCCATCAACACGGCATCATAGTCTTCGCCAGGTGCGTTCAGCGCTGTAGCGATCCGCCCGCGCTGGTCACGGAATGAAAGCAGCTCTGGATCCTGGTCGACAAACCGGGCTTCACGCATAACCGGCTGCATCTGGCTCGAGTTGGCAAAGTCCAGAAGCGCGGCCGCCAGGGGGTTCTTGGGCCGGCCGGCGCTGTAGAAATAGAGTCGTCGCGTAAGCGGATACTCTTCTGTTTTCGCCCCGAACACCGAAGGCGGCACGACAATCCCGCAAGACGTTTCCACGTTGAGCGCGCGCGCACGGCGAACATAGGCGAGCGTGGCAAAGCTGATACCGAGCGGATCGGCTGCGACTTTGTCAGACCATTCTGTGGCGTGTGATAGGCGGACGGCATCTGGCGTCAACTTGAGATTACGTGGCGCCAGCACCATAATCTCGAAGCTGCCCATGGTGCCCATTTCGGCCGCACCTGCATAGACATTGATCTTTCCTTGCGGAAGACCAAGCTCGGCCCAATCCTTGATTTGACCGGAAAAAATCTTTGCGATTGAATCAATCGATAACGAAACGGCTGGGTTTTCTTTTGCAACCAGGATGACCAGGGCATCAAGACCGAAAACATGCTCATTGCCAGGACTGCGCATATTTCGCGTCCCGGCGGCCTCCATCATCTGCTCTTCCTCGGGCAGAATAGAACGCGACGTCCAAACAACATCAGCCTCACCCTTGGCCATCGCGAGAAAACCCGGAGTAATCCCCTGGCGATGGATATTGACCTGCCCGATTTTGCGACCATCGGCAGCGGTCAGCGTAAACTCCAGATTTCGAACATCTGCGCCAACTTTTGATGTCACCGTCGCGCCAATCGTTTGCGCGTAGGCCTGTATGACACGCGGCATTAGTTCTGTGCCGATCGCAGTACCGCCAACCCACGTGCTCGTGACCTGTTCGAACGGCAGCTTCAAAGGTGACTGCGGCTCGACCGCCGCGGTCGGACAGTTCGGCCCGATGCATTCGTAGCGACCAGCATCAAGGGTCAATGTGCCAAGGCTCGGCTCGACGATCACATATGTTCGCAAATTGTAGGATTTGAGGTCGCCGCGAACTTCGAAAGTCCCGCCCCGCATCCGTAGCGCCACCTCAGCAGCGTTCGCCGACGGCACAACAGCAATCAACAGCGCGATAGTTACAAGCCAACGCAACAAAGCCATTATCCCGATCATGTTCGCCACACTCTTTCGACGGATGAATTGTAGTTGGTCGCACAACGATTAATCAGCGCGCCTTAAAGATGCCTGTTTTATATTCCTGCAAAGGCACATGCCGTGACGATGGCATTCTTTGATTGATCTCAATTGTGGTCCCCCGCAGATCATGAGCTGGCATAGACGGAGCGTTGAAAAAGTGCAATAACGGCTCCGTCTGTGACGGGCAGATACCCTGTTTCTTGCGTGACCCGAAGGTTTCGACAATGGCGCGTTCAGTAGGACCGGAGCTGGATGACCTCCAGCGCTTGATACGACGCTTGCAGACCGACGAGATCGATTCCTCTGGGAAATCGGATAGCACTGCCAAGCCAGACACCGCACCTAATCTCACGGTCGTTCCGGCCGCTTCTAAGCCTGGAAGAAGCCCGGAAAAAACGACGGTTGCCGCAACGCCGACCACGTCACAGGGGCTGGTTCTATCGAGCCTGTCGAACCGTGACGCGCCGACTGAAACGTCTTCTCTTTCGGCCGAAGCCGCCGATGCACTCGAGGACGGTACCGCTGAAACTGCCGAGCTGAAAACATATCGGGGTACCCTTCGCGGCGCCGACAGCGTGCAGACGACACTTCAGGAACTCGTCGAACTGCGCACTCCCGAACCGCACCGCGCCAGAGAATTGTTGGAACTCGCGCGTCGTGACGGGGAAGCTGGGGGGATCGAGCACCATAGTGCACATGCGAACCCGCCGTTCCAGGGTCAGCACGCCGAACGCAACGGGTTCAACGTCTCACTCATCGTCGCCGTGGCCATAGCGACGCTGGTCTCGACGATCGCGTCCGTCTACCTCCTCCTCACATTCGCGGTCAAACCACCGACTGCGCCGACACCAGCGGCGAGTTCTACGGCCAGCCCGGCTCCGGTCAGGCCGGTTGAAGCCAATCCCGCGCTGGCCAGCCGACCATATCCACTCCCGGTCGATCCGCCGACAAATCCGGCGCTCAATCTGTCAGAGCCGTCCTCGATTAGAGCGGGAACACCCGCAGCCGTTGCCCCGGCGGCAGAGCCTGCGGTTGGTTCTGGTTCACTCCCACCATCTAGCGCTCCAGGCGCTCCAGGCGCTGCAGAAGCGGGGCGGCCGGGCGATGCGTCAGCAGGTGCCCCTTCAGCTACCTCAGCGATAATGGTGCCGACAATCGCTGCGGCTCCGGCGCCCGCCGTCATAGTGTCACCGCTGACCGTTGAGGCCGTGTGGCTCGCAAACCGCGGCACCCCGTTCAACCTGCCGGTTGTAATCACGGTCGAACCCGGTCTTGCGACCCAGCTTTTGATATCAGGGCTCGAAGCAGAGGCGGCCATCAGCAATGGCCTCGAAATTCTGCCTGGCACATGGCTCATTGATCAAAACGACGTTTCACGTGCTCAGCTGGAACGTGGGGCTGGTGCCAAACCCAGTCTCCCCGTCGACGTCCAGTTGCGATCGGCGGACGGGCAGCTCATCGCCCGCAAATACGTGCTGTTGAAATCCGAGCCTGTTGGACCTCCGGCGGGAGCCGCCGAGTGAGGCCGCAGCCTGATCAAAGCCTCGGCTCGCGTGATATGCTGCGCGGTGGAATACTGTCGTGGTTTTGCCGTTGTAGAACCGCATAAGCCGTCGGGAATGGTGGGGTCACAGACTGCGATGAGAGGTGTTGAGTTGATCGCTGGCAGTAAGCCACCGGCCGCGCCGTCGGCGGCTAAAGACGCTACGTTGCGCGTCGGTAGCCAAATCGAAGCCGCGCGCCAGGATCTGATTAACGTCTGCGATGCGCTGCGTGAATTGTTGGAGCCCGCCGGGATAAGCTTGGCGTTCGAGGCGCGGCGGTTGCTCGAACGACAAAGCTGCCGCATCGCCGTTATTGGACAGATAAAATCTGGAAAAAGCAGCTTTATCAACGCCCTTGCGCGCGTGCCTGGCTTGTTGCCGACCGATATCAACCCGTCGACCTCGGCCGTCACCAACGTGTTTTTCAACCAAGCTTCGCCAACTGGTCATCAAGCGCTGTTCCGGTTCTATGCGGAGGCAGACTGGAAGTCCCTGTCCGAAGGTGGCGGGCGCCTGCGCGAACTCACGCAGCGGTTGGTGCCTGGTTTCGAGCCGGCCCTGCTGACCCACAACATCACGGCAATGCGGTCGCGCGCGAAGATGCGGCTGGGAAGCCAGATCGATGCGCTGCTGGGTAAGTCACACGCCTACGACCAGATCAGCCACGACGTGCTGACGAAATACGTCTGCGCCAGCGAAATTTCCGGCGAAAGTGAGATCGGGCTTTACTCCGAGATCACCCAATCGGCCGACCTGTATATGCCGGACGGCCCATTCGCGTTTCCCGTTACGATCACCGACACGCCCGGCACCAACGACCCGATGTTGATGCGCGATGAGGTTACGCGCAGCTGTCTCGACAAGGCCGATGCCTTCATCATCGTCCTGACGGCGCAACAGCCGCTGTCAGACAACGACGTTGCGCTTCTGCGCATCCTGCGAGGGCTACACAAAGACCGCATTATCGTGTTCGTCAATCGGGCTGACGAACTCGCCGACTATGAGCGGGACGTTCCGATCCTGCGGGAATTCGTGCGGCGCAAACTGGCCTTTGAATTTCCAGGCATCGATGTGCCCATCATCGTCGGAAGCGCCAAATGGGGCGGCGGCATGCTGCCCGCACCCATCTCCCTGGCGACGGGACGGAAGCCTGTCGGCGACTCGGGCTTCACGCAGCTGACGGCGGAACTCAACCGCATGCTGGCCAATAGCCACTGCGCCTACGTTATCCGCCAAATTAACTCCTGCTTTGGCGAAATGACGCGTGCGAGCGAAGTTGCCACCCGGAAAGAATTGCAAAACTTGAAGTCGGCGACGTCGAAAGCGCAACTGACTGCCGAGCGGATCCAATACGAACTGCAACAGCTGCATGGTGAGCAGCAGCGTCTCGCCGAAACGCAAGCGACGATCGAACGGTCAGCGCAGCAGTTCGAGCAACAGTTGCGCCGTATCTTGATCCGCAACGTCGAGGAACTCAAAACCAGTTTGCGCCAGGCGATTGATGTTCAGGCCGCGAATGAGCGCTACAGTCTCGTTTCCAGCATCTTGGCTGGGAAGGCCCCGCGGACCTGGGACTGCGACTGCGGCGCTCTGAGGCGCGCTCTGTCTCACACTTTTGCAAAATCGTTCGAAGCGACCGAGTCCCAGCTCGTGAACGTTTCGTCGCGGGTCGCCGTCGAGCTTCGCAAGCTTGCCGCCGCTCTACTTGAAACGGACGCCGTCCCAACGCCGCCGTCTGAAATCTTTGATGCGGTTGCGCCACCGAACCCGAGCGCCTTGGGACGCAACGTCTCTGTCGATCTCGACGTGTCATGGTGGTCGCAGCTATGGCGCACGCGTC
This sequence comes from Hyphomicrobium aestuarii, assembly GCA_034408685.1. GTDB lineage: Bacteria > Pseudomonadota > Alphaproteobacteria > Rhizobiales > Hyphomicrobiaceae > JANXVY01. Next base: position 14,326 of record JAWXCP010000160.1, on the reverse strand, counting down.
CAACGACAGACGAACGCGGCGAGGCCGTCGAACAGCTGATCAAATCCGAGTTCCATCCCCTGATCGAGGAACTGGCGCAGTCGTACGAGAGTGCGTTCAACACCTATATCGACACCACGACCCGGTGGTCGTTCACGGTGTGCAGTAATCTGGTTCAGCTGCTTTCCCGCCGCCAGCACGATCTGGCCTCCTACTATCGCAGCGTGTTGAACGGCTCACAGGGTACGGCTGACGAAGCCACAATCCAGCAACAGACGGCGACAATTGCCCGCCTCGAGACCCAACTTGCCGCCATCGAGCAGACCGGCGCTCTGCTCAGCGGTTTAGCGAAAACCTTGAACGTCCAGCCAAGCGAAAACAGATACGTTTAATGTGCGTGAGACTGCCTTCTCAACATCAGGTCCTAGTATCATGAGTAAGCGTTCGGGACATGTGATTACCAACGGCAGCGATGATGGCGGTCAGTCACCGGCGTTGTCACGGATCCGCGATGATGCCCAGCGCGCCTGCGAGATGCTGCGTGAAATCGCAAATCGGCCCCCGCGCATCGTCATTCTCGGCGAGGCGAACTCGGGAAAAACAACGCTTGCGAACCGCCTGATCGGCGGCGACCTTCTGCCAGCCAGCCTGACCAGCTGCGACAGCTACCCGATTCTGGTGCGCTACTCGCCCGTCGTCGACCTCGTCGCCGTCGACCGGTCGGGGCGGCGGATACCGATCCGCAGTGATGCTGATCTTCCGCTGCCCGACATCGCGCGGCTGGAAGTCGGCTTGCCGCAACCGCGCCTTCGGAAATACGAGGTGCTGGATGCCCATCACCAGACATCGGCAGCTGACCTGTTCGCCTTGGCCAAACCCGGCACGCTCCACATCCCGATTTGGTGCACGGTTGCGACGCAGGCCTGGAAGTTAACGGAGCAGCAGGCTTGGCTCGAGCTTGTGCGTCACCACCGCCACCGCGCCATGCTGGCCGTGACGTGCTCGGACCGCATCGTCAATAGCGGCGACCGACAGAAACTTCTGGAGCGCCTGAGCCGTGAAACGCAGGAAGAATTTTCAGCACTGGCGCTGGCACCAACCCCTTGGGTTGGAACCACGTTGATAGAAGATACCGTCACCGTGCACGCGACCCGCTTGAGCGAACGGCGCCGGATGGTTGCAGGCCGGCTTGCGCGACGGATTATACGGCTCGGCAATTTGGCGTTGGGCAATGCCGACCTGCCGCTAATGGCAGCCATCTGAGGTGGTTGGGGGGCTGATATCATGACCGCCAAGTTTGGTTATGCCGAGCACGGCTCGGCCCGCACGGGCTTGCACGATTTGTCTCGCGCTTGCACTCTGGCACCGGTGCTGACGGACTTGCGCGAGCAGACCTTGATGCTCGCTCCGGTGTTGTCGGATTGGGTTGAACCGCACGTCGCCGATCTGCTGTCGAAGCTGTGCGACCGTGTCCGTCAGCAAACCGTCAAGATAGCCGTGATCGGCCAAGTCAAAGCTGGAAAGTCTTCCGTCATCAACGCGCTGATCCAGCGGCCCGGCCTCGTACCGGCAGATGTCAATCCATGGACTGCGGTCGTGACGCGGCTCCACCTTGGCCACCCCAACGGTCGCAAAACTGGTGCCCGCTTCCAGTTTTACGACGATGCACAGTGGGACGAACTGTCGAAGGCTGGCGGACAGTTGCGGATCGTGGCCGAGCGATTGCTGCCTGACGTCGACCTCGATGTCTTCCGGGCTCAACTGACGGAAGTGCGCGCGCGGGCCCAGCGCCGACTTGGCGCAGACTTCGCACGGCTGCTCGGCCGGACCCACGACTACGATCACGTGACGCCCAACCAACTGGCGAGCTACGTCGCGGCCGGCGACATGTACGGCGAGCGTTCCGAGCATGGTCGGCTCGTCTACTCAGACATCACGGCAACAGCGGATGTCTTCCTGCCGGCCCATCCGTTCAATCTTCCGATAACGATCATCGACACGCCCGGCACCAATGACCCGTTCATGGTGCGCGATGAGATCACGCTTCGCAGCCTCGACGATGCCGAAGTCACAATCGTTGTGCTGTCGGCACGCCAAGCCCTTTCGGTTGCCGATGTCGCTTTGATGCGGGCGCTCTCGGGCGTCCACAAAAGCCGCCTGATCGTGTTCGTGAACCGGTGTGACGAGTTGCCGGGGCATGCCAGTTTGCCGGGGCAAGCCAGTGCGATCAACCTCGTCCGCGACCACGTCGCGAGCTTCTTACACGCCGAGTTCGGCCACAACGTTACGGTCATCACCGGTAGCGCGCTCTGGGCCAACGCAGCCTATTCGCGCGATACCGCTCTACTGATCGACCTGCTCGCTGGCGGATTTGCCAACCAGGCCGAGCGCATGGGTATTCCGATCGACGACGGGGCACGCAGCTGGAACACCGCTCACCCGACCGCATCGATGCCGCCGGTGACCGAGACGCTGTTGGCTGCCTCAGGGCTTCCGCAATTGGTTGCGGCGATCTCGGCCAAGATCGAGACCAGCACCTTCGGCACGATGATCAACGCGGCACATGACGCGGTGATGCGGGTCAGCACGCATCAAGAGACCTTGGCACGGCAGGCGCTGCAATTGCAGGAGGAGGGCCTCCAGCGCGCGCACTATGACGCGATGACGGCCGGGCTCGAAGTCCAGCGGCTCAATCAAGCCGCCCACCGTCTGGAAATGGCCACCGCCAAATTGGAGCAGATCGCACTTGAGCGGCGGGCCGAGATCGAAGCCGTCCAGCGGCAGGGGATCGCCGTGTTGCGGCAGTCGTTGATCCAGCAGATCGATGCGCACCTCGACCGGGAGCGAACCGGCTACATGCTGGCACTCGACCAGCAGCCGTCGGCAAACGGGAAGGCACTCAGGCTCGACATTTCCCGGCTGCGCAAGGCGTTGGAGCAGGTCTTCTTGACCGAGTACAAACTATTGCACACCCGCGTTGCTGGCATTCAGGCCGCAGCCCGGGCCACGTTCCGCCGCGTCGTGACCGAGGAACTGCCTCGCGCCGAACTCGAAGTCCATGCCGGCCCGGCGAGCAATTCGTTCACCTTCCCCCGCCTTTCGGCCCTGCGACGCGTGAACTCGTTCCATGTCGACCCTAAGCTCTGGACGGCTTGGCGCCGGAAACAGACGTCGCTGATGGCAGCGCTCGAGGCGTTCGAGGCCATCGTGCGCCAGGAGTTCACGATCGTTGCCGACGAACTGGCGGAAGCCGCTGATGCTGGCATTTCGGCGACCATGATCGACTTACAGCGCCAACTCGAACAGTCGGTCGGTACGGCAGTCCGGGTCGCACGGCTCCATCGCGACGCCGTCGGCCAGCGCCTGGAGATGATTGCCGAGCACGGCAACGCGCCCAACCTTCTCGACGCTCATTTGAATGAGCTCGGCGCTGCCCGCGAACGGCTGACCAACCTGCAGAACCTCTCTCGAATGCTCACCAAGGGCCATCGGCAAGAGCGTTGGGCGGACCAAGAGATTGCGCTCACATGACCGTAACCGATGTTCGCGCAGCCTCGCCGTCGACGCACGCCGCTCCCGATCTGGGCGGCCAACTACTCGACATCATCGAGACCTGGCGCGCGAGCCTGCCAGACCACACAGCGTCAAGCGCGCCGATGGGTCAAATCCAGACCCTGCTCGATCACCTGCGGTCCGATCTTGGCCGCAAGCCACGCGTCGTGATTTTGGGCGAGTTCAATTCAGGCAAGACGACGCTTGCGAACGTGCTCGCGCGGACCAGCGCGTTGCCCACGAGCGTGTTGTCCAACACCCGCCAAGCAACGGTCATCCAAAATGATGGCGACCCGCTCGACCGCCTGCTTGCACCGATGAAGGTGATGGCTGCCGGTGCCCGGTCGACGCCAACGCTCGTCACACCGGCTGATCTCGAGCACGCGTCGATGACCGCTCGCGGCCCTCTGCTTGCGGCTTGCACCATAATCGATACGGCCGGTATTGCCGATCCGAGTTTCACCGATCCAGCGACGGCGCGGCTAGCGAGCTTTGCCGATGTCGCGATCTGGTGTTCGCCAGCAACGCAGTGCTGGAAGGCGAGCGAGCGGGCAGCTTGGGACAGCTTCGCTACCCGGCCGCGCTGGCGTAACCTGCTGGTGATCGCTGGTGCCGACATGTTGCGTGGGCCAGACGATCGCAACCGCGTGCTGACCCGCCTGGAGACAGAGACCGGTCGCCGCTTTGACGGCATCTACCCGTTGAGCGCGCTCGACGCTCTGGCAGCCCTCGATGGCGATGGCGAGGTTGTAGGTAATGACCTGTGGTGTCGCAGTGGCGCGTCCGATCTCGAAGCCGCCGTCAAGCTGCATGCAACGGCGGCCCATGAGCAGCGCCGCAATCGCGCGGGACGCTGGGCCGCACGGCTTCTGCGCCACCTGGACCGGATGGATGATCACGCGTTGGCCAGGCAGATCTTCCTCCGGCTGCCGCGCCGCAGCCGACCTGAAAACCTCGGGCTTACACCACAGCCGAATCGCTTCGAAATCCGCGCGCTCAGGCAACTCAAGCTGCACTTGATGAAACTGCGCCAGCTCGAAGCGCAGCACCGCTTCGCCGAGAGCAACACGGTGCCACGCACGACGGCATCACCGCGGCAATCCCGTTCCGTTTCCCAGGCTCTCACATCAGCACTCGCAAAAACCGGAACCGAGCGCCAGCGCTCGTGGCTTTGGCGAACGGCCTAGCAGCTACTCCCCGACGGTGATCCGGGCGTCGGGCACGTCACCGGCGCTCGTAATCAGGGCGACCTGTCGCACTGCCGCTGACGCAGCAGTCGGACTCTTACGCCCGGCAATGGCCGCTGCGGCATCGCGCATCGTGGAGACAACCGCGTCAGCTCCCGCCGAGGCCGACACCGTCGGGGCGTCTTCAGCGGTGTCGCGCCAAGCGCATACCACAACAGGTACATTTGGAAGCGTGCGTCTCAACCGGCGGACCAAGAAGCGCGCGTGGGTTTGGGCAACGGCGTCATCGAGATAGGAAATTGCGATCGCCTCGATCGGACCGTCGATCGCGGCCAGGGCGGTCGCATTGACGCCGTTTGCTGGCAGAACGGTCGCGACCACGCCGTCGTCTGCGAGCAGTCGCGCAAGCATCAAGCCCGCAGCGCTATCGAGCGCGGTGCGCCCGCCGACAATCAGAGCGCGAGATCCGATAGGGGTCGCGGCAGGTGCCTCGCCCTCGTCGGCCACGATCACCGGCGCAGCTGGGACCGTCGCGGGTAGGTACTCGACCAGCGCCTCGGCTGACCGCAGCACGGTCGTCATGCGCGCGTCGTTGAGCGTGCCGCGCTTGAAATCGGCTTGGGCCAATTGCAATCCAGGCAAGGCGATCTCGTCGGCGTAGGCAACGAATGAACGTTCCTCGAGTTGCAATTCGGCCTGACTGGCAGCCGCCTCGGGATTGGCCGCCAGCAGCCGTTGGTAGAACGTCTGCACAGGTGTCAACGCTGGTGCTGCGCCGAGCAATACCTCCAGAAAATCCAGGCTTTCGACGTGTTTGCCGAGCACGATCAGCAGGACGGTCAGCGGCGTCGCCATGACGAGGCCGATCGGTCCCCAGGCCCATGTCCAGAACACCATCGCCAGAATGCCGGCCAGCGGCGACAGGCCCGTTGCGCGGCCACGCAGCCTCGGCTCCACGAGTTGGCTCATCACGAGCTCGGCGACGATGAAGAGCGCAGCCGTTGCCATTACCATCGTCCAACCCGGATCGACCGCTGCGGCAAGCGCGAGCGGCAAGACCGCAGCCAGCATACCGCCGAGTTGCGGCACGAAGCGCAACACGCCAGCCGTGATGCCCCACAGCACGGCATTCGGTACGCCAATCAGGAGCAGCCCGACGGCAAGCGCCGCACCGTAGGCGGCATTCGCGATGGTTTGAGCCAGATAATACCGGCTGAGGCGACCGGCGGCGTCGTCCATCGCGCGGGTCGTCCGCTCCAAATCGCGGGTTCCCACCAGCCGGATGATCCGGTCGCGCAAATCCTCCTGCTGCAACAAAATCGAAATCAACAGCAGCAGCACGACCCCGGCGGTTGCCAACGGGGTGAACACGGTGGCCAGAACCCTCTGGACGGCGTCGAACGGTCGCTCGCCAGCGGAGCGGAGTTCGACCGGCTCAGAGCGGTTCGCGCGCTCGGCTGCGGCAGCTGCCGCGTTGGCTAAATCGGCTGCTGTCTGCTTGGGCGCGCCATTGGCCGGATTACCGAGATTGCTGAGGGTTTCGGTCGCCTTTTGCAGGGCGTCACCACTAACGGGGAGGCCGCGCAGATCCTGCACCTTCTGGCGTAACGTCGCCTCATAGCGCGGCAGATCGCGCGCCAAGTCGTTGACTTGCTTGGCAATGACGAGCCCAAGCCCGGCCAGCATCACAACCGAGATCGAAACGGCGGTAAGCACCGACACGATCCGGCCGAACCGCAATCGCTTGAGCCCATGAACCAGCGGATTGAGCACAAAGCTGAGGAGCACCGCCATTGCGACGGGTATGAACACACCGCGGGCGAGAGTAACGGCGGCAACCAGAACGACCGTCACGACGACCAACTGAATGGGCGACGGCATCGCCACTGGCTGAGCCGTTAGGTCGTCACGATAGGCCATGCGCGGCTCCAGAGACGGGTTCAAGACGGATGATCAGGTCAACCGCAACCAAGGGGCAGCGCGGGGTGCGCCGAATCCTGTCCTTGTCCAAGACATGGTTCGGGGTCCAGCAAAAACGACGCCTGCCCGTCAGGCGTCCGGCTTGATCACGACGAGCCGCTCGATATTTCGGGCCTTGTCCGCAATGAACGATACGTTCGGGATAACGATGCTGCCAGACGGAAACTCCTTACCGTGGAACACCACATCGCCGGCGCCGAAACCAAGCACAATATGACGGAAATAATCCTGTTCACGCCGCTCGAAGCGAACACCTTGTGTGTCATAATTCTGCGTGCCACCACCGATCAGGCTGATCTGCGACAGCTGTCCTGGCCGGATCGTCCAATATGACAGTCTGTCGAAGACAAAGAAGCTGACCAGCCAGACAATCAGCAGAGCGGTAGAAAAGACGAGATAAAAGCCAATGTTGGCTTTGGCTGATAGGCTCGGGATCGCGCTCAGTATTGAGTCCCACCATCCGAGCCACGCAAACAACACCGTGATGAACGCCACCGTGACAAGCGTCAGAACCGAATAAACGCCACGGAGCCGGGCATTGGTGAAGACGATCAGCGACATCACGACGAGAATGAACATCAGACCGGGGTTGTTACTCGGGTGGATCTGCGCCACCGACGTTCCGCCCACCTGCACAACGCTACCTTGGAAATACGTTAGCGCCGCGATCAGATAGCCAGCGACCCAAGCCGGCCACCAATAGACCACGTTGGAATGGCTGACGATGACGATTTCGGACGCGCGGTCCACGCGTGTGATCCCCATGTCGGGGAATGGGCTTATGGCCATAATCAGTCTCCTGTCAGGGCGCGATCCGGGGCGCAGAAATGGTGCAAATCTTCAACGCCCTCAGGTGGGCAGAGGTTCCGGGAGATCCGTGCATCAAGACGGCTGGTTGCCGTTCGCCGACGCGCAACCAAACGGTGCGAGGCTCCGTTCGTACGCAACCCGTCAGGCGCAACGCCGATTGCCACCAAAACGCACACTGGCGGCAATCCTGTGGAACACGTCTTCAACCCGATTTCGACTTCGTTGCCTTGCTGCCCTTCGATGAGGACTGCTTTACCGACTTGGCCGCGACCGCTGACGGCTGCTCCATATCGTCCTCTTCGTCCGTCTGACCGTTTGCCTCAGGATTGAGCATCTCTGTCGCAAGATCGGCGAGCATTTCCTCAAACGTCTCTTCCTCGTCCAGGGACAGCCCGATGAGCGTTGCAACCTCGTCTTGGCCGAGCGTTGTCGCCCACTCGTGAAGTATCGCGTACCGGGCCATCTCGTAGTGTTCAACAGCGCGTCCGTGCGCGGCCATCCCGGCATCCAGCAGAGGCGAAGCTGGCACCTCTTCCATCAGGCTTTCAGCTTCTTCAAGAAGGCCCTTCATCGCCGGACATTCCTTGGCGACCGGCTTTTGATCGAGCAGCTTGAAGATCTCTTCAATCCGAACAACGTGCTTCTTGGTTTCTTCAAGATGGCCTGTCATGCAAATTCGCAGCTCTTCCGAATGGGCAGCTTTGGCCATTTTCGGCATGGCTTTCAGCAGCGCCTTCTCGGCAAAGTACATGTCTTTGAGCATGTCTTCGAACAGGTCTTGCAGCGTATCCATTTGATCTCTCTTTGCGGGGTGTCTCTCAACGGATCGACAAGCCCGGCCAATCGATGAAAAGGCTCAACAACTCGTGTTGCCGATGGCCTGCGATACCGCACACTGGTTTCGCGCAGCGCGCGACGGGCCGACCAGACCGCCGGGCAATGAGCCCGGCGACCTAGCCTCGTTTTCAGCAGGCGTCTTAGTTGCCCGACATCTGCCATTTCCATTCCGGCGCCGTCTTCAGCGCGTCCTTGGTCGTGTTGACCTTCACCACGACGGCTCCGCCCGTATCGCGCGAAAGTTGAAGCGCCGAGAACGTGACAGCGACGTTGCGCTCGCCCATGCCGAGAAACCCACCGACACCGATGATTACGGCGGCAACCTTACCGTCTTTGTCGACAACGACGTCGTTGATGTCGCCGATCGTTTCGTTGGCGCCGTTGGTCACCTGAGTGCCAAGCATTTTTGCGACGCGGTACTCATAGGGCTTGCCGTAAAATATGCCCGCATCGCCGACTGTTGCCATAGGTGCTGGAGTGACGGGGGCCGTCGACTGGGCGAATGACGGCGTGGTTGCTGCGATGGCGACGATTGTCGCCAAAATCAAAGATTTCATCTGATTTATCCCTTTTTGCAGAGGTCGTTGCGAGACTGCGATCGACAGTCTCGTACGTCCACAACTGCGAAGGTCGCCGCGAGTTCCAACCGGCATGCGTTCACTGCTAGCGCCGCGTTCAAAAATTCGAGAACTGCAAACCGACGTGGCGGCAACCTGGGACGGCCGATGCAACAAAAATTTTCAACAATGCAACCAACTTCCCATCACGACGTTTAACGGCTGATCGGGGAAGCCGGTGGCGACCAGCTGACCCGCGATCGACAAGACCGAAAACAGTAACAGGAGGCACGGATGGATTGGGACCGGATCGCTGGCAATTGGAAGCAATGGACCGGCTCGGCAAAAGAGCAATGGGGAAAGCTGACAGATGACGATCTTGCTGTTGTCAACGGTCAACGTGAACAACTCGAAGGCAAGATCCAAGAGCGCTACGGGTACAGCAAGGACCAAGTCCGCCAAGAGGTCGACGACTGGATGAAGCGTCACGGATAATCGGTGACTTTCAACTTTCCAAGCCAATCAACCCACATGGAATGATCACAATGTATAAGCGTCAGCTAATAGCCCTGTCCTTCGTCGCCCTCGCCGCGACTGGCGTCAGCGCGCAGACAGTGACCCCGCCCGTTACGGCACCAGCACCCGCCGGCGTTACGCCGACAACCCCGGGAACTGGAACAATCGACAATAAGCCAGCTGCGACGGGCGCTACGACCGGCGCCACCGGTACGGCGACAGGTTCGACCGGAACGACCGGAGCGACTGGCACCACGACCGGGTCGACCGGAACGGGTTCCGTCGGCTCGACTGGAACCGCTCCGGCTGTAACGACAAACCCGCCGCTCGCTGGCGCCAACAGCTTCACCGAAGCTCAAGCCCGCGAACGAATTACCGCTGCCGGGTTCAGCACGGTCGGCGCCCTGCGCAAAGACGACAGCGGCATCTGGCGGTCAACCGCACAGAAGGGCGGCAAGACCGTCAATGTCGCCGTCGACTTTAAAGGCAACATCGTTCAAACCAACTAAGGTAATGCACAATGTCTGAACTAATCTCACATCTTTTCGACGACCGCAGCCAAGCAAACTCTGCCGTGGTTGCTCTCGAGCGAGCCGGCTTTAAGCGGGACGACATTTCGGTGTTGGCCCGCGGCGAAGATGGCGAGCCGACAACGACGGACATGTCCGATTCATCTGCCACCGGAAACGGTGCGACGATGGGCATGGTCGCCGGTGCTGGCGTTGGTATCCTCGCTTCGATCGGCGCCATCGCCATTCCAGGTATCGGCCCGTTGGTGGCCGCTGGAATTTTGGCAACGACGGTCACCGCTGCGGGCGCTGGTGCCGTAACGGGCGGCATCGTCGGCGCCCTGATCGAATACGGCTTCTCAGAGGACGACGCTAACGTCTATTCCGAGGCAGTCCGTCGCGGCTCGGTTCTGGTCAGCGTTACGACGACCCCTGCTCGGGCAAATGAGGCGATGGCAATCATGCGCGACAACGGCGCTGTCGATGCTGACAGTCGGCGTAAGCAATTCGAGGCCACCGGTTGGAAGGGTTATGACCCCAAGGCGCCGCCGTTCAGTTCAGAAGAAGCAGAACGCGAGCGTCGTCGCCGCAGCGCCTAACCGCAGCTTGAAAGAGTTGATACCGAGGGTCCATAATCGGACCTTCGGTATACGCTTACACGGTTGCCGGGCAAAGGCTGTCTACGGGGCCAAGGCGGGCGGAGATTTTGATTTCTCAACAATCTCACTGTCAATGAAGCGCCGAACGTAATTTGGCACATAAACACTGATGACCCGCACAGCTTTCGCGGTGCGGGTCAATCGTCCGTTGATCAGCGTCTAATTCGCCCGCTGCCAGAACGATGATATCCATTTGCCCAGCGGCTCCGGCAAATTGGTCAACGACTTGGAATCGAAGTTTGTCAGACTGTCGACCGCTGCGGTGAACCGCTCGGTCAGCGATTGCCCCTGCGGCACCGCATGCTCCACCCGCTGAGCAAATGCCGCCGGTTCGGATGCCGCCCCGCGATTACGGCGTTTGGTATCGCGATGAGCGTGTGAGCGCCGCCCGCTGGAACGGCTGGGTGCCACCAACAGAGCCAGAGTTGCTCCACCGACCAGCGCAATGCCGATTGCTGTCCACGGCCGCTTCTGGATGGCTTCCGAGGTCGCCTTTGTCGCTGCGTTCGCGCTATTCGACGCGAATGCGGCCCATTCGCTTGTCACGTTATCAAGTGCTGCTCGCAACTCTGCAAGCTGTGCAGAAGAGATCACACCGTTCGATGATATTTCTCCAGTTATTCCGGAGGCTTGTTGCGCCGGTGACGGCATCCCGTGTGATACTCCGGCTGCCATTTGGCCGCCAAGACCTGTCTTTTCACTACGATTGCGCTGCGACATGAGACCGGCTCCATTTTTATGACCAGGGCGCAACGTCTGCTCATAAAGATTGTTCCCGCTTCAGCTGTAGAGATCAAAATAAGCCGCATTGCGCATTGGAACCAACGGATTGGCATCGCGTTTTAGAGTGGTCTGATGACCCTCAACACAGGAGCTTTCATGGCCCAGCCATCCCCGAATCCTTCCATGGACCAAAAGCGTGACGATCGCAGCAACGTCAGCGACTCCTATGAGACTTTGAAATCCGACATTACCAAGCTTTCGCAGTCGGTAAAAAATGCCGCCACCGATAAAATCGGGGATGCCGCTGGAAACGTCCAAGAGACCATTCAGCGGCAGGTCGGAGTTGTCGAAACGCAGTTCCGCAACCATCCGCTTCAATCGACGATGATCGCCGCCGGCGTCGGCCTCGTCGTCGGACTTCTGATCTCGCGCTGATCCTTACCTATCCTCAACCGGCAGGAGCCAACAAATGAATAGCTCAGTTAAAGACACCGCCAACGATGCGGCAGCGTCGACCCGCAACGCAATCCGGGACACCGCCGACTCAATGTCGACGGCCGCTGGAAATACAATGAAGTCGGCTGGAGAAGCATCGAGCGAACAGCTTGAAAAAATGGAAAAGCTGGTCCGCGCCAACCCTCTGGCAGCAGCTGGCATCGCGGCCGGCGTCGGCTTCATGATCGCCATGCTGGCGCGGCGCTGAGCGGAGCGCACATCATGATTGGTGATGCAGTGTTGTATGCGGCTAATCGGGCAACCGGCGATGCGGTCGCCAAGGTCAGCCGGTCGATCGGCTGGTATGCTGCGGGCGTGTTGATGTTGATCGTCGCCGCTGGCCTCGTGCTTACGGCGGTCTTCTGGCTCTTGCAATCAGAACTCGGCGGCGTAGCGGCGGCCCTGGTGATCGCAGGCGCTGTCGGCCTACTCGGCGGCGCTTCGCTCGCCGTACCAGGCATAATCGCTGCGAGAGAGCAAGCCGAAGAGCTGCGCGAAGCCGAAGTGTCTCCGTTGGCAGACGTGTCAGAAGAGGCGAGCCACGCGGTGGACTATTTCGGTGCAGCCCGTGTCTTGTTGACGGCATTCGTTCTGGGAATGTCGGCGGGTCGCACCGTAAAAGGCCGCTGACGTCAAAAAAAGTTGAGCGGGAGGCAGTGCCTTCGGCTCAACTTGAAGGATCTGGTGTCGGCCTTGCGGCGCTCGACGCCGCTGGCAGTCTACCGCTGTACAGGTCGATCGCCGCGCGCCCGACTGTTTCGACATAAAGCCGCGTCAAACGTTTCGCGACTTCCTCGCGTCCATGTTCGAAAACCTGACCGACAAGTCGTTCGCGAACTTCACTGGCAAGCGCGGCCGCAGGGTTCAATAGCCTGACGATGCGCCACAAATCATAAGCCTTTATCGCGACGCCTGCGGTCCAACTCCATCGGTAGATCGCAGCAACTTGCTTCACAGTCAGCCGGTCACCCAATGGAATTTTCGCCGCGATTTTTGTACCCAATTGGCCGCTGACCTGCTGGATGACAGCCAGAGCTTCGGGCACCGTAAATTTCAACAGCGGTTGTTTATCGTTGGGATGCATCGTCCGGGCGACCGCTTCGATCGTGCGGAGGCCGAGCGCGAGCGCTTCATCCCGGTTCGTCAGGGTGCTCGACTTGGCAGCACTCGCCACATCTTGAACCGCCTTCCAAGCGTCTGCCGCCAGTGGATCGTCGTTGGCGTCTGTGTCATCGCTCGGTGCTTGAGGGGGTACGAGTAGGTCGCGAAAGGCGAAATATTGGATGGCATAAACAATTAGTGTGAATGCCACCGCGCTCAACGCCCATATCAACACGTACCCGTTTTGAAACAGCCAGATTGATCCGAGGATCACCAACGATGTCGTTGGTAACAGCACAGATAGAATAAACATCAATCCACGCAGATATGTCTCAGACGAGCCGTACGGCATGGCGACCTCGACGGTGTGGATAGAAGAATATGCGATGGTTGCAACCGCAGCGGACCACGCCGCGGTTGTTGCTGTGCTTCCAACGGTTGGAGCGGCAATATCTGGAGCTCCTTCCACTTTGCCCAAGCGGGGTCTAGCGGCGGCAAACGTGCCGAACGACAACGCGCCTTACGCCGTTGCGGTAGATGACCGTGCGGACGGTCTTGCAGCGGCGACCATAGTACCGCGAGTTCCGCCAGTACTGCGCTTGCTCGACGAGCGACGTTGTTCCGACGCCAATATTGCCGAACGGCGCCGCTGTGGCTGCTGTCGGCGTGACGAACGCAATGGCGCCCATCGTCGACAATGCAGCGGCCATGCATAGAGCTGACTTCATTTGAAACTCCCTAGGTTATGAGAATACTTCAGTCCCGCTCTCAAAACGTCTGGATCCCAGAAAAGTTGCACGGCTCACGACACGCCGAACGTCGTTGCGGTCTGTATAATGTGGGACGGTTGAAAAGGGGGGTGGCCCTACACTCGCAACACACCCTTATCCGCCAAGTCCTGGACCATCTCCACGATGTCGCCTTCGATCTCGGAGATCGGCGCGTTGTAGTCGGCCGCCAATTGCCCCGCGATGTCGCGCACCGACCGCGCGCCATCGCACAGTTTCAACACTTCGACGGCCGTATCATCGGGCTCGAAAACGCGCTCTGGCGCCAGTATAATCCACCGCCCGCGGCCAGCATCGTGGCGTAGTTTGATGTGTCGCGGCAGCGACGGGATGCTCTGGGGCGCCGCAATGGCGCGCGTGCGAGCGGTTGGGGTCGTATCGGTCATGGTAAGGTCCGGTGGCGGATTTTGCCGCGAAGTCATTGCTGTATCAGACGCTCGTATTCGTCGTGTGCCCCGATCCAAAACCAGACGAGGTCGTTCCCATCGGGCAAAGCTAACGCGCGGTACTGTAGTGTGACACGTACGGACATGTAGCGCATGCCTCTCCCTTTAGCTCAGGCCAACGCTGCGTGAACTGAGCCGAAGCGGCGGCAGCGGCGGGCGCCATCGATGATCTGGCGCATGGTGCGGG
>JAWXCP010000159.1:0-11819 GCA_034408685.1 Hyphomicrobium aestuarii | reverse complement strand
CCCGCACCATGCGCCAGATCATCGATGGCGCCCGCCGCTGCCGCCGCTTCGGCTCAGTTCACGCAGCGTTGGCCTGAGCTAAAGGGAGAGGCATGCGCTGCCGGTGCCATTGTCGTCACCGACGAGGCCGACGGCGCGACCCGCATATTCTTGGACGGCTTGTCCTGGCGGGGCGTGCCGGACAGGCCGATTGTAACGTGATGCTCCCGAAGAAGCGCCATCCATGAAAGCTTCCGAGGAACGCGCATTTAACGATTCAGACGTATACTGGGATGTAGTTTGCTCCATAGAATACACATGGTGTGCGATGAAAAGACTATGCAATACGATGTGCGTAATCGACGATTATCTTATGTTCGCTTGGCGTTGGCTGTGTTTTCAGTTCCGTCAGCGCGATGGTACAGAAACTGAAGATGCTGCACAACGAAGAGCTTCCAAAAACGCAACAGTAGTCGGTCTAATTCTGACGCTTCTTATCTTGACTGCTGCGTCTAAGAAGCAGCAAGTAAATCAGAATTCAAATACACCGACAGTTTATCACCCGTCGGGAGACATCGTAAACCCGCAAACCGGCGAAACGAATGCACAAACTTTTTGCCGCAACCGATGGGAGAGTCGGCGAGAGAACTACGCTGACTGTTTAAGGAAAAATTTCTCAGGGTATGGGCGATGATAACAGTGACGCCCGTAGGTTGGGTCAAGCGTTTTAGCGCGACCCAACAACCACGGGCTCAGACCATGCAGCACTTCCGAGCCAAAATAGCCGCGCGATTGGGCGATGAATGATGAGTGACATTCAGTCGTAGGCAAGCTGGATTGTTGGGTCGCGCTGAAACGCTTGACCCAACCTACATACTGTCTTGCCTTCGCGGCACGCCGCGTCGACATCGCCCGCGTCGCGGCTTGAGGATGTTGCCCTCTCCTTCTCCCCGTCCTTACGGGGAGAAGGTTGGGATGAGGGGCGGCCACGGCTCCAACATTAAACCTGCGGTATCATAGCGTTTCAACATCACGCTTGCATTCGCCCCTTCGCCGTCTTGCGTAGTCGTGTCATCTTAAAGTCGACGTGATCGCCACTCTTACTTCGCCGCGACCTTCACGGCTTTCGCCTGATACTCGTCGATGCGGGCTTCGATGACGTGGCGATCGTTGTGGAGCAGTCCTTGGATGGGCGAGGTGGCGGCCTCTCGCAATGCGCAAATTGTGCGGCCGCCTAGGTCGTTTCGGACAGCGCGTCCGAAGCACTCTCAGAACCTATGATCAATGCCGGCCTGTTTCATGATGGCATTGGCGGTATGCCGCGACTTAATTTTACCATCCACAGTCACATTTCGGCTCGTAATGGGGCAGAACCAAATATCGTGGTCACCTTTGCCATGCCGTAGAAATATACAGCCATGTTCCCGAAGCAACCGCCGGACTTCCAACTCGTAGTCAGACATCAGCGGTTCTTTGGATTGAGAACGCGCATCGAATGCTCGGCAAGCAGGTGCACCGGTATTTCCGGTAAGGACGACGCCGTCCCGTTGAGTTCGATCAGCTCACCGAT
This sequence comes from Hyphomicrobium aestuarii, assembly GCA_034408685.1. Taxonomy (GTDB): domain Bacteria; phylum Pseudomonadota; class Alphaproteobacteria; order Rhizobiales; family Hyphomicrobiaceae; genus JANXVY01. The sequence continues at coordinate 10,270 of JAWXCP010000159.1, read as the reverse complement.
GCGAATGCGAACCGTATCAGCAAGTGCCTCGAGTGTGGCCGCCTCCGCGACCAATCCCGGCACATCAGCACTGTCGGCCACCCAAACTTTGGCAATCGGGTCGAATACGGCCTTCACGACAATCGTCTCGGACATCAACCTGCTCTCAATCTTCTACTCCGCCGCTTCCCTAACAGCCTTGGCCTGGTATTCGTCTATCCTTGCTTCGATGACGTGGCGGTAGTTGCGGAGTAGGCCTTGGACGGGCCAGGCGGCGGCTTCGCCGAGCGCGCAAATCGTGTGGCCTTCGATCTGCTTGGTCACGTCGAACAGCAGGTCGATCTCGCGCTTTTCGGCCTCGCCCTTGGCCATCCGCTCGAGCACGCGCCACATCCACCCGGTGCCCTCCCGGCACGGCGTGCACTGGCCGCAGCTCTCGTGCTTGTAGAAATAGGCGATGCGCGCGAACGCCTTGATGATGTCGGTCGACTTGTCCATCACGATGATGGCCGCCGTTCCCATGCCCGATTTGAGCTTCGACAGCGCGTCGAAATCGAGCGTCAGGTCCTGGCACTGCTGCTCGTTGATCAGCGGCATCGATGAGCCGCCGGGGATGATGCACATCAGGTTGTCCCAGCCGCCGCGCACGCCGCCGCAGTGCTTATCGACGAGTTCGCGGAACGGGATGCCCATTTCCTCCTCCACGACGCACGGCTGGTTCACGTGGCCGGAGATCTGGAACAGCTTGGTGCCGGTGTTGTTGGGCTTGCCGAGGCCAGCAAACCAGGTGCCGCCGCGCCGAAGGATCTCTGGGACGACGGCGATGCTCTCGACGTTGTTGACGGTGGTCGGCGCGCCCCACAGGCCGACATTGGCCGGGAACGGTGGCTTGAGGCGCGGCTGGCCCTTTTTGCCCTCGAGCGATTCGAGCATCGCGGTTTCTTCGCCGCAAATGTAGGCGCCAGCGCCGTGATGGAGATAGAGGTCGAAATCCCAGCCGTGGACGTTGCCTTTGCCGATCAGGTTTGCCGCGTAGGCCTCGTCGACGGCGGCCTGTAGCCGCTCCCGCTCGCGAATGTATTCGCCACGGATGTAGATGTAGCAAGTGTGGGCGCGCATCGCGAACGAGGCCAGCAGCGCGCCTTCGATCATCAGGTGCGGATCGTGGCGCATGATCTCGCGGTCTTTGCAGGAGCCGGGCTCGCTCTCGTCGGCGTTGATGACGAGGTAGGACGGACGCGGATCGGCCTTCGGCATGAAGCTCCACTTGAGCCCCGTCGGGAAGCCAGCGCCACCGCGACCGCGCAGGCCCGACGCCTTGACCTCGTTGATGATGAAGTCGTGGCCCTGGTCGATGAAGCTTTTGGTCCGGTCCCACTGGCCGCGTTTGCGCGCACCCGCCAATGAGGCGTCGTGGAAGCCGTAAAGGTTGGTGAAAATCCGGTCTTTGTCGGCGAGCATGGGTCAACCTCGGCTGCGAAGCGGGCGTGTCGGGTGTCAGATACCACAACGGCCAACCGGCTCAACCGGACTTGGTGCAGCGGGGCTGCGCAAGCCGATCAAAGGACTGTCACCGGTCATCAATTCGCGTGTCGAGGACCTTTCGATCTCTCCGCTGATGTAGGATTGCCAAGATGACGACATCGTCGTCTTCCTCGAGATAGTAAACGGCATAGGGAAACCGGTGGCTGAGCGCCACGCGCAGTCCACGGTAAGCGGTGCGGAACCGGCTGGGGCCAAGCGCAACGCGGTGGAATACAGCGTCTATTTCGCTCACCAGGGCTGCGCCCAGTCCTGTTTCGCGATCTTCGTACCAGCGTACCGCATCCAGCAAGTCGACACGCGCTTCTGGCCTGATCCGCAGTGTCATTTTGACAGGTTTGCGAGGATCTCTGTTTTCACGTCAGTCCACAACAGCGAAGCACTCGGATCGGCATGGTGTGCCGCACGCCGCTGGTCCAGTTCAGCCTTGTGCCACTCTGGGAGTGGCAGCGGCACTGCGTCCGTCTCAAGCGAGTCCCAGATCTCTTCGATCAACCGGAGGCGGTCGCCAACAGGAAGTTTCAGAATTTCGGCTCGAGAGGTGTGACTGTCCATCTTGCCATCATGCCAGTGCCTGTGATCAGCGGCAAATCGAATTGCAAGAGTTCACAGCATGCTGCCGACGCTGTCAGAAGCAGCGCAACTCGCCCTCGACCTGCGCTTGGCGGAGGGCAAGAATGCGCTGGGCTTGCGGGCCAGACCCCATCTGCTGCTGAGCCTTACCGCCCCGCATATAAATCGAGCGGATGGTTTCGATCGCCTCGTATTCCGCATATGGCAAAATCTCGGCGATGACATCGATCGAGCACGAGCACTTTTCCAGAGCTTCCCGCGACTGTCCGTTGACCTGCATGCACGCGAAAATGTAGTCGGCGCGCGCTACGGTTGGATAATCATTGGGTTGCTGCTCGGCCGATGCGGACGAAGCGATGGCGCAGAGTAGGGCAGCGGTTGCCGCAACAGCGGCGAGGGCTGAGCGCTGGATCATTTCACCACCTCCGTGCCAGCCATAACGATCCGTTCGACGAGCTTGGGCGCGTCTTTTACAGAGTTGTCGATATTGGCGACAAGTTCGATGAAGTGGCCGGGAACGGCCTCGCTGACCACGATCGAAAACTTGGAATTTTCAAAGCCGAGCATTTTTGAGGCATTCGGATCGCCAACGTACGGGGCTATGGTGATCCGTGTCGCGTCGACGGTTTTGTCGCCGAACTTGACCTTGACCGGTTCCAGCGTCGGGCGGTCGCGGAACGCCGAGCGGAAGCGCTCCTTGAGGTAGGGCACCTTGCCACCCGCCACCGCCATGTACGACGACACCGAGCGGTCGAGGAATACGACCAGAATGGGGTTCCCGGTCAGACCGTCGATGATCTGCGGATCGCGCGCGCGGTCGCCAGTGTAGACGCGGACGTCGACTTCGCGGGTGCCGTCGGTCGCCACCTTTTTAATGTCGACGGTGATGTCGTCGGAAAAACCTAGGCCGAGTAGCTCAGGCTTACTCGGGTCGCGGGTGAAGCGATAGGTCAGCTTCTGGCCGGCCTCCAAGTTGCCGAGGTGCTTTTTTTCAAACAGCATGTCGAGTGCGGTGGTGCCGGGCGATGCGGCTGTTGCGGCCGTCGCGGCGGTTTGAGCAAGCGCTGACGTCGCGAGCAAAACGCTGGCGACGAGAACTGCGAACGGTGCTGCTACCTGAGGATGGATCAAGACGGTGCTCCCAGAAGATCGGCGCCGGTTCCCTTTGTCTCGCCATGCAAACGCGCGACGGCATCGGTCCGAAACCTTTTGTATGTTGCATCAGGTACACCGGCCGCGCCAGGAACGGAAGTGAACGCGTCGTAATGCCCAGATGCCAGCCAGATGCCCCAACTTCGTGACATGCGACCGCATGATACGGCGTTCGTTGGTGCTGCATCTAAAGGCCATCAGCGGCCGAGAAAAACGCCGAAGGCCCGCGGACCGTCGCCGACGGCGAGTTTGCCGCCCAGCTCGAACGTGTCGGCGGACAGCCGCAGAAGCACGTTGTCGCCCCAGCATGCGACGTAAACCATCCGCCGGCCGGGGTCGAAGCCGATGCCCTCCGGGTGGTCGCAGGCTTCAACCGTTTTGGTGACGCTGTTCGTCGCGAGGTCGAACACCGTGATGGTGCCGCCGTACTGGTCGGTGACAAATCCGTGGGTCAGAGACAGTGCGATCGCGTACGGGCGGCGGCCGACCGAGATCGAGGCCAACGGTTTGCCGGCCTCTACGTCGACGACGGTGACATCGTTGCTGCCGACGTTGGCCGTGTAGGCCCGCGTTGCGTCGGCGTTGAGCGTAACGCCGAACGGGCGCGTACCCACCGGGACGACGTTGGTCGTGTGGGAAGCGGATCGGCCCGCAGCGGTCTGCCCGGGAACGGCCGCGATCGGAAATCGCGTGATCGAAACCTGATTGCTGTCACGGTCTGCGGAAATCACGGTCCGCCCGTCGTCTGAAATGGCAATACCGGAGGGGGATTGCCCGGCGGTCAGTGTCGCAACGCGCTTACCGTCGGTCGGATCGATGATGGAGACGTAAGTGGCGTACCAGTCGGCGACGAACAACTGGCCATCGGGTGCGACGGCGATCCCGAGCGGGCCGTCACCTGCGGGGATGCGCCGGACGACCTTGCGTTTCGCCGCATCGATGACTGCCACGTCTTTGCCTTCAGGGGCACTAACGTAGATGGTGGCGTGGTCGGGCGACAGGGCAACGCCCGCTGGCCGACCGGGTACGTCGATCTCTGCGACAACGGTCCAAGCGTCGAGGTCGACGACGGACACGGTCTGGCTGCCCTGGTTGGTGACGTAGGCAAAGCGAAGCGGGTTGGAAGACGGCGGCGCAACGGCGGGCGTGCCGGTCTGAGACCATGCCGCGCCGATCAAGCCGCATGCAGCCAGGATCCCGGCAGCAGTTGCCCCGCTTCGCCAGATGGTGTGCATCAGCCTGCCGCCTCGGCCTTCTTTTTCAGCGCCGCCAAGCCAGTATTGAACACGCCCTCGACCGCCTTGACAGCGGCTTCGTCGGAAAGCTCCGGCGGCGGGTCGTTATTCATAAACCCGCGATAGAACGCGCTTCGCCATTCGACGACCGTTTTGCCGCCGTCGTCGGTGACCGATAACGTCGCCGAATAGTTGTTGACCGGCAAAACCTTTACGTCGACGGCTTTGATCTCATAACTGAACGCGCGCTTTGCGGCGCTATACTTGGTCAATTCTTCCTCGATCGTGCCGCCTGACTGCAGCGTCAGCGTGCGCTTGGCGCCGACGTCGTTGCCGCCGCTGCCCTCGGTCTTGGCGACGGCTGGATGCCAGCTCATGTCCTGGAATTTGGCGACGAGCGCCCAGACTTTGTCGGCCGGCGCGTTGATCGTGATGTTGGCCGTCACCTTCTGGCGCGTCGGGCCGTGAGCGAGGGCCGTGCCGGAGAGCGAGACGACCGTGATGGCTGCGAACATGGCGAGCGCTGCGGCGGCATACCGGCGGCTGAAGGCTGGGGCGTGCGTCGAATTGATCATCGTTTCTGTTCCCTTTTGTCGGTCATCCGCTGGCCATGTCGGGCAGCTACGTCACTCGCTGTGCAGATCGGTTTGATCGTAGCGGCGCGCCACCGCGATGTCCGTTATGCCCCTACGGCATCGTCTATCGCATCCCAAGCGGCCAATCGACAACTTGCACAACCGCGCGAGGCATAGAAGGTGAAGTTGTGGTGCGGTGCAGCAGCGCTCGCGCCATCTACTCGCCATCAGAATTGGGTTCTCTCCAGCCTCATGACCCGGCCGGGAACCCGCGACGGCCGCTTTAGCGGTCTCCAATCGAGGAACCCGGCATGACAGAAAGACAACGTAAAGTGCGCAACTTCACCCTGTCGGTTCTCGCGACGTTTGCCCTGATCATTGGTGCGTTGTGGCTTACTGTGGTGATTTTAAAGCCGGGGCCGGACGGCCGCATCGTGATCGCCAGCGGCGGCTCCGAAGGGGCCTACAACGATCTCGCGTTGCAATACCAAAAACAAATGGCGACGTACGGCGTCGATGTCGAGCTGCGGCCGCTGACCGGCGGGGCGAACACGATCACGGGGTTGTTTGGTAGCGGTGCGTCGGAACTCGATGGTGGTTTCGTCAAAGGCGGTATCGCTGGCAGCCTCCAGGGCCGCTACGCGACGGCCGAGGAACGCGCTCTTCACGACCGGCAAGTCGAAAGCTTATTGTCGGTCGGTCGTTTATTCTACGAGCCGATCTATGTGTTCTACCGGCGCACGGCGGCCGATGCCAAGTTCGCCAGGTCGTTATCGGATTTCAAGGGTCGCAAGATCTGGATCGGCTCTGCCGAGGGCGGGGCCAAGCGCATCGTCATGAAGCTGTTGCGCGCCAACGGCGTCGACGAAACCAACTCCAAAATTATCGAACAGGAATTGACCGAAGACGCCAAGCCGCTGCTGTCGGGCGAGGCCGACGTCGCGTTTCTCATCTTGCCGCCGGAAACGCCTAAAATCTTCAAGCTGATGCGGACCCCCGACATCCTTCTGATGAACTTTGCCGACGAAGGCGACGCCTACGTGTCGCGGTTCCCGTATTTGACAAAGCTCGTCATGCACCGGGGCTCGATCGAACTCGCGCCAGAAATCCCGTCTGCCGACATCACTCTGCTGGCGACGTCTGTCGCGCTGGTCGTGAAAAAGTCGGTACATTCGGCCATCGTCAGCTTGCTCGCTGATGCCGTGATGGATAACCCACGACGCGGCTTCGACCGCGACGGCGAGCCGATCCTGTTCCATCGCGCCGGTGAGTTTCCCAATGCCAGCGACGCTGAGTACGAGGTCGCGCGCGACGCCAAAATCATGTTCAAGTCTGGTGAACTTCCGTTCCTGTTACGGGCGGTGGCCCCGTTCAACGAGCGGATGGGCATCCCGTTCTGGGTCACGGCCTACTTCCACGAGCATGGCACCCGGACGCTGCTGATCTTGCTCCCGTTGCTGTCGATCGCGCTGCCGCTCGCGCGCATTCTGCCAATGCTTTATACGTGGACGGTGAGGCGTCGTTTGCTGTTCTGGTACCGGCAGATGAAGGCGTTGGAGGCGAGCCTCGACGATCACCCCGCCATAACGCAAGTACAGATCTCCGATGCGCGCGGGGACCTGGATCGGATCGACCGCGGGGTCAGCCGCATCAAGATCCCGCTCGAGTTCTCCGATCAATATTACGATTTGCGCGCTCATATCGACTTATTGCGTCGGCAGCTTTCGCCGCGCAGTGGTGCGCCACTGGACATTCCCAAAGCGGCGGAATGAGAAACACAGATTAAGTTGGCGTTATGGCAAATGCTGCGCTCCATACTGCAGCGTCGGGATGACGCTGCAGTTGGTGCATGGCTGGTCAGACGAGGCCAGGGTTGTCGCAAGTGTGCGGCTGGCCCATATCGAGGATTATCAAGCGGTGCTCGATTCTCGAGTTTTATCAGACTTTTAAACCATCCCGGGCGTGACCTGGGCTGTGACCGCTATCGCCTTGGAGACGAAAATGCCTGCCTATGAAACGATCAATCGTAAATCGCCTGAAGCGTCGTCGTTTATTTCCCAGTCGTCAGAATTCATCGGAACGGCCACTCTTGGCCGCATCGTGTCCGCATGGAAGCAACAACGGGATCAAGTCGGCGCGATGCGTGCACTTGCGATAATGGATGACCGTTCGCTTGCCGACATCGGCATTACGCGCTTCGACATCGTCGACCGGGTGACCGGCTGCCAGAAGCGCTGAAGCGCCGGAATCGCGCCACGCGCTGGGCAGCAGGGAACTGGACGAAAGTTAGATAGATACAATGCTCGTGGGTGGTTGATTGTCAGTGTAGCGCCTTTATGCTCGGAGCCTGTGCAGTCTACCGCGCGCTCGTGCATAAAGGCCGCCTGTCATGAACCCCGTCACAAAACTCTGGTTTCTTGCCGCCCTCAATGCCCTGTCCGGGCCCACCCGGGCCGAGCAAGCTGTCAGCGTGGGTGGCGGGCTGGCACTATTGAACAAACCCGACGCTGCGACCGGCAGCGTGATCCTGATCCCCGGTGGTGATGGCATCCTGGGCATCGAGGCAAGCGGAGCGTTTTCGAGCCTCAAAGGTAATCAACTCGTCAGGACGCGCAAAGCGTATCTGAAGCATGGCGTCGCGACACTGACTGTCGACAAGGGCGTCGACGTTGCGCAAGCCGTCACCTACATGAGGGCGGTCGCCAGCCCGGTGGTGATCGTGGCGACGAGCCGGGGCTCGTTACGGGTTCCCGCCGCGCTTAAAGCCAAGCCGGACGGCCTCGTCCTGACAGCGGCATTTCTTTCAGAAGTCCAGTCGAAAACTGTGCTCGAAGCGCTTCCCCGCACGCTCGTCGTTCACCATCGACAGGACGGCTGCCACCATACGCCCCCCTCGGCCGTCGCGCCGTTCGTCGGCTGGAGTAAAGGTAAAGCCATCGTCCAATGGATGGAAGGCGGGACCGATGCAGGCGACCCGTGTCAAGCCAAGGGATTCCATGGTTTTGCGGGCCAGGACGCGGCCGTGGTCGCCGCGATTGCGCGCTTCGTGGACAACAAGCGGTAACGCCCGCTGCTTACGCTATATCCCTGGCCCACAGCACATCGAGGGGGAACGTGTGCACGTCGAACGGCGGCGCTGCGACGGGATCGGCGTCCTTGAAGGTAGCAGCAATCATCCATTTGCCGCCAGTTAGCGCGAAAACTTCGAGCGTCTTGGCGAGCGGGTCTACGTACCAGGCGTGGCCGACGCCGCAGCTGCCGTAGATCGGCAGTTTTTCCGCCCGGTCGAGCCGTGCGGTCGAGGGCGACAGCACTTCGCAAACCCAGTCTGGCGGTGTTTCTATGAAGGCCGCCTCCGGAAACGGGCTCAAGCGCTCGGCCCGCCAGCCAGCGATATCTGGCACGATGACATGCGGGCCCAAGTGCAATTCTGGCTCATCGAGGAAGATCCAACCGCCCGGGCCGCCTCGGCCGCGATCGAATGGCCCGTCGAGTTCTGCGCCAAGGCGGCTGGCGGCTCGTGAATGCCTCGGTGCGGGCCTCGGCTGGGCGTGAAGCGTGCCGTTAACGATCTCGCCGACGAGGTTTGCTGGCAACGCTTCTAGATCGGCATAGGTCGCCGGGCGGTGGATGGCTTGGGTCATTGCCGCAGTCTATCGTGTTGGCGGGGCAGCGGGAAGGGATCCTCGCTCGGCTGCGGAAAACACGGGCGACGGCCGCTACAGCAGCCCGTCAAACCCGTGTCATAAAGCCCGTATCACAAAATCGTGCCCTTGGCTGTTTGCGGGGGCGGCGAGCCGGGTTATGTAGCGGGTCAAACTCAATTCTGCCGCGTCGGCGCCATATCAGCGCCCGGCTGGCCTTCGACTGGGACACTCCGATGGGTAAGCCGACGGGATTCATGGAATTCGAGCGCGTCGACCGGGTCTACAAGCCGGTTGAGGAGCGCACCAAGCACTGGAACGAGTTCGTCGTTCCACTCGCCGACACCGAGCTCAAGAACCAAGCCGGACGCTGCATGGATTGCGGCATCCCGTTCTGCCACAACGGTTGCCCGGTCAACAACCAGATCCCGGACTGGAACAATCTCGTCTATTCGGGCGACTGGAAGGAGGCTGCGCGCAACCTCCATTCGACCAACAATTTCCCCGAGGTCACCGGGCGCATTTGTCCAGCCCCGTGCGAAGCCGCCTGCACGCTCAACATCGATGACAAGCCGGTCACGATCAAATCGATCGAAGCCGCCATCGCCGACCGCGCGTTCCAGGAAGGCTGGGTTGTACCGCAGCCGCCGTCTCATAAGACAGGTCGGCGCGTTGCCATCGTCGGCTCTGGCCCGGCCGGATTGGCTGCGGCCCAACAACTCGCACGCGTTGGCCACGACGTGCACGTTTATGAAAAGAACGCTTATCCCGGCGGTTTGCTGCGCTACGGCATCCCCGACTTCAAGATGGAAAAGCACATCGTGTCGCGGCGCGTCGTGCAGATGGAAGCTGAAGGGGTGACCTTCCATTGCAACACGGCCGTCGGCCCTGGCGCCGATGTCTCGATCGATGCCCTCACCGGCCTCTACGACGCCGTCTTGCTTGCGGGTGGCTCTGAACGTCCGCGCGATCTCGCAGTGCCCGGCCGCGATCTCCAGGGCATCCATTTCGCCATGGATTTCCTGCCCCAGCAGAACCGTCGCGTCTCTGGCGAACCGCTGTCCAACCGTGCGACCGGCGAAGTCGCCCAAGCCCGCAACGTGGTCGTGATCGGCGGTGGCGACACCGGGTCGGACTGCATCGGCACGAGCTTCCGCCAGGGCGCCAAGTCGGTCACCCAGCTCGAGATCATGCCGCTTCCCCCCGAGCGCGAGAACAAGGACCTGACGTGGCCGCACTGGCCTCTCAAAATGCGCACGTCGTCCAGCCAAGCCGAGGGCGCCAATCGCGATTTCTCGGTCAACACCAAGCGGTTCGAGGGCAAAGACGGCCGAGTCACTGGCCTCATTTGCGTCAAGGTCGACGAGCGGTTCAAAGAAGTTCCAGGTAGCGAGTTCGAGATCAAAGCCGACCTCGTGTTGCTCGCCATGGGCTTTGTTTCGCCGCTGACAGATGGCCTCGGCCTCGACCTCGACGCGCGCGGCAACGTCAAGGCCGACGAACGCCACTACGTGACCAGCAAGCCGAAGCTTTACGTCGCAGGCGATATGCGTCGTGGCCAGTCGCTGGT
>JAWXCP010000158.1:0-11533 GCA_034408685.1 Hyphomicrobium aestuarii | reverse complement strand
CCCGCACCATGCGCCAGATCATCGATGGCGCCCGCCGCTGCCGCCGCTTCGGCTCAGTTCACGCAGCGTTGGCCTGAGCTAAAGGGAGAGGCATGCTTGCCATGACGCTGCGGGCCGAGGCCGATTTCGACGTCGTGGCCACTGGGACGACCGCCGCCGATGCCGTCAAGATCGCGGCACGACTTTCACCAGACGTGATCATTATCGACCTCGATTTGGGAAAGGGCTGCGGCCTTGACGCCGTTCGTCAAATTGCAGCTGAGCACCCCTCGGTGCGCACACTCGTATTCACTGCCCATGACGATCTGCTGCAAACTCACCGGGCTTTTGAAGCTGGAGCGCGCGGCTTTCTAGCCAAGGGCGTTTCAGCGGGGGAACTGAGTGGCGCTGTCCGCGCAATTATGGCCGGCCAGCGTTTCGTAACGCTTCCACCGGCGAAACCCGCGAGCACCGGACAGGCGGCGGTCTCTGACCAGCCCGCCAAAACTTTGAGCGAGCGCGAGACGATGATCCTATCAGCGGTCTCGGTCGGCAAAACCAACGGAGAGATCGCGACCGAACTCGGTGTCCCGGAAGGCACAATCCGCAAACACGTTGCCAACTTACTGCGGAAACTCAACTTGAAGCGCCGGATTCTCGCAGCGATTACGGTCGCGCGGAACTGGAATTGAACGTTAGACGCGCGTGCTCATCGATCCGCAGACGTAACCGCAGAGTTGAGCCTAGAGTGCTTCCGGAAAAGTGGGAACCGGTTTTCCGAAAAGAGGCACGACAAACCAATAAGTTCGAGTCCTTCCGCGATTCCATGTAAAGCGGAAGGGCTCTAGCCCACGAACAAATGTTCAAACTTTCGCGCCTATCCGCGCGCGCCATCGATCCGTGGCATTGTTACCGGTGGAGTCACGCCGCGCCGCCCGCGCACCGACTGCATTTTCAGCGCTGCCTCAACCCGGTTTCGAACGTGCAGCTTTTCCATGATATTGGTCATGTAATGCTTGACGGTCTTTTCAGAAATCTTCAGCCGGTTCGCAATTTCTTTGTTTGTCGATCCGTTAGCGACCTGATCGAGGATCTGCTCTTCGCGGCCGGTGAGATGCACGTCCCCCGCCGAGCGGGGTAACGGCGCAGGTTGGCGCGCATGGCGCAGGAGCCGCGCGGCCAACGAAGGCGTGACGTAGGTTTCACCAAAGATGATGTCTTTGATCGTCCGGACGAGGTCGGTCGACCCGATCCCTTTCAGCATATACCCTCGAGCGCCGGCTTCGAGTGCAGCCATGACGTGTTCTTCGGACTCGGACGCCGTCAGCATCACCACCTTGACGATGGGGGTTGCAGCGTGGATTTGCCGGGCAGCTGCTAATCCGCAGCCGGGCAACGAAATGTCCAACAAGAGAATATCCGGCATCAGCCGCGCTGCAATGCCGACCGCCTCGGCTCCTGTTGCCCCCTCGGCAACGATGTCGAACGTCAGTTCCGCAGCGAGCGTCGCAACGACGCCTTTGCGAAACAACGGGTGGTCATCGACCACAGCTATTCGGACAGTCTCATTCATTTGTGCCACCCAAACCGTCTATGCAGAATGAGGCGATCAACGTTACGCCGGAGTCGACCTTCGACACGACCTCGAAATCACCACCTAAAGAAACGATGCGGTTTCTCAAACCACGCAGCCCCAAGCCACCCAGGCTCGCTTGATCGCGCACGACATCCTTGAGCCCGCCACCGGTATCACTAACAACGAGACGCAGACGGTCGCCGATCACCTCCGCCTCGACCTTCTGGTCGCTGGCGTTACCATGGCGATATGCGTTGTTGAGCCCCTCTTGAACCAATCGATAGACACACGTGGCAAGCGGCATATCGAGCGTGGTCGGTAGGCCTTCGGCCAGCACCAGCTCGACGTCCGTCCGCGTTCGGAACTCATGGTTGCGCACCGCGGTTTTGAGAACGTGTGGAAGCGTCGCGCCGACGAGTTCTGGTATGGAAAGTCCACTGCAAACGGCCCGGAGCTCTTTGAGGCCGTCCTGCAGGGCACTTCGGATCAATTCAATATCCCCACGCCGGTCCTTAGTGTCACGGGCATTACCGCGCACGTCAGGAGCGTCGGATCCAGCAGCAGATGCGGCGAGCTGCGGACGGATCGCGTCGAGCCGAAGGAGCGCAAAACCGATCGACTGCGCAGGCCCATCGTGCAGCTCGGCGCCGACCCGGCGCATCACCTCTTCATTGGTCTCGACCGCCCTGCGGTTGGCGAGCGCGATGCGCCGCTGAAGTTGTCGTTTTTCGAGCAAAAGCCGCGAGAGGTCGTCGACACGTTCGGCCAGCGCAGCCCGTTGACTGTCGATCGTGTCGCTGCCGCGGCTGACAATGTGAAACAGCGCCCCAATCATGATTAACGCCAGTGACCCCACCACTAGGACCGACTGTAGGAAGGCACTGCGAAGGTCGTTTTGCAACCGTTCGGCAATTTCATAGATTTCAGCAACGGCGATGATCTCGTTCGTCTTCAGGTCCCGGATCGGCGTATAAATTTCCAACAGCGGCAGGCCGAGCCGCCGTTCCATCTCGCTCTCGGGATCGGAGAGGTTGTTGTACTCGGCCTCGATCGAACCGGCCCAGGCAAGCAGCAAGTGCTTGGATTCCGCAAAGACGCTGCCAATGCGTAACTTGTCGCTACTGTACGCGAGCTTCCCGCCGCGTGCCCAAATCTTGATGCCCACGACTTTGCTTTGACCGACAATCCGCTCGAACATCTGGTCGATATGTTGTCGTGAAGGCGCCGACAGGACGTCACCAGTAGCGAGTTCCTTGACATGCGGCTCGATAAAGCCGGTCAAATAGAGCGCGGCATTCGCCGCCGACGCCTGCACGACAGCATGGGAAATGCGGGCTGCCACCCAAGTGCCGGGCATCACCATGCCGATCGAAATGACGACAGCAGCCGTTATGGTGAAGCGACGGTAAAGGCTGAGCGCGGTCCAGCGGCGATTAAGATCATGCGCACGGTCGCGCAAGCCTCCGCTGAGCGACCCGTTGGGCCTCGGGGATATGGCTTGTTCCAATCCAAACGCCACATGCCACCTTTAAAACCTACTGAAGCACACGCGACAACCGCCTCATACACAGACGATTTTTATTAGTTTTGCAACTCTCTTCCGCGTGATCGGCGTGATCGCAATGCTAACCCCGCAATCGGGCCACTGCTGACGGACCAGCAAACGCCATGCCGCGATGACGGTGACTGTCGCGACCACCATCCGAGTGTGTTTTAGGGTTGGACTGCAACCTCGTACGTCCGCCGACGTCCTGAAACAATACAACCACGCGAAAGCGGGACGCACTTTGCAGCGTTAGCGAACGAGTACCCGATCGATCTGCTCGTGCAAGTCAGGGGGCGCTTGGCGCTGCGGCCGCGTCGTCAAATTGAGGCGGTCGCGAAATTCGGCGGCCACGCCGCGGATCTGGTTAGGATCGGTCAGAATTTGAGGCGTGATGGCGATCAGCAATTCCGTCCGGCGGATCCGGTCGTCCTTATCCTTGAACAGATTGCCGAGTACCGGCAGATTACCGAGCAGCGGGACCTGCTGTTGGCCCTTTTCCGCCCGATCCTGAATAAATCCGGCGAGCACGACACTCTCGCCGCTGCCGACGGCCACCTGCGTCTTAATCCGCCGTTGTTGGATGGTCGGGCTGTCGATCGAGGAGCTGGTCGTCGCGGTGACGTTGCTGACCTCCTGCTCGATGTCGAGCAGCACGCGGCCATTTTCGCCAATCCGCGGCGTAATGCCAAGGATCACACCAGTGCTGCGGAACGAAACAGTATTCACGATAGGGGCACCTGGCGCCACGATACTGACCGCCGACTGCGTCGCGATCGGCACTTCGTCGCCGATCTGCAGAAGGGCCTTTTTGTTGTCGAGCACAGTCAGCGACGGCGACGACACGATGTCGACCTTGGTCACGTCTGACAATGCGTTGAGTGCGACTTGAATGTTGGGGGTGTTCAAAAAGTATGAGAACCCAGGGAAGCGGCTTGTAACGGCCCCCGTCGCAAGGTCGGTCAGCGATGCCCGGTTGTTTCCGTTTTGGAAGAACCAGCGTAACCCGAACCTCAAGTTGTCGTTGAGTGTCACCTCGGCGATGGTAGCCTCGAGCAGCACCTGAGCCGGGGCAACGTCGAGCTGGGCGATCACCGCCTTGACGCGTTTGAATTCGCTGCGCGTCGCGGTGACGATGACCGAGTTGTTGGTGTCGTCGGCAACAACTTGAATCCCGCTTGTTCGATCGTCAGGTACCGTCGACACGATCGAACCGGTGGTCGCAGGTGCGCCGGTCGTGGAACCGGCTGATGCTGGTCCAAGGCCCGAAGACGAAGGTGATCCATCGCCGCCCGTCGTCGGCGCGGTCACCGGGAACGGTGTAACCGGCGGGATCGGTTGTGGCTCACCGGCCGCGTTGCGCGGGACCGTAAACGCCGGTGCGCTGCCCAAACCGGTGGGTGCGCCGATGCCATCTCCAACCGACGATAGAGTCGCGGCCGCCTGTCCGGGAGCGATGGCTCCGCGTGCATCTCCCCCCGCACGGTCGCCCTGAGGCATGTAAACTTTCTGCAGCAACGCGGCGACCTCCGTCGCTGGACGATTCTGCACGCGGTAGACTTGGACCTGTTTGGCGTTCTCCTGGCCGACAAGATCGAGCCGTTTCACCCACTCGCGCGCCTTTGCGATGAACGCAGGGCGCGAGCTGATGACCAGTACGGATTTCAATCTTTGGTTGGGTACGAACCGGGCAATGCCTTTGGTTGGGCTCGAACGATCGTTGGCAAAGATCGTATCGAGCTCCTGGGCGATTGCGACCGGATCAGCACTTTCGAGCGGCAGGATCGCAAACGACATCCCGCGCATCCAGTCGACATCGAAAGTCGCAACGGTCTCGCGAACGCTCGCGATTTCGTTGGGAATACCGCTCACCAAGAGCAGGTTGCGGTTTTCGTCGACCTGCACGGACGTGCTTTGCGGTACCACCGAGCCAAGAATGCGCTGCATTTCAGCAGGCGCAATGTGACGGAGGGGAATTGCCACGTTGGTGAGGCCCGCCTCGCGCGGGCGTCCCCGCACGCCACCGGCTCGCGCGCCCTCGGACGGGACGATCCGGTAAAGACCGTTGTCGACCAATAGAACGGCGCCCTCCTGGCGCATCAGCGTTTCGAACAGCTTGAGCAGATCACGACGGGGGATCGGCTCGGACGTCTGAAGTGTGATCGAGCCCTTGACGCCTTCGGCGACGGCGTAATTGAGCCCAAGGACGTCGCCAAGGACCGTGCGGGCGACCTCGGGAATACTCGCGCCAGCAAGGCTGAGCGTAACACCCTCGTCGGAGACCGTCACACCCGCTTTGCCGTTTGGCGAACTGCCAGCGGCCCCCGCTGGCGACCCACCGGTTGGCGACCCACCTGTTGGCGACCCGGCTTGAGACCCGCCGCGACCTGGATCGTCGGTACTGTCGCCACCAGAACCTGCGGGGCTGGCTGATGCGTTAGAGGTAAAGCTTCCGCTGCCGAGGATGACGTCTGGCGTGCGAGCTTTGGAGTTCGCGGTGTCAGACACCGGCACGCCCGATCGACTGGTCGTCGCGCCAGCCGGCGTGATCGAGCCCGGCACTGATCCAGCCAACGGCCCTGGAAGAGCCAGTTGCTGGGCCGGCAGCCCACACCCGCCCAATGCGATGACGCCAGCCACCACGGCAAGACCGAATGCGGATTTTCGCGGCGTCCGCTGGCCGAATGCCGGGCAACGAGCCTCTAATAATGATGCTGATGGGCTCGATACCCCGAACACGGCAACGCCTCTCGATGAGTATTCCATCAAGCGTTGGTGTCACGATTCGCAGCCGTCGTAGCTGTGGTGTCCAGCATTCATCCACGGCCGATCGGAAGCTATTGGGGCTCCAGTGGACGATCTTTCAGCGCAAGGGTTGCTGCGTACCTGCGGTCGCCGCCGCCGCTTCGGTCGAGCGCAAGCTCCTGGCGCTGACCGCGCGCCTCGATCACGATCCGATCCTTGGCCACGTCGCTCAGTCGCCATCCCTCGACTTGGTCGCCGCGTACGTACCATTTCCCAGTTGGTGTCGCGCCCGATCGGATCAGGGCTCGGGCCGTCACCCCGGCGCGAATAATGCCGAGCAAACGGATGTCGGGTGGCGGCAACGTCGTGTCCAATGGCGCCGATGTGAGCGGCGGATTTACGCTTGACGCATCCGCGAGGCGTGGTTGCCACGGCCTGCGGTCTGGGCGGAACAACGGGCGGGCCAGAACCTCTTCGCGATCCTCTAGCACGGGCTCCAAAGCAATCGGCTTGGCAGGGTTTATCGGGTCATCGCGGAGACGCGAGGCCGTCCCGTCCCCGCCGTCATCACTTCGACCACTGGCCAGCCGCATCGGGCCAACAGCCGCTCCATTCGTCCTCCCGTCCGAAGCGGCATCGGGCACCAGCATCGCAACGTCGACGGTCGCGGCGAGGTAGACGACGGCGAGCAGCAACGCGTTGATGAGGACAAGTACGATCGCGAAACGACGATCCGGGGGCTTAGCGGCGGGGGCGCGGTTCAAGGCCGTCCTCCTTGAGCTCGGCTGCCGGGCCGATCGGGGCGACGTCGCCTGGTTTCTGGCGTCCGGCGGTGAACGCCTGGAGTTCGAGGCGCAAGTCGTAAATATCATCGGAACTGCCGGTGGCAGGCTCCAACGACCGGCGCGCCGACGGCACGATCTGCACGGCCTGGGTCACGACGATTGGCTCGGCGGTAGAGAGGGCTGTCAGCAGCACGGGTAGGTGCTCCCATTTGGCGGTGAGTTGCAGCTCCACACCCACGGTCCGAAGAGCCATCGCACCGCCGCCGCTATTAGCCACAGCTGCGATCCCGGTCGTTCTCGCGCTAAGCAAACGCATGCCGGGAGGGCTATCCGCGCTCGCACCCCTCATCGGAGTGCCGATCCCGTCGATAATCGCACGCACGTGTGCCTGAACGCGGGCCGCGACGACAGTATCGCTATCGGCTTCGATCAGCAGGCGGCCGCGCTCGGCTAAGGGATCGACCGCCGCCGCGCTAGCCTGTCGGCTCCGAATACCAGCAGCAGCATCGGTCAACCGGGCGGCCATCGCCCGCTCAGTGGAAATTGTCTCCGACATCGTCACCAGCCACTGCTGGAACGGTCGCAGGATAACAAAATAGCTGCTCGCGACGACGGTGAGCAGCAGACCGACGGCGGCGAACTTGGCGGCCAGTTGGGGATAGGGCAGCGTCATCGATCGCCTCCGCTCGAGGCGGACAGAGCCTTGCGATCGATCTCAGCCCGAAAGGTGTAGCGTTCACGGTTAAGCCGGTCGTCGTAGGTCACAGCGCTCGTCAGCGACACTGTCGCGAAAAGGTCGGAGCGCTCCATCGCCAACACAAGCGCCGTTGCGGACCCGGCATACCCTGTTGCTTCGAGCGAATTGCCGCTCACCTTCAAGCTTATGAGATGATCAGCCTCTGGCACGAGCCGCGATAAAGTCGCCAGGATGCGGACGCGGTCGACCTCGGCAGCTTCGGCCGCCACAACGTCGCGGACGATCGCAAGGTTCGCCGCTCGACCGGCGTCGGCTGCCTGTGCAGCAAACAAGTCGGCACGCGCGGCTGCCGTCACCGCCTGGGCGTCGGCCAGCGTCGCATCGAGACGGACAACGACGACGGCCGCCGCAATCACCGCCAATGCGACGGCTGACCCCGCAAGGCTCCAGATCAGGCCGTTTCCTGCCGATTTTGGCGCTGTTGCTCCGCTCGCGCGAAAATCGACATCGTATGCCGTCGGCGCACCACCCGGCAGTGTCGGTTGCCACGCGTCGATGCGGTCGGCTGCGAGACCGTAACGGGACAAGAGGCGCTCGCCGTCCGCGATGGCCGAGCGCTTGACGACCAGTTGACGGACATCAACCTGACCTGCACCCGTGACCAAGCCATTTGCCGGTACAACGACTGCTGTCGCCACGTCGGCGCGACGGAACGGCGTCTCGTGCTCCAGATCAAGATCGGCAATGCGGGCCGCATCTGCCAGCGCCGCGTCAGGCAAAGTCAACGTCCGCGCGAACACCCGGTCGGCTGGCAATCGCAAGATGATGGGATGACGCTGTCCGGTTTCCTGAGCGAGGCGGGCAAGCCGATGTTCGCCGTCCGGCGCGTGCGGATCGGTCAAACCGCCAGGGTTAACGGCGAGGCCGTTATGCTCCTCGAATACGCCGACGCCGTCACGGCCAAGCGACACGACGGTTGCGCGCCCCAGACGTGCAGATCGGTTGCGGCCAAACAGCCACAATCCGGCTAATTCCTGCCCCCACCAGTGAAGAAATCGGGAAGCCATGTGCGGTCGTTTAACCACTGTCTCTATCGTCCTCGGTTCCGTTCGTCCCGGCACATGAGGTCGGCACGCGATATGCTAAGCTGATGGTCGAAGCGCCGTCAGCCATCCCGCTCAGGCAGCATCCGGATGCACGCCCTTGACTATGCAAACCGTCGGCCAATCACGATTGTTGCCAATCCCTCCCCGTACGCCAGGGACTGCTGACCCCG
The DNA here is from genome assembly GCA_034408685.1 of Hyphomicrobium aestuarii. GTDB lineage: Bacteria > Pseudomonadota > Alphaproteobacteria > Rhizobiales > Hyphomicrobiaceae > JANXVY01. The sequence goes on along the minus strand of JAWXCP010000158.1, from coordinate 2,932 downwards.
GACTTCCGTCCCTTGCGTTTGCAGATTTCGCCCGCTTTCTCACGCAACGGGGCGGATTGGCGGCTGAGGCTGTCTTGCGTGCCGAGAGAGCCGCATCCGAGACCGGCGAAAGATTGGACCGCGTTCTGACGCGCCTGGGCCTGATCGGAGAGGCCGACCTCACCCGCTTGACCGCGACCTTTCTTGGACGGCGCAGCCTTTCTGCAGCCGACTTCCCGTCAACGCCGCTGGCCGTGGACCGCCTCGACGCGGACTATTTGCAGCAGACGCGAATGGTGCCAGTCGACGAGACCCCGGAAATGCTGGTCGTCGCCGTCGCCGACCCCTTCAAGCCAGACCTCGAACGTGCGCTGTCGTTCCTGCTCGACCGGCCCGTCCAGATCGCGGTCGCCACCGAGCGCGATATCGAGCGAGCGCTGGAACGGCTGTACCTTCGTGCGCCGAGCACGACCGGCGCGGAGCAAATGACCGAGCGCCCCGCCTCGCTACCGGGGGAAGCCCGCGCTGACGATGTTCGCCGGCTCGCCGAACTGGCGAGCGAGGCGCCGATCATCCGCCGCGTGCAGGACATCATTGTTCGCGCGGTCGAAGAACGCGCCTCCGACATCCATCTCGAGCCGAGCGAACAGGGCCTTACGATCCGCCGCCGCGTCGACGGCCTACTCGAATTGGTCGACATCGTCCCCGAACGCGACAGCCCTCCGGTCGTGTCGCGGATCAAAATCATGGCCAACCTGGACATCGCCGAGCGACGGCTTCCCCAGGATGGCCGCATCCGCGTCGTCGTCGGCGGCCGGGAGGTCGACCTGCGCGTAGCGACCATGCCGACACTCGATGGCGAAAGCATCGTTTTGCGCATCCTCGACCGCGGAAACATTGCACTCGATTTCGCCGCGCTCGGTTTCAGAGGACCCGCACTGACCACGTTCCTCGGCTTGCTCGACCAACCCAACGGCCTGATCCTGGTCACAGGTCCAACCGGCAGCGGCAAATCGACAACGCTGTACACAGCTCTGACCCGCCTCGCGCAGCCGTCTCGCAAGACGTTCTCCATCGAGGACCCGGTCGAGTACCGCCTGTCCGGCGTGGCCCAAGTCCAGGTTCAGCCGCGGATCGGGCTGACCTTCGCCCATGCGCTGCGATCGGTGCTACGGCAGGACCCTGACGTGATCATGGTCGGCGAAATCCGCGACCTTGAAACAGCCGAGATGGCTATCCAGTCCGCACTCACCGGGCACCTCGTCTTGTCCACGCTTCACACCAACAGCGCCGCGGCAACGATCGCCCGGCTGATCGACATGGGCGTCGATGACTATCTCGTCGCCTCGACCCTCAAAGCCACATTGGCCCAACGCCTCGTGCGGCAGTTGTGCTTATGCAGCGTGCCGACGCCCCCTAACGGGATTTTGACCGCCTGCCTTGCCGATGCAAAGGCCAACTTCGGTGTGGCACAAATCGACATGAGCCTTGATCGACTGCGCCGTCCGGTCGGATGTCCAGCCTGTCGCAACACGGGCTTCCGGGGTCGGCTCGCCATCTCGCAGTTGATGCCGGTCACGCCATCGGTTGCAGCGGCGATCGTCGACCGCGCACATGGTCGCCCCGTCGAGGCTGCCGCAGCATCGACCGGGATGCCGGACATGCTGGCCGATGGTCTGGCAAAAGTCCTCGATGGCGAGACCACGCTCGACGAGGTTCTTCGCGTCACACGGACAGATTAGCCATGCGCCAATTTTCTTATCGGGCGTACGGTCGCGATGGCCAAGTCGTCTCTGGCGAAATCGGCGCTGGAAGCCGCGATGCGGCGATCGCCACGCTCAAAGGCCGCGGCGTGGTACCCGTCGAAATCGCCGAAGTGAGTGACCAGATCGGCGGTGCGGTTGGTGCCACCAGCGTCTCGCATGCCGAACCCAGCGCCGGTTCAAAAGGTCCGCTCACGTCCCTGCGCGCCAAATGGCAGCGGCCGTCCCCAATCCGCTCGCGCGACCTCGCCAACATGACGCGCGAACTGGCGAGCTTGGTCAGCGCCGACGTGCCTCTTGCCGATGCCCTGCGGATCGTCGCCCTGCAGCCCCGCATCGCGGCGGCTGTGCGCCGCGTACTCGGTGACGTGCTTGACCGTGTCCGCGCCGGGTCGAGTTTGTCCGAGGCTTTCGCCGCCCATCCTGCCGACATTCCCGAGCCCTATTGGCACCTCGTTGCCGCCGCCGAACGCAGTGGCAAACTCGGGCCGGCTCTCGAACGCCAGGCAGCCGAACTTGAACGGAGGCGCGAGATCTCCAACCGCGTCCGCTCGGCGCTGGTTTATCCAGCGATCCTAGCGGCGGCCGCAATCGTGACGCTAGCCGTTGTGATCGGACTACTCGTGCCGGCGATCGCGCCAATCTTTGAGGAGGCCGGCGCCCCGCTGCCGCCAGTGCTCGCGGTTCTGCGCAGCGTGCAGACGGTTGTCGCAGCATACTGGCCAGCTCTGCTCGGCATCGCAGGCGTCGTCGTCATTGCCGGTGCGGCGGCGTCCAGCATGCAGGCGGTCCGAACGCTCTGTGAAAACACGCTGTTTGCGATGCCGCTCGTCGGGCGCACACTAGAGCAGGCCGAAACCGCACGCTTCGCTGCAACCATGGCGACGCTACTCGACAGCGGCGTGCCCCTTCTCGACGCGCTTCGGACGAGCGCCCGGACGCTTCGAACCGGCGCCTACCGCACCGCAACTGGCGCTCTAGCCGACGGCGTCGCCCGTGGCGCGACATTGTCGGGCGCAATGGCCGAAGTCGGCAGGTTTGGCGATCTCTCGGTAAGGCTGGTCGGGGTCGGCGAGGCAACGGGTAAGCTCGCCATTATGCTCGATCGATTGGCTGGCATCCTCGAAAAGGCAACGACCCGGGATATCGACCGCGCGACCGCCGTGATCGCACCGGTGATGACCCTTGTG
>JAWXCP010000157.1:0-23485 GCA_034408685.1 Hyphomicrobium aestuarii | reverse complement strand
CCCGCACCATGCGCCAGATCATCGATGGCGCCCGCCGCTGCCGCCGCTTCGGCTCAGTTCACGCAGCGTTGGCCTGAGCTAAAGGGAGAGGCATGCTTGGCGGAACCCGGCGGAACCCGCGATTTCAAAGTCGCATGCGCCCTCAAATAACGAGGGGCAGCCCTTGCGAGCTGCCCCTCAATTCTTGTCACCAAACAGCCCGGCGTCCAGGGCGTGCAGCGCTTCTGCGCGACAAGCTTGAATGAGTCCCCTGGCCTTCGCTTCACTTGATAACCCAGCGATTAAACCGAGTAATACAGATCGTACTCGACCGGGTGCGGGGTCATGCGAACGCGGTCGGCCTCGGCCTTGCGCAATTCGATGTAGGCGTCGATCATGTCGTCGGTGAACACGCCACCGGCTTTCAGGAAGCCGCGATCTTTGTCGAGGCCTTCGAGCGCCTCATCGAGGCTGCCAGCGACCGTCGGGATCTTGGCCAGCTCGGCTGGCGGCAAGTCGTAGAGGTTCTTGTCCATGGCCGGACCGGGATCGATTTTGTTGGTGATGCCGTCGAGGCCGGCCATCAACATCGCGGCGAATGCCAGATACGGGTTAGCGGCTGGGTCGGGGAAGCGAACTTCGACGCGCTTGGCCTTAGGCGAGGTCACGTAGGGGATGCGGCACGACGCCGAGCGGTTGCGCGCCGAGTAGGCGAGCAGCACGGGGGCTTCATAGCCCGGGACGAGACGCTTGTAGCTATTGGTCGTCGGGTTCGAGAACGCGTTGATCGCCTTGGCGTGCTTCAGGATGCCGCCGATGTAGTGCAAGCACATGTCGGACAGGTCGGCGTACTTGTTGCCAGCAAACATCGGCTGGCCGCTTTTCCAGATCGACTGGTGGACGTGCATGCCCGAGCCGTTGTCGCCGAAGATCGGCTTCGGCATGAACGTCGCCGTCTTGCCGTAGGCCTGAGCGACCTGATGGACGACGTACTTGTAGACCTGCATGTGGTCGGCCATGCGGATCAGCGGGCCGAACTTCACGCCGAGCTCGTGCTGGGCGGACGCCACCTCGTGGTGGTGCTTCTCGACGACGACGCCCATCTCGGTCAGCACCGACAACATCTCGGAGCGGATGTCCTGGCAGCTGTCGATCGGTGGAACCGGGAAGTAGCCGCCCTTGATGCGCGGACGGTGGGCGAGGTTGCCCATCTCGTATTCGGTGTTCGAGTTGGACGGCAGCTCCGAGCTGTCGACCTTGAAGCCGACGTTGTAGGTGTCGGTCGAGAAGCGCACGTCGTCGAAGATGAAGAATTCGGCTTCTGGGCCGACGTAGAACGTGTCGCCGATATCGAGCGACAGCATGTAGGCTTCGGCTTTCTTGGCGATCGAGCGGGGATCGCGCTCATAGGCTTGGCCGGTCGATGGCTCGAGAACGTCGCAGAAGATCGCAATCGTCGTCTGGGCGAAGAACGGATCGACGTGGGCCGACGCGGGATCGGGGATCAACAGCATGTCGGAGGCTTCGATGCCCTTCCAACCGGCGATCGACGAACCGTCGAATGCGTAACCGTCGGTGAACATCGCCTCGTCGACACAGCTGATGTCAGCCGTGACGTGTTGCATCTTACCCCGGGTGTCGCTGAAGCGCAGGTCAAGGAACTTGGCGTCCTTGTCCTTGATGAGCTTCATCACGTCGCTGACATTCTTCATTGGTTATTCCCCTATTTCATCGGACACGAATACTACCGGTCTGGTACTACGGGTCGGGCGATTGCCGCCGGGCGGTGAAGCCCACATCGAACAACTGGAATGTTTTCAGATTGGAGCGGGCCGCCCGCCTCCGCTGCCAGCCGTTTTAGATGGCGTCGCCACCGGTCTCACCCGTGCGAATCCGGATGGCGTTGTCGATCGTCGAGATGAAGATCTTTCCGTCCCCAATGCGCCCGGTCCGCGCTGCCTTCTGGATCGTCTCGACGGCTTTGTCGAGCATGTCATCAGGCAGAACGACTTCAATTTTAACCTTGGGCAGGAAATCAACAACATACTCTGCCCCGCGATAGAGCTCGGTATGACCTTTCTGGCGGCCGAAGCCCTTCGCCTCGATCACGGTGATGCCTTGCAGACCAATTTCCTGCAGAGCCTCCTTCACCTCGTCGAGCTTGAACGGCTTGATGATGGCCTCGATCTTTTTCATTGACCCTCTGGATGATGGCGTGCGCCGATGACGCCTCAGGCCGAGCGACCGGCCTTTAGACGTCGACCCCGGCTGTTGACCATGGCGCATGCGTGTTAGCACGCCGTGTGCCAAGTCTGCTCAGCGCTCCGTTCACGGCCGTTTCGTGTTCGGAAACATGGGCTTGACCGAGCATTGCCGCGTGCGACCGCCGGGGCGGCCAGAGCGGCTTGCTCAGGCGATGAACATCTAGCCTGTTTTTTGCGCAATATGGAGCCAAACTTTTGAGCAGCCCACACGAACTCGTGCTCCTGACGCCCGCCGAAATGGCAGAGGCAGACCGCCGGGCGGTTTTGGCTGGCATCGCGTCACTGGTGTTGATGGAGGCTGCCGGTCAGGCCGTGGCCGACGTAGCGGCGCAGATGGTTTCAGCCGGTGCGCGCATCGCCGTCCTGTGCGGCCCTGGTAACAATGGCGGCGATGGCTATGTCGCCGCCCGTCTGCTAGCTGAACGGGGCCACGCCGTATCTGTTTATGCGATCGGAAGCCGCGACACGCTTACCGGTGATGCGGCAGCGATGGCGCAGCGCTGGTCGCGGGAAGTGCGGCCACTTTCAGACGTTGTCGGCGAGACGGTCGATCTGATTATCGACGCCCTGTTCGGGGCCGGGCTGACACGACCGCTCGATAACGACATCCTAGCTGTATTCGACAGTCTCAGACGTGCGGTCGCGTCGGGCCAAACGCAAGTCCTCGCCGTCGACGTGCCGAGCGGTCTCGATGGCGCCACGGGAGCGATCCTGGGCGACGTGCTCAAAGCTGACCGCACGGTCACGTTTTTCCGCGCCAAGCCGGGCCATGTGTTGCTGCCGGGACGGGTTGCTTGCGGTGACGTGGTGGTCGCCGATATCGGGCTCCCGGCGAGCGTGTTGACCGCGACCAGCCAATGGCCGGACCTCGGTGTTGAGACCTATCGGAATGACCCAGGCTTATGGCGGCAGGCGTTTCCTCGGCCCTCGCTGGAGGCCCACAAATTCACGCGCGGACACGTCGTCGTGGTGTCAGGCCCGGCACATGCGACGGGCGCTGCCCGGCTCGGCGCGCGTGGCGCCTTGCGGGTCGGCGCCGGGCGTGTGACGCTTGTTGGCGATATGCCAGCAACCACCATCAACGCCGCGCACGCCACCGCCGTCATGGTCCGCCAGATCAGCGGAACGGCGGGCTTGGCCGATTTCCTGTTGGACGCGCGCCGCAATGCCGTGCTGATCGGCCCTGGTGCCGGCGTCGGCGCCGATACGGCCGCCGATGCGCTGGCCGCGCTATCGTCGGACGCATCCGTGGTCCTCGACGCCGACGCGCTGACCTCTTTTGCGGGGCTCGAATTAACCGGACGGTTCGGCTTCATCGGCAGAGGCCCAGATGCACCGTTGGGCCCGGACGACCTGTTCCAGGCTATCGCTGCCCGATCAGCGCCCGTCGTATTGACCCCGCACGAGGGCGAATTCGGACGATTGTTCGGCGACCTCGCCGGGTCGAAGCTCGATCGCGCGCGCGAGGCTGCCACAACGTCCGGCGCGATCGTCGTGCTCAAGGGCGCCGATACCGTCATTGCCGCCCCAGACGGCCGGGCCGCGATCAACGCCAACGCCCCGCCGACGCTGGCCACCGCCGGTTCGGGCGACGTGCTGGCGGGCTTCATTACCGGCCTTCTGGCGCAAGGCATGGCAGCTTTCGAGGCAACCTGCGCCGCCGTTTGGCTGCATGGCGCGTGTGCCAGCCACTTTGGACCCGGCCTGATTGCGGAGGATTTGCCAGAGCAACTTCCAGCAGTGTTGCGGAAATTGGGGGAGGCCAGCTAATGTCGGCCGAGGCAATCGCTTGGAGCATCCGGCGGCGCATGTCAGTTATCCCGATGCGATACGGACTATCAGACGCTGCCCCACGATGTGGCGCTTTGGCCGCTGCGCCGTTGAAAATTTACCGTCGCATCCGGAACAGCGGTCGTCCTGCCTGTTTTTCAGCCGCACAGCGCCCACATGCAGTGGGCTAAATCAGATGGCGGAGACGACGACGATGATGCGAGCGACCGATGGGCAGCAGGCCCGTCTGCAATCGGCCTGCTACGAGCTGGACAGATGTGAGCAGAGCCACGCTCGTTCGGTCCGTGAGCTCGCCTTTCGCGATTTGCGGGCGTCCGTGCCGGATTTCGGGCAGCGGCTGGTGCGGATCGAAAATATTCTCCCGCCAGATGACTTCCGCGACCTCGCGACTGAAATCGAGGGCCTCGTCGAGACCGAGCGAAGCTACTTGCCCGCACACAAAAAGGGCGGGACGGTCGCTTATCGGACGCTTCGTGAAAACGCTCCTAACACGGTAGCCCTTTACCTCTCGAACGATCTACGCGACCTCGTTTCTCAGATCGTCGGACAGCGCGTCGGCCCGACTCCGACCCACGATCAGAGTTCGTGCTCGATCCTGTTCTACGACCGCCCCGGCGATCACATTGGTTGGCATTACGACCATAACTTTTATCGCGGTCAGCATCTGACCGTGCTCATCCCGATCATCAACATCGGTCACGGACCGGACGGATTGTCCGCAGCTCGGTTAGAGGCGCAGATCGACGGAGAGACACGCGTTCTGCCGACGCCGCCAAACACGATGGTGGTCTTCGAGGGTCAGAAGATTCTCCACCGCGTGACGCCGATCGCGCACGGGGAGCGGCGCGTCATCCTGTCGATGACCTTTACCAGCGATGCGTCGGCCAGTCTGATGCAAGGCGTCAAGCGGCGCATCAAGGACACCGCGTTCTTCGGGCTCAAGGCGCTGTGGACTTAGGTTGTCGCGACTGCGCCAACGTTGCCAGCAACTGATCCAGCGCTGCGTTGGATGCCGGATCGAGCGTCATTTCCACCGGGATCGGGATCGCCGCGGCTGCCAGTTCCGCGAAACCCGGCTGGCCGATGAGCCGGACGTGATCTTTTTCCGTCGTGACGAGATCGGCACCATAACGCGCCGCAGCCGCCAGCAGCCTTGCCGCATCTGTCGCGGTGTAGGGATGATGGTCGGGGAACGGGATCGCCTCGGCGATGTCGGCACCCAGCGACCGCACAGTTTCGAAGTAACGCGCTGGATGGCCGATCCCGGCGAAGGCGACGACGCGGCGGCCCGCGACCTTGGCTGCAATCGTCGCGTCCGGCTCCAACCTTGCAAACAGGCGCGCCGGCTGCTGTCCACTGGCTCTCGTCTCCCCACCATTCGCCGTCGCCCGATCCAGGGCTGCAATCGTCTTGGCCGATGGCGCGCCGTTGAACAGCACCGCATCAACGTGGCGGAGTTGACGGTTGAGCGGTGCGCGTAGCGGTCCAGCCGGGATCACCCGTCCGTTGCCGAAGCCGCGCGCGCCGTCGACCACCGCGATCGACAATGTCTTGCCCAGCGCCGGGTTCTGCAGGCCATCGTCCATCACGATGACATCGCAGCCGCCGTCAGCCTCTATGACGCGTGCGCCAGCGACCCGGTCGCGGGCGACGAGCGTCGGTGACCGCCTCGCGTGCAGCATCGGCTCGTCGCCGACCGATTCGGCCGTATCCCGGTTTGCATCGACCCGGTCTGCATCGACCCGGTCTGCATCGACCCGGTCTGCATCGACCCGGTTTGCATCGACCCGGTCTGCATCAACCCAGTGCGGTCCGGCCGTTCGCCCGCCATAGCCGCGGGTCAGGATCGCGGGACGCCGTCCCATGGCGATCAACCGCGCGACGATCATCGCGGTCGCTGGCGTCTTGCCTGCCCCGCCTGCGGTGAAATTGCCCACGCAGATCACCGGAAGCGCGGAGACGTATTCCGGTGCGCGCGCCATTCGCCGGACGGTGATCGCGCCATAGATCGCAGCAACCGGTGCCAACGCCATGCCGACCGGCCCGAACCAGCCTGCGCCGTGATCAGACGAGTGGTGACCCGCGCCGGAGTCCGCGTTCGGCCGATGATACCACCAGGACGGTTCAGCTGGCACGTTCCAAGCTCTCGGTCCGTTCGGACTTCACGCCTCCCCCAGCGCCAATTGCAGGCTCGGCACCGTGGTCATGTGCCTCCGGCGGGGGCAACAGCGGCAACAGCGCGGCGAGTGTCTTTTCCAGTGCCCCGCGCAAGCCATCGAGCGTGGCCCGGGCGCGGTGCGCCATCGCCGCCCGTGTGGCGGGATCGGCCAGCAGGCGTTCTGCCTCGGCGGCAAGTTCAGCGGCGGAGGTAACCGGTGTGACAGCCTCGGATTTCAACAGCGCCTGATATTCGCTGCGGAAGTTGTGGGTGTTCGGCCCGGTCAGGATCGCTGCACCGAACGGGATCGCCTCGAGCGGGTTCTGCCCGCCATGCGGCACCAGCGAGCCGCCCATCAGCACGACGGGGCAGACGGAATAGAATACGCCGAGTTCGCCCAGCGTATCGGCCACGTAGATGCCGCCACCGTCAGGGATCGCTTCCCCACGAGACCTCAGCGCCACGGTGCCGCCGCCCGCAGCAAGGCTATCGGCGATGCCAGGCCCCCGCTCGGGATGGCGCGGGACAATAATCGTGACGTGGTCTGGCCGTTTGGCCGCGAGCAGACCGTGGGCGGCGGCGACGATCGCCTCCTCGCCCGGATGGGTACTGGCGGCCAACAGCGGCTGCCGCTCCGCCAGTGCGGTTCGAATGGCCGATAAGGCAGCCGGATCGACCGGCGGGGCGGGCGCATCGGCCTTGAGGTTGCCAGCGGGAACGACGTTGCGCGCGCCGACCTCACGGAACCACCGGCCGATTTTTTCGGTCTGGGCAAGGATGATGTCGAACCGGCCGAACAACGGCTCGGCGAAGCTCGAAAGCCGCAGCCAGCGCTTGTAGCTCTTGGGCGACAGGCGGCCGTTGACAAGCGCCAGCGGAATTGTGCGGCTGTGGGTTTCGAGGATCAGGCTCGGCCACACTTCGCTTTCGGTGAACACGGCAAGATCGGGCCGCCAATGGTCGAGGAACGCGCGCGTATACTCCGGCACGTCGAGTGGCGCGAACTGATGGAACGCGCCGACGGGTAGCCGCTCGGCGGCGATGCGGGCCGAGGTGACCGTGGTTGTCGTCAGCAGGATCGTTGCATCCGGCCGCGCGTGGCGCAGTTCGCCGATTAGCGGCAGGACCGCGTTGGTTTCGCCGACGCTGGCTGCGTGGACCCAGATCAGGCGACCCTCCGGGCGGGGCCGGTCCGCCTTTCCGCGCCGCTCGCCCAGACGCGCGGGGTCTTCTTTGCCGCGGGCCTCGCGATGCGCCAGGAACCGCGCCGTCAACGGGTTCGCGGCCGTCATCGCGCGAAGATAGGTCTTGAGCAACACGCCCGGTTTACGCGGCAGGCTCGTCGGGTTCGGCGGTGTCGCGCGGGTCGGGTCGGCGCCAGCCAGCTTGTAAGCGCGCATCGTGACATCGTTGAGACGATCCTCGACGACGACGCGCAGCCGTTCCAGTTCGGCTGGCGTAGCATTGCGCGGCACGAACACCGGCTCGCCTGCGACGTAGCCGAGTTTGGAAAACGGCAGGTTGATTGTCATCCGGCTCCACGTTCGCATCACGTAATAGCGCGACGACGCGATCCCGATCGGCACGATCGGCCGGCCCGACAACCGCGCGAGCGTGATGATGCCCTCGCCTGCCCGACGCGCTGGCCCCGGCGGCACATCTGCGGTCAACACGACGGATGCGGGCGGCCTGCCGCCGACACCCTGGAGCGCCTGCATCATACCGCGCAAGGCCCGCGCGCCGCCGCGATCGCGCTTGCGTTCACCAGCGCCGGAGCCGCGGACGAGATCAAGCCCGAACGACGCCATCGCCTGGGCAATGAGTTCACCGTCGCGGTGGTCGGCGGCGATGGCCGCGTAGCGCAGATGATCGCGTTTCAGGTGCGACAGCATCATGAACTGGCCGTGCCATGTCGCCAGGATCGACGGGTGCAGCGCCTCGACGCGCTCGACGAGATCGGGCGGGTCGGTCACGGCGCGTGATGTGCGCGAGACCAGCCGGATCAACCGTGCCAGCGAACGACCGCCAACGCGCCAAATGGCGCGCCCGCTCGTTCCGTCGTCGGCGGCGACTTCGCCGGGCGTTTCCGTTTGCTTGGCTTTATCGCGCGTCATGCTCGCCGTGTTTTTTGGGGGACGCCGTCGATGCTCGTCCAACCGATATATCGCAAGCGCTGCCAATTGACAGAGTGTGCGACACCTCCGTTGGTCGGTGGCATAACGAAGGCGCCCCGGTCGGCCGACCACCGAACGGCCACAACCAATTTGCCAGCACTTAGATTTACCGCTTCATCGCGTGCGGCGTTCGCGCCGGTCGAACGGCGGCTGATTCCAGTCTAAGGGTCTCGCGGCTGCATGACCTGTACATTGTGGCCCGACGGCAACGCTGTTTGGCGCGGGCGGGTCGTATCTGTTCCATACCGCACGCTGGCGGCCGATAGCGTCACCCCCTAGTTTCATTTGGAGATCCATGGCGAGCCTCGCCAAACGTTGGAAACGCACGATGAAGCGCGCCACCATTGGCTGGCGCGAAAGCCTTGCCGCGCGCACGCCGAATTGGCTTTTGAGCGTCGGCCGACGGCCCGCGCAATGGCTCGACATGCTGTTTGTCGACCACGGCATCCTGCGGCTCGCCTATCTGAATAAGTACCAGCTGTCGCCCGACACATGGCGCAGCGCCCAGCCGGCCCCCAACCAGATCGCGGCGCTGAAGCGGGCCGGCATCAAGACGATCCTCAATCTGCGCGGCGAACGCTCGTGCGGCAGCTACTGGCTGGAAGAGGAAGCCTGCGCTCGCCACGGCATCAGACTGGTCAACTTCCAGGTGCGGTCCCGCGCCGCGCCGTCGAAGGACGAGATCCGTGGTGCTCGCGACGTGCTCGACCAGATCGAATATCCGCTGCTGCTCCATTGCAAATCGGGCGCCGACCGCGCCGGCCTGATGAGTGTTTTGTACCGCCACATCAAACTCGGCGACCCAATATCGGAGGCAAAGCACGAGTTGTCGTTGAAATACGGCCACATCCGCCAGTCTGACACCGGCGTCCTCGACGCTTTCTTCGAGCGCTATCTGACCGACACGAAGGACGCACCGATGCCGTTCTACGACTGGGTCGAACAGGTCTACGACCCGGACGACGTGAAGGATACATTCATCGCCAAGGGCTGGGCCAACCGCATCGTCAACGACCTGTTACGGCGCGAATGATCAGCCGCTAATGGCAAACGGCTGGAGGTGTTTCGGGACTGGCGGTTCATCGTCATCGGGGTCGAATGGTGGTGGATGCTGTTGCGGGGGCGGGTCTGAGCGCGTCTGTGTCGCTTCCACGGTCGCAGCCGTGCTGCTATAGCGTGCGCGACTGAACCCAGCTGTTTTGAGAGGGCGCCGCCCTCGATGCGGCCCGCGTCACACGCCGGACGAGCCGGCAAGGAGATCAGTCGTGCCTCCCAAAGATGATGATGCCCCATCGAAATCGGAACCTCTACCGGACGCGACCAACCCGTTTGCGAAGATCCGCCCTGACGTCGCGCTGACATTCGACGACGTGTTGCTGCTACCGGCAGCGTCCGATGTCATGCCAGCTGGCGTCGATGTCTCGGCACGGGCGACCAAATCGGTCGCGCTCAATATCCCGATCCTGTCGTCGGCGATGGATACCGTTACCGAGCACCGCATGGCGATCGCCGTCGCCCAGGCTGGTGGCATCGGCGTCATCCACCGCAACCTCGCGCCCGAGGAACAGGCCCGTCAGGTCGCTGCCGTCAAAAAGTACGAGAGCGGGATCGTGCTGAACCCCGTCACGGTGCACCCGACCGCGACGCTGAGCGAAGCTCAAGCCATCATGGCCCAGCATGGCATCAGCGGCATTCCCGTGGTCCAGGGCGGCCATGGCGCGCCGGGCAAGCTCGTCGGCATTCTGACCAACCGCGACGTCCGGTTTGCCAGCAAGGGCGACCAGCCGGTCTCCGAGCTGATGACCAAGGACAAGCTCATCACCGTCAAGCGCGGCGTGACGCACGAGCAGGCCAAGCGCCTGCTCCACCAGCACCGCATCGAAAAGTTGCTGGTCGTCGATGACGATTACCATTGCATTGGTCTGATCACCGTTAAGGACATCGAGAAGGCGCAAAAGTATCCCAACGCCTGCAAGGATGCCGAGGGTCGCCTCCGAGTCGCCGCCGCAACCACCGTCGGCGAGGATGGCTTTGACCGGACCGAGCTGCTGGTCGCGGCTGGCTGCGACCTGATCGTGGTCGATACCGCGCATGGGCACTCAGCGCGCGTGATCGAGGCCGTCGCTCGGATCAAGCAATTGTCGAACAGCGTGCAAGTGATCGCTGGCAACGTCGCAACGGCGCAAGCAACGCGCGCTCTGATCAATGCGGGCGCTGACGCCATCAAAGTCGGCATCGGTCCGGGCTCGATCTGCACGACGCGCATCGTCGCGGGCGTCGGCGTACCGCAGTTGACCGCCGTCATGACCTGCGCGGCTGAAGCGGCCCGCAGCGGGATCCCCGTCATCGCCGACGGCGGCATCCGCTATTCCGGCGACATCGCCAAGGCGATAGCGGCCGGCGCCAGCTGCGTGATGATCGGCTCGTTGCTGGCTGGCACCGATGAGAGCCCCGGCGACAGCTACATGTACCAGGGCCGCACCTACAAATCCTACCGCGGCATGGGCTCGCTCGGCGCCATGGCGCGCGGATCGGCCGACCGCTATTTCCAACAGGAAGTCCGCGACACGCTGAAGCTCGTGCCGGAGGGGGTCGAGGGCCAGGTGGCCTACAAGGGCGCGGCCGAAGCCGTGCTGCACCAGTTGGTCGGCGGCCTGCGCGCCAGCATGGGCTATCTCGGCAGCCGCACGATCCCCGAGTTCCAGGACAAAGCGGAGTTCGTGCGTGTGTCCCCGGCTGGCATGCGCGAGAGCCATAGCCACTCGATCACGATCACACGGGAAAGCCCCAATTATCCCGGCGTTCTCGGGTAAGCCGCACTCAGCCTACCCCCCGCCTGCGAGCTTTTGCGACATGACGGCGATCGTCTTGTAATAGACTTCCGCCCGGTTCCAATCGCGCAGCACGGCGTAGTTTGCCGTACCCGGCCCCCATGGTTGCCCAGCGCGCCAGCCGTGACCCTTGAGGAAATTCGCCGTCGAGGCCAGGATATCTGGAACACTGCGGTAGAGATCGCGGCGGCCGTCACCGTCGAAATCGACCGCGTATTTGACATAGCCCGACGGCAGGAACTGCGTCTGGCCGATTTCGCCAGCCCATCCGCCGCGCAACTCGGCGAGCGTCTTGTCGCCGCGCTGCACGATACGGAGCGCGTCGAGCAGATGAGCCCGGAAAAAGTCTGACCGGCGGCAGTCGTAGGCGAGTGTCGCGAGCGAGCGGATGATCGAAAATTTGCCGCTGGTATCGGCGCCGAAGTTGGTCTCGAGACCCCAGATCGTCACCACGACGGAGGGCGGCACGCCGAACCGTTGCTCGACGCGGGCGAGCGTCGCGGCGTGCGTCCGCATCAACGAGCGGGCCCGATTCTGCAGACCAGGTCCGGCGCGGCGGGCGTAGAATTGCTCGAACGACAGTTTGAATGACCGCTGATTGCGGTCGAGCCGGATGATCGTCGGGTCATAGCTGACGCCCGCGAACGCCGACGCCAGCACCGCCGGCGAGATGCCCTGGCCAGCGGCCTGCTTCTTCACGCGCTCGACCCAAGCATCGAACCCGGCGCTACTCTCGCCGCAGTCGGCGGCACGGGCGGGGGTAGCGACGGTCATTGTCGCAATAACGGTAACTGCCATCGCGAGGCCGCTAGCGAGCATCATCAGCGGCAGTCGGGCAGGTTCAGCGGCCATGGTGTCCTCAATTTTCAGCAATCCTGGGACAGGCGTAGCTCAAGTTGCCAATCTCGGACAAGGTTGACGTTCAGGGCCGCATAAGCTTCTCACTTGATCACGATCTGGCCGATCATGCCCTTGTCTGCATTCTTCTCGCCAGCCTTGCCGGAGTTGCATTGAAAGGCGACGGTACCGGTCGCGACCGGAACAAACCACCATTCCGCCGTTGCGCCCGGCGCCACTTCGACCCGCGTGATGCCGCCGTAGATTTCGGCGATAGCATCCTTGCCACCCTCTTTGCCGAACACTTGGACCTTTCGCGTAAACACGCGCGAGCCAAGCATTGGAGCCGAGAAATAATGGCGGTTCGGGCTCGGGTTTTTCAAAATCAGCTTATATAGTTTGCCAGTCTCGACCTCGACCGATGACGGCACGAACTTCAAGTCGCCAGCTGCCGTGCCGAGTTCAACCGTGACTTCGACCGGCGTCTGTCGCGATAGGTCGCCCGCCGCCATCGCGACGGCTGGTGCGGCGCACGCGAGAACGAGAGCAAGACCCAGCCGCCCAACTGCGCGCAACACACCAGAGCGCGGCCGCCGAACATCAAGCGGCACCGTGAAAATAGAATTCATGTTGGGCTCCATGCAAACAGCTATCGAAAGTGTTCGCCGGTGGCCTATCAGCTTTTTCGCAGGCGCCGCGTTCCGAACATTCACCGGGACAACGACAGATCCAACCGTTCGAGCAGGATCGGTTTTGATGGAATCGGATCGGGCTCGCCGATCCGCTCCATCTGAACCGTGAATCCTGCTCTCAGTGTATGATTCTAGAGCCTGTTCACCGGTTGAGATGCGAAACGGCGCGGCAGCGCGCCGCTGCTATCAAAACCGGACAGGCTCTAGCTCAGCCCTCGAAATCGAGCCCCAGGTCGAGCACTGGTGCCGAGTGCGTCAGCGCTCCGACCGATATGACGTCGACGCCGCTCTCGGCTATGGCACGCACCGTCGCGAGGCTGACACCGCCCGACGCCTCGGTCGCGATCCGAGCGCCAGTCGAGGCGCGCGCCGCAGCAACGCTGGCCACGGCCACGCGCAATTGGTCCAGCGTCATATTATCAAGCAGCACCGCATCGACCGGCGCAGTCTGGGCCATGGCCAACACACGGTCGAGTTGGTCGAGCGTATCGACCTCGATCTCGATTTTCACAAGGTGGCCAGCGCGTGCGCGCGCGGCGCGGACCGCTAATTCCAGACCGCCAGCGGCGACAATGTGGTTGTCCTTGATCAGTACGGCGTCGAACAGGCCGATGCGATGATTGAGGCCGCCGCCACACCGCACGGCATACTTTTCAAATGCGCGCAGGCCCGGCGTCGTCTTGCGCGTATCGGCAATCGCCGCACCTGTGCCAGCGACCGCGTCGACGTAACGCCGCGTCAGGCTCGCGATGCCCGACATACGCCCCATGTAATTGAGCGCAACGCGTTCCCCCGTCAGGATGGCACGGGCCGGACCGTTGACCGTGGCAACGATCGTATTCGCTGCAACCTGCGCGCCGTCTGCGACCTGCGCGTCGAACCCAACGCCAGGGTTCAACGCGGCGAACGTTGCTCTGGCGACATCGAGGCCCGAGACGACGCCGCCGGTGCGGGCGGCGAACACACCGCGGGCAACCGCATCAGCCGGGATCGTCGCATCCGTCGTAATATCGCCGACCAGCCCGAGATCTTCGGCGAGCGCCATTTCGACCGCCTGCCGGACCAGCATCGACGGCAACTGGCCAGCTCCAATGTCCGCCAGGGTATTTATATTGACGCGCGCCGTCATCAAACGACCACGGCTGCAGCTTCGCGTTCGTCGGCGCGATCATCAGGCACTTCCGGCACGTAGCGGCCGCTAGGCGTGTAGCGCAGGTGCGAATGGCGCGGCTTACCTGGGGCCAGGCCTGTCATGTCGGACCGGTAATGGCCTCCCCGGCTCTCGAGCCGCGCGGCTGCTGCATTGGCGATGAACCCCGCCGCGATGACCGAATTGAGCAGTGCGGTATCGAGGCGGGCCTCGCCACGGGCCAGACGCGCAATCAACGTCACCGCGCGCGCCAGCCCGAGGCCATCGCGAACCACGCCGACATCGGCCGACATCGAAGCGCGAAGTTCGCCAAGCAACGTTTCGAATTCGTCGCGCGGTAACGCAACAGGCGCTGGCATCGCGGCGGGAACCGACCACATCGTGCGCCGATCTGCGACCGAATGGGCGACGTCGAGCGCAGCACGCGCGCCGACCACGATCGCTTCGAGCAACGAATTCGATGCGAGCCGGTTGGCGCCGTGGAGACCGGTCGAGGCCACTTCGCCGACGGCCCACAAGCCGGCAACCGACGTACGGCCGTTGATGTCGGCAGCGATGCCGCCCATGTGATAGTGCGCTGCTGGAGCCACCGGGATCAGCTCGTGCGATGGATCGATACCGGCTTTGAGGCACGCCGCGTTGACGGTCGGGAACGCGCTGGCGAAACGGTCGCCAAGTGCCGCCCGGCAGTCAAGATAAGCGCCGCGTCCGCTGGCACGTTCGGCAAACACGGCGCGCGCAACGACGTCGCGCGGAGCAAGATCAGCGCGGGTGTCGTAGCCTGGCATGAAGCGCGTACCGTCTTTGTTGACGAGTACCGCGCCTTCCCCGCGCAGGGCTTCGGATGCCAACGGAGCGGGATCGAGGCCGACGTCGATCGCGGTCGGATGAAACTGGACGAACTCGGCGTCGGCAATCACGGCACCTGCGCGGGCAGCGATGGCAAAGCCCTCGCCGCGCGCGATCGGCGGGTTCGTGGTCACGGCATAGAGGCCACCAGCTCCACCGGTCGCAAACACGACGTGCGTCGCAGGGATTCGCAGCGCGCCGCTTTTGCTGCCCGTCGACACATGCGTATGGGACACGTGCGTATGGGACACGTGCGGATGGCCATGAGCCGGGATCACATCGACGCCCGAGATGCGGCTGCCAAGCTTGGCCAGCCCGACGGCGGTGTAGCCCTCGATCAGTCGGATCGACGGGGACGAGCGCGCCTTGTCGACCAGCGTCGCCATGATAGCCGCACCGGCCCGGTCACCGGCGACACGCACGACACGGTTCATCGAGTGCGCCGCCTCGCGTGACAGCACGAACCCGCCTTCGCCCGACCGATCGAACGGCACGCCAAGTTCGGCTAGGTCGAGGATGCCGGCCCGGGCCTCTTGCGCGATCGTCAGCGCCACGCGTGGGTCGACGAGGCCCGCGCCTGCCGCTTGCGTATCGGCGGCGTGTGCTTCGGCGGTATCGCCCTCACCGACGGCCGCCGCCACACCGCCTTGCGCCCAGACGCTCGACGCGCCTTCACCCAACGGGGCTGCTGCCACAACCGTGACCGGCAACGGCGCCAACTTCAGCGCGGTGTAGAGGCCAGCGAGCCCAGCCCCGACGATGACGATTTGCGCCTCGTCTGCAGCGATGGTCCGGCCATTCGACAGCTTTGACGCGGGATAACGGGTAGCCATGGCGCGACCTCCAAATTCCAATCAACGTCACCTCAGCCGAGCGCGACCATGCGCTCGACGGCGAGGCGAGCCTTAGCGGCCACCGCAGGATCGACCGTCACCTCGTGCCGGAGGTTGACCAGCGCATCGAGGATGTTTTCCAAGCTGATGCGCTTCATGTGTGGGCACAGGTTGCAAGGCCGAACGAACTCGACGTCAGGCGTCTCGACGGCGACGTTCGACGCCATCGAGCATTCTGTGACCAGGATGACCTTCTTCGGCCGGTTGGTCTTGACCCAGTCGATCATCGCCTTCGTTGACCCAGTGAAGTCGGCCGCCGCGATCACATCAGGCGGGCACTCGGGATGCGCGATGATCTTGGTCGCCGGGTCCTGCGCTTTGAACACGGCAAGCTCTTGCGCCGTGAACCGCTCATGCACCTCGCACGCGCCTTTCCAGGCGATGATCTCGACCTTGGTTTTGGTCTGCACGTAGTTGGCGAGATACTGGTCGGGGATGAAAATGACGCGCGGCACACCGAGGCTTTCGACAACGCGCACCGCGTTCGACGAGGTGCAGGTGATGTCGCACTCGGCCTTCACGGCCGCACTGGTGTTGACGTAGGTCACGACCGGAACGCCGGGATACGCTTGCCGCAGCAGGCGTACATCCTCAGCCGTGATCGAGGCCGCGAGCGAGCACCCCGCCCGCATGTCCGGGATCAGCACCATCTTGTCGGGCGACAACAGCTTCGACGTCTCGGCCATGAAGTGCACGCCGGCCTGGACGATGATATCCGCAGTCGTCCGCGCGGCTTCCTGGGCCAACTGAAGGCTGTCGCCTCGGAAGTCGGCAACGCCATGGAAGATTTCCGGCGTCATGTAATTGTGGGCCAGGATGACCGCATTGCGCTCGCGCTTGACGCGGTTGATTTCGGCTATGAGCGGCGCGTAATGCACCCACTCCATCGGCGTGATCACGCCTTTGACCTTGGCGAATAACGGCTCCATCTCGCGCGCCAGCTCGGGCGTGAACGCCCGGGCAGGTGCCGTCGTGACGGTTTTTCGATCGGCGGCATTTGAAGTGACGGTGGCGGTTTCCAGCATCGGCGGGCTCCTCGCGACAGTCGGTGTTGCGATTCCGTTATGCTCACTATGAGCATTGTTGTGAGATAATAAGCATGACGGTCTAGAAATGCTAGTGGTGAGCAATAGATTGTGATGAGGCAGGGAACCGGTGATCCGAGCGTTTGGACCTCCGCGAGCCCCGCGCCGACCGGCAACCCCGTTGGTATTTGAAGCAACGTTCCCCTATCCCCGCCCTGGGTTGACCCGCACGCCGGGCGCTGGCCGCTCCAGCAGCACTTCTCGGCGGAAGCGATAGAGCCGGGCTGGCCGCCCACCCGTCGCCGTGCGCACATCGCCCGTCGGCTCGACGAGGCCGCCGGTTTCGACCAAGCGGCGGAAGTTCTGCTTATGCAGATGCGGACCCAGGATCGCCTCCACCGTCCGCTGCAATTCGTACAGCGTGAATTCGTCGGGTAGCAACTCGAAGATCACTGGCCGGTACTTGATCTTGCCCCGAAGGCGGCCGATCGCGGTGGCGAGAATCCGCCGATGGTCGAACCGCATTGCCGGGCCTGTCCCGGCGACGGCATCGCCGCTGCCGATCACGACCGCTCCCGCCCTGCCATCGCGCCGGGCCTCCTCGACAAGGCTCGCCTCGTAGAGGAGCTCGTAGCGCTCTAGCACCTTTTCCTCATCCCACCCGCCCTCGGCTGGAAAGCACATCCGCACCCGGTCGGCGCGTGCGATCGGCCGCACTGGCGTCCCGGGTTCGATCGGCGTCGCAGCCCAAGCGTCGAGGTAGGGAATGATGGCGCGGTTGAGGATCTCGCGTCTGGCTTCTGCGCTGCGCAGTCCGAACCGGCGATCCTCCCATGGGAAATAGTCATACCAGCTTCGCCACGAAATTCCCGCGCGCAGCCCGTCTCGGCTCCCGCCTTGCGAACCATCTCGCGGACCGTCTCGCGGACCGTCTCCGGGACCGTCTCGGGCACTGTCACCGCCCAATGCGACTTGCCCCCGTTCACCCCGGCCCAGTTCGACGGCTTCGGGTTCCAAATACCCGGTCAGGGCGAGATACCCGATCGAGACCACGTGGGGCCCGGCATCGCCCGGGTTGGCATGCCGCCCCCGGTCGCCGAACGTGTACAATTGCTCGACGTAGCCCAAGTCGAGCCCGGTCTGGCTCGCCACATAGCTGCGCAAGCCGATCTCCAGCGTGCGGTGGTCGAGCGGCGTGAACGGGCCGGATGGCAATCCATCGCTCGCCGTCTCGCCTTTGCCCTCGCGCACCGTGAGCACCATCGGCTCGTGGCCTGTGACCGACACCACGGCCGCCGTCAGCCCGATCTCGACCGCGCCAGCAGCAGCCCGTGCTCGCTCTATTTCCGGGCTCGTTGGGCTAGCCGACGCACCGCGCACCGCCGTCTTGCTACCCGCCGGTCTGTCGTCAGTTTTGGCCATCAGATTTGGCCATCGGGCGCCACCGCGACGATTTCAAACCGCTCGAGGAACATGCGCTGCGCCGTTTCGGCTGGGACCGCCGTCAAGCCGACTAGCGCCGCCATCAGCCCGTCCGGCAACCCCGATGGGCGTCCGAAATAGGTCGCGGCCTCGTCTTCGCTGAAGCCAGCCAGCCGCGTCGCCTCATAATAGGCCGCGATCTGGTCGGCCTGCTTGATCACGGCGGCGATGTCAGCTGGCAGCTCCGGCGGTAGCCCGAACCGAGTGTGGATTGCCGCCATCAAGCGCAATTCGAATGCCTTGTAGTCGAGGCCGATGGCGCTCTTGAACGGGCTGATCAGATCGCCGATCACGTACTCGGCCGCATCGTGCAGGAGCGCCGCCCGGCAGCACTTGGCGTCCCATCCTGCTGTGCGGCCTGTTGCCGGTCGGCCGTGCTCAGCGCTTGCAGCCATTCCGACCGCGATCTCTTCGACGATCACCGCGTGCTGGGCGACCGAGAACGCGTGCGGGCCGACCGTCTGCCCGTTCCACCGCGCCACTCGCGCCAGACCGTGGGCAATATCGGCAATCTCGACATCGGCCGGGTCGGGATCGAGCAGGTCGAGCCGCCGCCCAGACAACATCCGCTGCCATGCGCGAACCGGCCGGTCGAATGGCGAAGGCGCGGCATGTGCGGCGATGGCCGATGTCTGCCTGGATGTCCTCATGCCCTCGGATTTAGCCGCCCCCGTCAATTGCGCAAGCCCACCGCGACCGATCTCTGCAGCGCTGCGCACGGCCCAAACCGGTGGCATGTCACGAGATGGTCGTTGACCATGCCGACCGACTGCATGAACGCATACGCCGTCGTTGGTCCCACGAAACGGAACCCGCGCGATTTCAGCACCTTGGCCATTTCGGTCGAGACCGGCGTCAGCGACGGAACATCGCCATGCCGCGCGTATCCCGCGACGCCCGATCCTGAGCCATCCGGCCGGGCCGGCATCAGTCCCCACAGTAGGGCCGCCAGCGGAGCGTCGGTGCCCGTCGCCTCGCGCAGCTCGAGATAGGCGCGCGCATTGCCAATCGCCGCCTCGATCTTGGACCGCGCGCGAACGATGCCCGCATTCGCCATCAATCGCGCGACATCTACCTCGCCAAAGCGCGCGACCCGCTCAGGGTCGAACTGGTCGAATGCGTGCCGGAACGCCTCACGTTTTCTCAATATGGTCAACCACGAGAGACCCGCCTGGAATCCTTCGAGGATCAGCTTTTCCAGCAGCCGCTGGTCGTCATGCACCGGCACGCCCCATTCGGTATCGTGATAGGCCCGATACAGCGGGTCCCCCGCCAATCCCGGCCAGTCGCATCGCTTCGGTTCGGCCATGGGTATCATCGGGCACCTAGCTCGGCCGTGGCCCGTACAAAATTACCGCTGCACCAGCCAGACATAGTGCCGTTCCAGCCAGATCCCAGCGATCCGGCAATCGTCCCTCCACGGCCCAAAGCCACGCAATGGAGGCCGCGATGTAGACCCCGCCATAGGCGGCATAGGCCCGCCCCGCAAAGTCGACCTGCACGGTCGTCAAGAGCCAAGCAAACAGCAACAAGCAAACAACTCCGGGGCCGATCCACAGGATCGACGCGTTCGAGCGCGCCCAGGCCCAGACGGCAAAGCATCCTGCAATCTCCGCAAAAGCTGCGACGATAAATGTTGCGACAGTCATCCGATCCCTCCAACTCACCGAGACATTAGCAGCAAGTCGGCTTGCAGAAGCACACCATCTCGTCCGCCGACCGACATCCAATCCCACGGAACTTGACCCGTTTGGATCGGACCGGCTGCGCTCAAACAGGCCCGCCCCACGGGCAACAGCCAGCGAGGTTGTATAACAGGGTCCGGCAAAGCGGGCTGGCCCGTGACGGTCGAAGAATTGTGGGATGTGGGCCAGGTGTGCCGCATCGTTCCAGGTTTGCCACCCGTCCCGACCGCACGCCCGCTCCGCCGCTATCGCCGGTGATGCCGACGCCGGCCGGGCCATCCCCGATCCGGCCGTTTGGCTGTCATCGCTGACACCCGCATCCGCATCCAGGACCAGCTGAAGGGTTCCCGAACGCCGGTGACAGGCCCATCCCAGACCGCCCAGCTCGCGATCTGGACCCCATGGACGGGACCCGGCCACAATAACCCACGCCCAAATCGCGGGGATAAGTTGGCGGCGCCTTTTCTCCGATGCCCGAAACACCGGAGTCCACTCTCACACGTTGTCTGGACTACTTTAGTCAAGCGGGGACCGATCACAGCAGCGTGGCTGCCACGACACAACTGCCACGCTGGCCAGTTACCTTGGATTAAGCAAGGTCGCGTGTTTTTCCAGAGCAACATATGCCGAGTTACTCGCGGTTTATGTGTCCGCCTTAGGCTTCTCGCCAACTGGCGGGAGCTGCGAATGTCATTGCCAATCAGGTTGTATTTGGTTGTTGGCTGGCTGGCCGTTATGGCAGCAGCACCAGCCGCTGCCGACGACGACGCGATGCGGGACCGGATCGGTGTATCATGGAACTATGACAAATTCGCTGAACTTGAAGAATTCGCCGCGCGCATCCGCTCAACAGGAGAACTCGACCCTGATGGCGTACCGAAACTGACAAAGTTCTACAGGCAGTTTGCCAAGCTCCTGAGTATTGAAGTCGACGGCGGAAAAGTCCACGAACCCGAAACGCTTCCCATATGGCAAACCGTCGAGCGCTGGAAGGCGGAAATTCCAAACTCGCCCACACTGCCCATTATCGAGGCCATCAAGATCATCGAGTGGGTTAGAGATTGGCGGATCGCCGGTTCTTACATCCAAGAGTCGGGATACCAACCCGCGCGCAATGCTGTTGCGGAGGCCCTGAATAGGCTCGACGGCATTGCCGGCGACCCCCATGCTCTGACCGTCAAAGCGCAACTGATGTGCCTCGCCAACGTCATGGAAGAGGACCTGATTCTACTCGCCGAAGAGGCGGCCAAGTCACATCCTAGATATTCGGCGACCTTTGAAGCGCTGGTAGTCTGCTTTACGCGGCGCAATCGCGGGGAGCGCGAAAAACAATTTATTCTTGCCAACTCACTTGTGAGCTCAATCGCTAAGAACGGTGGTGACGCCAGCGAGACCTACGCCCGCATGTATCTCGCGGTGTCTTACGCCGGCTTGGGCGACCGCATATTTGCAGAAACCGGCGTCCAGTGGAGCCGCATGAAGGACGGACTCATGTGGATCGCAGATCGTTATCCGGCACATGAGAACAACGAACGGTTGGGCCTTTACGCTTGTCTTGCAGGAGACCGGCCGACCGCTCGCACGGCCTTTACTCGCATCAAAACGCCGACACGCAAACTCTGGGGCAACCTCAAGAAATTTGAAGATTGCCAAAAATGGTCGAAAGGTGAAATTCAAATATGGAAAGACTAATGAGAAATTTTACCTTCATTTGTGCTGGCCTTGTCCTCGCAATCGCACTTGCATGGCCAGCACTAGCTCAAACCCCGGATCAAAGCACAACCCAGAAACTCAATTCGCCTGCACTCACTGCGGACGGAAAAATTGATGTCACACGCTACACTGGTGAGAACACTTGGTTTTTGTGGCAATTGGGACACTTCGACACCATTGAATACGAGGTCAACTTACTGACAAATCCATCTTACAAACTGTCGAACCGGAACCATGCTCTGAAGAACTATTATACGGCAACATGGCGGGTTCTTCATCCAGACTATACGGAGCTAGAGTATGTCGACCGCTTGTGGCGTGAGGCGTACCGGACTTGGGTGGCGGCTAAACCGAACTCTCCGACGCCGCATTTGTTCCACGCATACTATCTCAAGAGCAAAGGCTGGAGCTACCGTGGCGACGGATTCGCTCGTGATGTCTCTGATTTCGACATGAACATGTTTGTTACTTTATTAAAAGAAGCGAAGCAGGTTCTCGAGAGCTGCCGGAAGGTCTGTAGTGAGAGCCCAGAATATTATCGGCTGTTGGTCGACCTGGACGGAGCCGGAGGAAGAACAAAAACAATCATGACGCACGTAAAAGAGGGGATAGCCCGTTTTCCTCATGATCATTCGATATACATGACAACCGCCAACTTCTTGCTGCCGATTTGGGGCGGCTCGTTCAAACAACTATTCGAGCTTTCTGAATATGCGGTCAAGACATCTGGCAAGAATGGTAGCGATTTGCTTTATTCTGTTGTAATAGGAAGTGCTCGGCATGAGGTTTTGACCGTTCACTTGCGTCGGAATCCAAAACTATGGCCCCGGATAAAGAATAGCCTTGAGGCACTGGTCGCAGAAATTCCTCAAGTCAACAACCGTCGACTCTATCTGGAATTGGCCTGCGACGCCATGGATGCGGACGGCGTGCAGCGCATGCATGCCCTGGTCTACAAGCAAGATGTTGACCCGGCAAAATTCTGCAGATGGCCAGTCACTGCCCAGTATGTGAATGACAAGTCGAACGGACCGGCACAGCGGAAACTCGGGCCGCCGGAACTCACGCCAGAGGAACTTCATAGGCGCCGGGAGTTGCCCAAGAGGACCGGCGGCCAATCGTCGTTGCGGTGACACGCCCCACACCGCATGGGGCAGGGGTGCACTCGCCCCACCCGCCCTAGCCATCAGTCGCAGATGCAGAGCGCTGCCATTCGTGGCACCCATGCGCGCAGTTTCAACGACCCTGGGTGCGCCGGTGACGTTCAAAATCCTGATTTGCGACGAGATGCTGTTGACGCCAGCCAACCTTGTCCGCGACGGCTTCGACATCGAATACATCGCCAACATGCCGCGCGCCGACGTGCTCGCCCGGCTGCCCGAGTTCGATGCCCTGATCACCCGCTCGCGGACCAAGGTCGACGCTGAACTGCTGGCGGCCGGTCCGCGCCTCAAAGTCATCGGTCGCGGCGGCGTTGGCGTCGACAATATCGACGTCGAAGCCGCCTCCCGTCGCGGTATCCTGGTGCTCAACGCGCCCGAGGCCAACACCGCATCGGCCGCCGAACTCGCGATTGCGCTGATGCTTGCCGCCTCGCGCGGGGTTTCCCGCTCCGACCGGCTGATCCGCGCTGGCACCTGGGACCGCAAATATCTCGGCCGCGAGGTCGAGGGTAAAACGCTCGGCATCGTCGGCCTCGGCCGCATCGGCTCGATCGTCGCCAAGCGCGCCAAGGGTCTTGAAATGAGCGTCGTCGCCTACGACCCGTACATAAGCGACACCCGGTTCGAGGTGCTCGGGATCGAACGCGCCCGCACGCTCGACGAGATGCTGCCACGCATCGACGTTCTCACCGTTCATACGCCAGCGACCGAAGAAACCGTCGGCATGATCGGGCCTAAGGAAATCGAGGCGATGAAGCGCGGTGCGATCATCGTCAACGCGGCGCGCGGCGGCATCGTG
>JAWXCP010000156.1:0-7509 GCA_034408685.1 Hyphomicrobium aestuarii | reverse complement strand
TGTGCTTCAGCTTCGCAACCGAAACATACGTGATTCCAAGCGCTTCCGCGCCTCCGCCACCTCAAATTCCGCGCTGCGGTGAATAAATCAGGCTAGAACAACTGAAAGCTGCCCCAGCAGGTCGTGTAGCAGGCGGCGGGCGGTGCGGGGGCGGCACCGCCCAGGGAGGTTTGGCCTGTCGCCAGAACCGGCGGCGTGGCGTTGTCATCATGCAGACGTCCGACCACAAAGATGTGAGCCTCGACGCGGCGCAGAATAGGCTCTAACTCCGCGCAACCGGCGATGACCTGATCGGCAAGTGCAAACAGGCTGAGCGGCACGCCTTAGAGCGGCGTCCGTTCGGCATCGAGGAGCCACAAAGAAGCTTTTCATGGCCGCGTTGTCTCAGACGTTGCCCCATCGCGAAAGCGCGCAGACGATGCCGTGCTCGGCGATGAGCCACTGGGCCTGCTCGCACGTCGATTGGCTGCCGCGATTGAAGTGGTGCAACAGTGAGATGCGCGCGCCTGCCCTCGGAGCCTTGTGAGCTTAACGACCAACCTTCATGGGGCGGAGCCAGCGACCCCGAGACCGCTCCAGGCAATGGCGTTTTGCTGTCGGTGATGCGGATGCCGATCGAACCGTAGCCGACTATGGGGCATTCTCGCCGTTTGCAATAGACAATACCTCAGCGTTCCGCGCGAACGCACTCTTGATTGTCAGATCAACCAAATGATGGCTGCTGGCCGTCCGCCGCCGGTGATCACGCGTTAGGCGCGACAGCACAATGACGCGTTGTGTGCTGTCGCTCGGTCAGGCTTCAACCAATGATGGTGAAGTCGGCGGCGGTTACGAGGGCTTTGTTCTCGAGAGTTGCGATGAGAGACGCAGCCACCGCCCCCGTGCCGTCGGCGTCCCAGAATAACAAGCCGTCGTTGGTGTCATAGACGAACTGGGCTTGGGCGAGCGTGGCGGCGCCAGCGGTGTTGGCTGCAAAGTAGCCGTTCGTTCCGACGTTGATGCCCGCGGTCAGACCACCGCCGAAACCAGCCGCCGAGAACTGAAGCGTGTCGTCGACAGCGCTGAAGTCGGTGATGCGGTTGCCGGTGTCGGTCGGCGCCAGGAACACGAAATTGTCGGCGCCTGCGAGGCCGGCGAGCCGATCGGCACCGTTGCCGCCGGTCAGCACGTTATTACCAGCGTTGCCAATGACGGTGTTGGCGAGTTCGTTGCCGGTCAGGTTGATGGCGGCCGTACCGGCATTGTTGGTGGTGGCTAGCAGCTCGACAGATTGGCCAGCGCCGAGGGTGTAGCTGACGCTGGCCAGCACGCGGTCATTGCCCCCTCCCGCCGCCTCGAACACCCGTTCGCCAGCATTGTCGACGAAGAAGATGTCGTTCCCGGCGAGGCCGTAAAGGGCATCAGCGCCGACGCCGCCTGAGATCGTGTTGTTGCCAGCGTTGCCAATGACGGTATTGACCAATTCGTTGCCGGTCAGGTTGATGGCGGCCGTACCGGCATTGTTGGTGGTGGCTAGCAGCTCGACAGATTGACCGGCGCCGAGGGTGTAGCTGACGCTGGCGAGCACGCGGTCATTGCCCCCTCCCGCCGCCTCGAACACACGGTCGCCAGCATTGTCGACGAAGAAAACGTCGTCGCCCAAGCCACCAGAAAGACTGTCATTACCCAGCCCGCCCATCAAAGTGTTCGCAGAACCGTTACCCGTCAGGCTGTCGTCAAAGTTGCTTCCGGTAAGGTTCTCAATGAAGAACAAGACGTCGCCTGCCGCATCGCCGCCGACGCCAGTACCGGTTGTCAGGCTCACCGTTACGGCTGCTGTGGAGTCGGAATAGGTGACCGTATCGATGTCGCCGAAGCCTTCGAAACGATCAGCGCCAGCGCCGCCGTTCATGATATCGTTACCGGAGCCACCCAACAGCGTATCATTGCCAGCCCCACCGTGCATGAGGTCGTTACCCAGCCCGCCGCTTAACGTATTCGCAGAACTGTTGCCAATCAGACTGTCGTTGAAATTGCTTCCAGTTACGTTCTCGACAAACAACAAGATATCGCCAGCCGCATCACCGCCAACGCCAGTACCCGTGGCCAAGTTGACCGTCACTGCAGCTGTCGAGTCGAAATAGGTCACCGCATCGACATCGGCACCTCCGTCGAGACGATCAGCGCCAGCACCGCCGCGCATCGTGTCGTTACCAGCGCCGCCCATTAAGATATCGTTGCCAACATTGCCGATTAGCGAATTGGCGCTGGCGTTGCCCAAAAGCTCATCATTAAATACTGAACCGGTAAGGTTCTCAACCGAGATTAAAGCATCGCCCTGGGCGTCGCCGCCTATGCCAATTCCCGTCGTCAGGTTGACTGTCACGCCTGCCGAAGAACCGGAGTACAAAACATCATCGGTACCCGTCCCGCCGTCAATGCGGTCAGCACCGGCTCCCCCTACCAAAATATTGCTACCAGTGTTGCCTGTTAAGGCATCATCCCCTGCCCCGCCCGTCAAGTTTTCGATGCCAATGAGCGTGTCGGATCCAGCACCAACGGTTGCCTGCGCACCCGCAATCGCAAGAGAAACCGTCACCCCGATCACGCTTGATGCATAACTCGCCGTGTCATTGCCGAAGCCGCCATTGAGCGTGTCGTCGCCCAACCCGCCCTCAAGAACGTCATCGCCGCTATTAGAAATGAGAATATTGTTTTGATCGTTGCCAATCAGGCGATCATTACCGTCGCCGGTGGTGAGATTTTCGATGCCCGTGATGATGTCCAAGCCGGCAGCACCGGTATTTTGTTGTGTAGCGAGCGCTAGCGAGATCGTGAGGGCGGCCGACGAGGCTCCGAATCCACTGTAGTCGGCGGTATCAACGTCATCTCCGCCGTCGATTGTATCAGCGCCGAGGCCACTCCCGCTGTTTCCGCTCCCGCCATACAGGAGGTCGTTACCGGCGCCACCGCGGAGGATATTGTTTCCGCTATAGCCGCCTAAGATGTCGTTCCCACCGCCACCCAAAATGACATCGTCGCCCTCCTCGCCATACAATTCATCGTCACCTTCGCCGCCGTCGAGGGAATCGTTGCCTTCGCCGGCAGCTAAGTAGTCATTTCCCGCCCCGCCGTGGAGTTCGTCAAGTCCTGCATCGTAGCGGCCGCCGTACAAAACGTCGTCTCCAAATCCGCCGAACAGCTTATCGTCGCCATCGCCTCCATCGAGGGCGTCGTTTCCAGCTTCTATGGGATCATCGACTAGACCGTCGCCGTGCAGCACATCATTGCCAGAGCCACCGTTAAGATCGTCGGATTGCCGCCCACCGACAAGCAGATCATTATCATTACCGCCGATCAGCCGGTCGTTGCCTTGCCCGCCGAATATGCGGTCGTCGCCCGATTGCCCATCTAGCACGTCGTCGCCGTCACCCGTCTCAGCAAGCAGTTTGTTGTCATCGGCTGCGGACATGCCCCACAGGATGTCATTCCCGTTGCCGCCGTCCGCTTTGTCGCTTCCGGCGCCACCTTCGAAAGTGTCGGCTCCATCGGCTAGGCTTGCTGCACCGAAATTACCGGGTGATAA
Source organism: Hyphomicrobium aestuarii (assembly GCA_034408685.1). GTDB lineage: Bacteria > Pseudomonadota > Alphaproteobacteria > Rhizobiales > Hyphomicrobiaceae > JANXVY01. The sequence goes on along the minus strand of JAWXCP010000156.1, from coordinate 3,944 downwards.
ATAGCTGCCGTCGTTGCCAGCGCCACCTCTTACAACATCGTCACCCGACCCGGAAACCAGGGTGTCATTCCCGTCGCCACCGTCGATGAGGTCGTTTCCGTTACCAGTGTCGATCCTGTCGTCGCCAGCCTCGCCATGGACTTCGTCATCCCCGGCATCGGTTTCAATGCGATCATTACCTGCACCGCCAAACACAATGTCTTTTCCGATATTGCTGGAAAATAACTGATCATCGCCGTTGAGCAAAGTGTAAGTTATGTTTGCATTTAAGCCTTCTAACGCGTCTCGTGGCGCCCACAGATCAAGCGCGGACGAGCCATTAACTGCGAGGCCTTGAACATTAACTTCCTGCAAGACAGCAGCGCCAATCCTCAATGAGTTGCCATCCGTGCCAGCAACTACGATCGGGTCAGCAAGGGCTAAAACGGCGATTTCCTGATAAATGCCATCGATCAAACGCTCATATTTTAACCCGTTGACCTCAAGAATCCAGCCGCGGTCTTGTGGCGTTTCTGATCGAACTAGAGCGCTAATTCTATATTCGGTAACATCACCATTTGCATTCTCGAGCCAAATCCAAGACCCGTCAAGTTGACGATTGAACCAGTATCCAATCGAAAATGTCAACGCACCGAAAACGTCAATTGGCTTCTGCGCTCCCGTATTATCAACCCAGTAAAAGCCTAGCTCGTTGACCGAAAGCGTAGCTGCTGTCATTATACAACCCCTTAGAATGGTGCGCTCACAAATGCAATCGTAAGCGAAACCAGATGTAAAATTTTTATCTAAACGCCTTACTATGTTAATGTGCGCTAGACAAGTCCCATTCGGGGTTTCCAGTCCGCGTTACGGCATATGAGACGGATCGCGAGTGTTCCGCGTGACACAGATGGTTCCCAAGTGCCCGCAAACGGCGGGAGCTCGGCGAACCGCTCGCGGCTCGATGCGATCGTGAAGGTTCGCAACAGCTCGCGCAAGATGGTGTGGCGCGCCGAGATCGTGCTAATGCTATGTCTGAGACATTTGCCTCCCCCAAGGGGCGAGGTTTGGAGCAAATGTCTGAGACACGGGGAACACTAGCAAGCTGTTGTTTCTAGTGTTTCTTTTGTATCTGACGTTTGGTTGAGACGTCAGCTACGGGCGGACACCAAACGTCAGATACGCAACACGAGGAGCCCGTCCAGATAGCGACCTCGGCGACACAGTCCGGTCGTGATATTCCATGCGCCAGCCCACACACCTCATAATGCTGGCGCTCTGAAAAATAACGTGTACCAACCCGACACCGTTCAACTTTTTCTGGTTTAGCAGTGGTTTGAGTATGTCTTCGCGTTCGATGCCCTGGTTGTCGAGGCGTGCCCTGCTGAAAGCGGGTGGCGGCGCCGTTGGGGCATTAGCGATTGGCGGCGCGCTGCCCACGCGGGCCCAGCTTTCTCCAACTGTCGACCGCGATGCACGGCTGTCGCCTCTGGTCCGCCGCATCGTACGCTCTCCCGAAAACACCTATTTCACGTATCCGCACTCCAACGGTTTTATGCCGGACGGCCGCGCCGTGTTGGCCTCGCCAACCCAAGCGACCAAAGGCGTCCCCGGTCTCGCGTTTATCGCCTTCGACCCCAAAACAGGCGACGTCCAACCACTGTGCCACGTCCGCGATACGCGCATGTATTGGTCGATCTCCGACAACGGCATCATGCTGCTCAGCCAGCGTGAAGGCGCCGCCGTCGTCGACCTGAACCATCGCAATCCCAGTCCGCGCCGCATTCTCGACGAACGCAACTGGACCGTCCACGGCGACAATGACATCTCAGGGGACGGTAAATGGGCACTGCTAACGCTGTCGCGCCACATCGTTCCCAAGGCCTACCGGACCATCATGGTCGAAACCGCCACTGGTCGCATCATTACGATCATGGCGCCCGGCTGGTCGATGGACCATGCGCATTTCTCACCCTTCGATCAGAGCTGGATTTCATTGTGCGCGAACCGCACCAACCGCGATCCCGAGCGCATGTGGGTCTGGCACGCGGAGAGCGCGCCGCGCGGTCGTCAGGTCTTCAAGCAAACGACGCTTGCAGGCACGTTCTTCCACGTCGGCCATGAGCGGGCAATGTTCCACAAGCCTGCAATTTTGACGATCGCGTACGGAACCAGTAGCGCCACCCCGCGCGGTCTCTACGCGGTCGGTTTCGACGGCACCGTGAAGCTGATCAGCGAGTCCAATCGCGATTTGCATTGCAACATCAGTCGCGACGGGACTTGGGCGGTGGTGTCTCTGCAAGGTCGCTATGCGCAAAAAGAATTGCGACCTACGCCAGACTGGTTGAACTCCGAAGGCAAGTTCGGCTTTACTGACGTTGTCGCGATCAACATGGCCAGCGGCCGACGGGCATTTCTACACGAGGGCACGAATGCCGCCACAGGCCAACCCTACGAGGTCCAGCCGTCGATCAGCCCCGACGGAAAATGGGTTCTTTTGAAGGATGCTCGGGAGCAGCGGGTGCTATTTTTGGAGATCGACCAACTAGGGCTTCAGCGGCTTATCAACCAGAGGTAAAGCAGATGTAGCGCGCACGGTCGACGACAATCTCTGTATATCGCCGCGGGATTGAAAGACAACCATAACGTCCCTGGCTGTCAATCGCGGTTCCCCTGTGTTGTCTCAGTCGATTTAAAAATGAACGCGAAGCAATCTCCACATTCAAAAACGCATCTTGTCGCGAACAGTGATGATACACATAGAAGAGTTGCAAACATGTCCAATCCTTATCGACAACTCCCGGACAACTCTTTCTGGTCTCGAGCTGTAGCCCGACCCGATCCCTTGTCAGTCGATCCAGTCAGCACGCCGCCATTTTCGATTTCGATCACCGACAAGATATCAACGGCTGGAAGCTGTTTCGCACAGCATATCTCGAGAACGCTAGCTTCCGAAGGCTAGGGCTACTTTGTTCCAGAGAGTGGCGACTTGTCTCGAAATTTCGGCGTCTTTAGCGCCCGATATGGGAACATATACACACCGCGACAGTTGCTGCAGCTGTTTCAGCGAAGCTACGGCATGTTTGAGCCGAGCGACCGTTCTTGGCGGGGGCCGAATGGTCGATTGGTATGTCCATTCCGCCCGCAAGTCGAACCTGATGGATTCTCCAGCACAACGGCGTTGCATGCTGATAATGAAAAGCACGAGGAAGCAGTTAGAAGAGTTTTTGAGGAAAGCGATGTATTCATCTTCACGCTCGGGCTGACAGAGGGGTGGCTATCACAAGCAGACGGAGCCGTGGTCCCGCTCGCGCCCGGCGTCGCTGGTCAGCCGGTGTCTGACGTGGAGTACCAATTCCACAATTTCACTGTTGTGGAAATGATTGATGATATGCGCAAGTTTATCACCATGCTGCGAACCGTAAATTCGCACGTATGCATAATCTTGACTGTCTCGCCGGTGCCATTAATTGCGACTTATGAAAAGCGACACGTTCTCGTTTCTACGATTTACTCCAAGTCGGCTCTGAGGGTTGTCGCTGAAATTGTTTCATCGGAGTTTCCATTCATTTCTTATTTTCCCTCCTATGAAATCGTCACCGGCCACCATCACGCCTACAGTTTCTTCGAACCGGATCTTCGATCCATCAAGCCCCAAGGCGTCCAGCATGTAATGTCGCTGTTCAAGAAGCACTACTTGGGTGCCGCAGCTTCAGTCGCACGCGATGTTGCTGCGCCCAAAATCAGTTTACGCCCTGCTGAGCTTGCTAGTGGTATGCCTGAAGAGCTCTTCAACGTCGTTTGTGATGAAGAGGTTCTTGATCAATGAGTTTAAGCTTTGGTATCGTCGGAAATTGCCAAGCGCGTGGCATGCCTCTCCCCTTAGTTCCGGCGCAGTCAGCGGGTATGTGATCTCCAACAAGGAGATAGCCCATGACGCAGTTGCTGCCGGACGATCTGTGGCG
>JAWXCP010000155.1:0-23654 GCA_034408685.1 Hyphomicrobium aestuarii | reverse complement strand
TACGGCTGGTGGTGGCGCGGCGGTCGGATCGAGGCGCGGCTGATCGAAGGCGTACCCGACGGCGCCGATACCGAGAAACCAAGCCCGCCTGCCGAAATCGTAGCCGCCGGGCAGCACGGGTTCCCCCGGTGGCGACAATCGCGCCTTGACCGCGATCGCATCGCCGGGCTTCAAACCAGCCAACGGGTTCAACACACGGATGCGGACCCGGCGCGGTATCCGTGTCGGCTCGAAGCCCGAGATGGAAGTGGCCCGAAGCGTGAGCCGCTGCCCGCGCGTGGCCAGCGGCTCGACGAGTTCAACATGGCCATGGATATCGACCGACCGGGTGGGGCGCTCGATGACCGGTGTCGCGACCTGATCGGTGCGGATTTTGGCGACCGTGAAGCCGATGGCGACCGCAAGCAGGGCGCGGGAAAGCGCAAATCTGAGCGAGCCGTTGCGACACAACGCGGCGAGCACGATCGCGGCAACGAGCGCCAATAGTGCCGATCGCAACGACGGCTCGACTGGCAATGAAAAATAAAGACCGATGCCGCCGCCAATCAGCACCGGGATCCACAGGAACCATCGGTGACGCTCGGCTTCAAAGGCTTCGATGAGCGACAGCGGTGCGGCGGCCCCCGCTGCGATGCGGCTGAACCGGCCGACATCAGTTCCATCTGCGGCGGTCTGCAACGACACGATTTTGTCCACGCCCCACAAGCCCGTCATCGAAGTACAACGGGCCGTCGTAATTGTAGTCGAAGATCGCCTCAAATAGCGCAACGTTTGGTCAGGCCAGCAATGACAATCACACGACACCGCACTGCGAACGTACCGGCCCGGCGTTTTGCGATTGCTGCCATGGCCAGCGTGATCGTCGCGCATTTACCGGGTCCAGCTGCGGCCGCCGACGGCGGCTGGGCGGCGGTCACGGCCGGCTCGATCGTGCTGTTGCGGCATGCCGAAGCGCCGGGCACGGGCGACCCGCCGGGCTTTCGGATCGGCGACTGCAACACCCAGCGCAATCTCAGCGCAGCTGGCCGGGCGCAATCTGTCCGGATCGGCGAAGCGTTCCGAGCGCGCGGCATCCCGGTCGGCAAGGTGCTGTCGTCGCAATGGTGCCGGTGCATCGATACGGCGGAGCTGGCGTTCCCTGGCCGCGTCGAACGCGAACCGGCATTCAACTCGTTTTTTGAAAATCGCAGCAGCGAACCGGCACAGACAGCATCCGCACGGACGATCCTGTCTGCCTGGACTGGACCCGGCGTGCTGGTCGTGTCGACGCATCAGGTCAACATCACGGCACTGACCGGCGCCGTGCCGGGCTCGGGCGAGGCGATCGTTGTCCGGCCTGCTCGCGGCAAATTGGACATTACCGGTCGCATCAAGCCATGAAAAAGCGCCGCCGCTGGTCTAGAGCCTGTCCGATTGAAATGGAAGCGGCGCGCCGTCGCGCCGCTTCGCATCGCAATCGGTAAACAGGCTCTAGAATCATGTGCTTATAGCAGGATTTACGGTTTTCGATGGAGCGGATCGGCGAGCCCGATCCGATTCCATCTAAACCGATCCTGCTCTGGCGACGGCGCTTTCGATCGGCGAGCGCAGCGACCGTCACTTAGGAGCGAGGATCATCACCATCTGGCGGCCTTCGAGACGCGGCTCGGACTCGACCTTGACGCTCTCGGCGAGTTCCGCCTTGACGCGCTGCAAAACCTGCATGCCAAGCTGCATGTGGGCCATCTCACGGCCACGGAATCGAAGCGTGACCTTGACTTTGTCACCCTCTTCGAAAAAGCGGCGCATTGATTTGAGTTTCACGTCGTAGTCGTGATCATCGATGCTTGGACGCATCTTGATCTCTTTGACCTCGACAATCTTCTGGGTCTTGCGGGCTTCGGCAGCCTTTTTCTGTTCTTGGTATTTAAACTTGCCGTAATCCAAAATCTTGCAAACCGGCGGCTCGGCGTCCGGTGAAATTTCCACGAGGTCGAGGCCAGCGTCTTCCGCGCGCTTTTGCGCGTCGAAACGGGCAACGACGCCGACGTTCTCGCCGGTCTCGTCGATGAGGCGAACCTCGCGGGCGCGAATGGCGTCGTTGATTCGGGGGCCGGAGCTTTCGCGCTCCGGGGATCGCATGGGTTTGCGAATAGGGGTCTCTCCTATTGTTGTTTCGGTGTGTCGCAGCTCAAGTTGCAGCGGCACGGCTCATAGGCTCGATCGATAGCCTGAAATTCACAGGCTCAGCGCGCAAGCCACAATTGCAGCTCACGTTCAGGCGCGGCAAGTTGGCACGATCGGCGCCGAAGTCAAGGCCGGTGGCCGGCGCCGTCGCTTGTTGCCGTTGATTGTTGCCAGCTATTTTGGCTGTGGGTCGACGAAGCGCGCGTCGCTGTGCGCGGCGTCGAAACGGCCAGCGAGCGTTGTCCCGAGCAAGCCGTCATAGACCGATAACGTCGCCCGGCGCATGGCATCAAGCGTAAATCGCGCGGCTGCATGGGACGTGGCGCGCTGAGCCAAACTTGAGCGCTGCGTGGCCGTAAGCGTCAAGGCATCCGTCAAAGCCATGACGAGCGCGCTCGCATCACCGGGCGGTACCAGCCAGCCGGTTCGAGCCTCATCCGCGACCTCGGGCGTGGCGAGCACGGTTTCGGGCGGAGCGCCGATCCGCGTCGCGATCACCGGTGAGCCCATCCGTTGGGCCTCGACCGCCGTCCGGCCGAACGCTTCCGGCTCGATCGACGCAATGACGGTGACCGCGGCCGTTGCGAATGCGGCCGGCATATCGCCAACATGACCCACGAGACGAACGCGGTCGCCCAAGCCGAGTGCCTCCGCCTTTGATTTGAGTTCGTCGCGGTATGCCGTGCGGCCCTGGTCGTCGCCAGCCAGGATCGCCACCCACGGCAAATCGGGCTGCTCGACAGCCAGACGGGCCAGCGCATCGATCAGCACCGTTTGGCCCTTCCACCGGGTCAGCCGCGCCGCCTGGAGAATGACCGGCGTATCGGCCGCAACGCCCCATGCCGCGCGCACGGTGGCGATCCGATCGCCCGACAAGGTGGCGGGGTTGAACGCCACCTCGTCAACGCCGCGATGGATGATGCGCACGCGCGACTCCGGCGTGCCATAGCGGGAGCGGATCAGCCCGGCGGTATAGGCCGAGTTCGCGATCACGACATCGCCTTTGGCCATGACCTGATTGTAGGCGCGCTTCATTGGTCCGGTTTCGGAATAGGCGCCGTGGTAGGTCGTCACGAAAGGGCGCTTGGTTCGCCGCGCGGCCCACAACGCGCTCCACGCGGGTGCCCGCGAGCGGGCATGGACGAGATCGACGCCTTCGGCCTCGATCAACCGGGCGAGGCGGGCGGCGTTGGCATAAATCTGGATCGGGTTTTTGGTCGCCAATGGTAACGCGATGATTTCACCGCCTGCGGCCTCAAGCGCATCGGCCATCCGACCGCCCTCGGTCGCAACGAGCGCCCGCGCACCGGCCGACGCAAGCGCGCCGACGATTTCGATCGCGGAGAGTTCAGCCCCGCCGGTATCGAGCTGGGGTATGATCTGGAGGATGGTCGGGCGGTCGGCGGCCAACGGAAACGCGTCTCCAAATCTGCTATGTCAACCATCGTCGGCGGTCCGCGCGACAGGTCTATCGCGGCGATACGATGAAGGCTGTCACCATGCAATCGATCGACGTCAATGGACGAAGGATTTCGGTACTGGCGGTGTCCGGGCCGACCGACGATAGCCCCGGTCTCTTGTGGTTACCGGGTTATCGTTCGGACATGGCGAGTACCAAAGCGACCGCTCTCGCGACGTTCGCCACGGGCCGCTACGCGATGGTCCGGTTCGATTACAGCGGGCACGCAACCTCTGGCGGCCGGTTTGAAGATGGCACCATCGGTCGCTGGCTGGATGAGACCGAGGCCGTCTTCCGCCATGTCGCCCTCTCGACGACGTCAGGGCCGCTGATCGTGATCGGATCGAGCATGGGCGGATACCTGGCGCTGCTCCTGCTACGGCGGCTGCTCGAAACCGAACCGACGACGGCTGCGCGCATTGGTGGCCTCGTGTTGATCGCGCCCGCCTGGGATATGACCGAGGCGCTGATGTGGGCGCAATTTTCACCCGATCAGAAGGCAGCTCTGATACGCGACGGACAGTGGTTGCGGCCGTCGGCCTACGGCGAACCGTACCCGATTACGCGAACGCTGATCGAAGACGGCCGGGCGCATCTGTTGGCTGACCGCCCGTTTGACCCGGGCTGCCCGGTCCATATTCTGCAGGGTCTCGACGATCCCGATGTGCCGGCGGCCCACACCCGGGGACTGCTAACCCTATTGACCGGCGGGCCGGTCACGCTGGAAGAAATCCCCAATGGCGATCACCGCCTGTCGCGACCTGGAGACATCGCGCGGCTGTTGGAGGTGGTCGAGACGATGCCCGCGCGCCTGCAATCGACGGGGCGTGTTGGCAACTAGCGTGGTGGCACCTAGTCGCCGGACTTTTCGATACTGGTAATCCGCTCGAGCAGGCGCGGACGGCGCGGCTTGGTGTCGGCTTGAGCTTCCGGTGGCGCTGCGGCTGGAGTTGCCGATGCGCCAACCATCGCGGCCAGCGATGGCTGCGGCAGGGGCTGGGTCGATGCCGCGGCCGAATGTTGCGGCGGTACGTTGGAAACCGGTGCGTTTGGAACCGGTGCGTTTGAAAGCTTGGCTGCAACTGGCTCTGCGGCAGCCTTCTCCCCGGCATTGCCGTCGACGAGGCTGAACATTCGGGCGGCAAGCGGCGTCGCAACCTGTGGCGTTGCCACCGGGGAGGACACTGGGTTCAGCGCGGGCTTCGGCACGGGATCGGGATCTGTCGGCGCATCCTCGGCGTCCGTTGTGCCGGTGTTGCCCGGCGTTAACCGCACGACACGGGGATCGGTAATGCGATCGGCGAGGCTTGCTCGCTTCGGCTCAGGTCGCGCTGGAATGAATTGGCTTGGGGGTTGGCCCGGCACCGCTTGTCCAGCGGCAGCTTGGCCCGACGACGTCTGGACCGTGCCCGCGCCAAGCTTTTTCATTTCATCCATGAAGTGCGCCGATTGCCTTGCCAATCGCTCGTTCACGGCGGCGACTTCCGCGCGCAAGCTCTCGATCGTGGATGTCTGCTCCTTGGCCTGGGCTTCGAACGCGGAAATCTTCGCCTTCATCGCCATGGGCGTTTCGCGGGTCCCACGCTCGGTGGTGGGCCCCTCTTCATAGGTGGCCAGCGCCGCCTTGAGGCGAGCGACCTCGGCCCCGAAATCCTGGCTTTCGGCCTTGAGTTTACGCAGTTCTGCCTCGCTCGTGCGTGCGCCCGTGTTGGCAGCTTCAGCGGCCTCGACCTTGGCGCGGGCGAGCGAATAGGCGCCCTTGAGCTCGGCGAATTCGGCTTGCAGCCGATTGAACTCGGCGACACTGGCTTCGAGCGTGGCTTTAGTGGCAGCCCCAAGCGCCCCGGTTACGGCGGCAACGACGCCGGGCTCCGCGCCGCTGGCCGGGTTGGCGATGACCGACTGCAAACGCTCGATCAGAGACGCCTGATCGCGGGACTTGGCGCGCAACGCCTCGATTTCGGAGCGCAGCGCGATCTCGCCGTCGAACCGCTGATCGGCCAATGCGTCCTGGTTGCGGGCTGCCCGCGTCGAAAGTGCGGTGCGCAATTGCTCCAGTTCGGTACCCTGCTGGGTGTTGATTTGAGTCGCTTCGGCGATGGCGCGGGCCTGCCGTTGTGCCGTCTCGGCCAGCGCGGTCACCTCGTAGTCGCGCTGCTGGAGAAGCCTGCGCGCCTCCGTCAAGCGGCCTTCGATCTTGGGCAGACGGTCAGTGATCGTCTGCTCGAGAACGCGCTTGGCGTTTTCGAGTTCTTCAAGTTGGGATTTTTGTCCGTTGCCGACACCTTCGAGTTCGCTGATGCGGGCGTCGCGCCGGTTGACCTCGATTTTCTGGCGGGCCGAGCCAAGTGTAACGCGCTCGAGCTGGGTTTCGAGATTGTGGATGCGGATGGCATGCTCGGCGCGCATTCGATCGCGGTCGGCGCGGATCTCGGATTCGGTCAACGGCAACGAGCGGCGCAATGCGTCGGCTGTCAGCCGCATCGTGCGGTTGCGGTAGGCGGGCGCGACCAGGACGGCAAGCAACGCCGCGATCAGAAAGCCGAGCGCCACGAGCATTATCGTGTTGATCGTCATCGCTCAGCCGTTCCCCATTGGCGACGTGCGTTCGCGCAGATTGACCAACCATTTGGCGCATCTGTGGCACCGACCGAATGCCGATAGCCGAATGCTGGCTCACCGCCATCGGCGTTGATCCACCCCGCATTAACCGTGATCACTACACGACCACTTCATGTGTGGCCAGAGCGCGAGCGAAACCGCAAACGGAAGGGTCGTGCCTATGCGGCCAATACCGTCAGAACGGGTTCCAGGTCGGCCGCCGGGTAAACTTGGAATAGCCGACGTTGGCCCCCAGTCGCAGCCCAATGCCCGAGCGGATGACGGCCAGCGTGACATCGGCATGCTTTTGGAACTGTACGCTGACGCCGCCAACCGCATAGGTCGACCCTTCGACGCCTGCATACCGGTCGAAAATGTCCGACGTATCGGCAAGGTTGTAGACGAGGATCATGACTTTCGATCCCTCGCCGCCAATGTCGAAGCCGAGCGATGGCCCTTGCCAGAACACTTTATGGTCGCCAGCGTCCTTGGTGTAGAGCACGCCCTCGCCATAGCGGAGACCGGCAAAGAACGCCCCGCCGCCATCCTCGCCCAGGATGTAGCCATTGGGTCGGCCAGCCTTGCGGTAGGTGTGCTCGATGGCGCTGGCGAGGCCCTGGGTAATCGAACCGAAGAACCCGCGACCCTTTTCGACAATTTCACCCTGTTCGTAGTAGCCGCGATTTGGGTTGGGGCCGTTGTCTGAATAGCGCGGCGGGGGCGGAGCCTCATAGGCCGGCGGCGGCGCGTATGGCTGACCGTAGCCACCCGATCCCCGTTGATCGTTGTTGGCGTACCCGCGATCGGGTCCACCATTTTGTGGCGGGTAGCTGTCGCGGCGGTCGCCGCCTTGCCTGTCGTCGCCGCCACGATCATAGGCTCGAGGCGGCGGTGCGCCATAGGCAGGTTCGGCAGGTTCGGCTGGTGGCTGGCGGTAGGCTTGTGGCGGCGCGTACGGCGGCTGATAGCCAGGACCCTGATAGGCAGGCGCAGGATAGGCCGGCTGTTGATACACCGGAGCGGGGTTCGAATAACCGTCACTCGGCGGCCGGTAGGCATCGTCGCCGCGACCCTGGCCAAGCGCGGGCTGCACGAATGCAGGCTGCAAGGATGCAAGGATTGCCGCAAACACGAGCACGGCAGAAAACATCAGCGGACGCGTGTCGGCGGCCGGGGTGCGCGCGATGGCCACAATAGGTTTCGTCTGGACTGGCATGGCGGCAATCCTCAGGTGGGCTCTGTGGCCGAGTGTGCCATCAACGGCCTGATTCGTGACCCCATGATGTGCCGGGAAACTGCTGCCAAACTGTGGCTGAATAGCTGCAAATCAATGATGCCGAGTGGCTTTTTGGTCAGCCGCTGTTCATCTGACGGCGGCCTAACGATCGCAATGCCGCCATCGGCAAGCTGGACGCCACGAACGGCGGATTGAGGAAATTGCGAGCGCTGTCGCCGTAAGTCAGCGGCTCACCGTCGAGCCGGGCGACGCAACCGCCTGCCGCCTTTACGATCGCCTCACCCGCAGCCGTGTCCCATTCGCAGGTGTCACCGAGTTGGGCGTAGATGTCGCCTTCACCGCAGGCGATCAGGCAGAATTTGTACGACGACCCGAGCCGACGCCGCTGCCCGATGGCGAGCCCGTCGAGATAGGCGTCGGCACCAGCGAGGTCGCGTGATCGGCTCTGCAGCGCGATCAGCCCGCCGCTCGCGTCGATCTCACTGGCCGTGCGGACGCGTATCTCGTGCGGCCGCAACTTGTCCAGACTGATGGCATTCTCACTGCCCGGCGATGACGTGCCGGTGTCGGCACTCTGCCCCGCATCGATCCTGGCGTCATACACGGCACGCAGCGCGCGATTGCCGTCGGTGACCATGAGATCGGCCAACGCAGGCGCATAGATCAGACCGTAGACCGGACGCCCACCACGGACCACGGCTACGTTGATCGTGAACTCCTTCAGGCCAGCGATGAACTGCTTTGTTCCATCGAGCGGATCGATCAGCAAAAACGGGTCGGTGAGGTCGGGCCGATGGCCCGCGGCGAATGCTTCCTCCGAGACGGCCGACACCCCCGGCATGATACGAGCCAGCGCGTCCAGCAGCACCGCTTCGGCCCGAATGTCGGCCTCTGTCACAGGCGAGCGGTCGGCCTTGGTTTGAACCGCGCAACCGGTCTCAAACAACGCGAGCTCGATGCGCGCGGCCTCGAATACGGCTGGCAAAATCGCATCGGTCAGCCGTCGCTGGTCGCCTGGTGTCATTCCCGTTTCCGGTCGAGAGGTTGCCGTTTGCTGCGCTGCGGATAGCGTCGCGACGGACACAGTTGATGCACGAGAATCGCGTAAGCGTTACGAACTTTCGATTGATGCGCCACCGTCACGTGCTGGCGCAAAGGAGTAATGGAATGACTGTCGCCCACCCAACAGACTTGGAGCTGGCCGCGCTGATCTCGAGCAAGATTTGCCACGATGTGATCGGTCCGGTCGGCGCGATCTATAACGGTATCGAAATTCTCGACGAGGACAACGATGCCGACGCCAAGTCGTATGCCATGGATGTCATCCGCAATGTGACGGAACAGGCCTCCGCAAAACTGCAGTTTGCCCGCTTTGCTTTCGGCGCCGTCGGTTCGGCTGGCGCGATGATCGACCTCGCCACCGCCGAACAAATTTCGCGCGGGTTCGTCGGCCAGGGCAAGCACACACTGATCTGGAATGGCCAGCCCGGCTACATGATCAAGGATCGCGTCAAGCTCCTGCTGAACCTCGTCGCGTCGTCGCTCGCAGCACTGCCCCGAGGTGGCGAAATCAACGTCGACGTCGCCGGCACATCGGAAACGCCGAGCTTTCTGATCCGCTGCAAAGGCCAGGGCGCGCGGCCGCCGCAGCACCTGACCGAGTTCATCGTCGGCAATGCCACCGCCCCGCTGGATGCCATGAGCATCCAAGCCTATTATACGTGGCGGCTGGCCGGTACTGCGGAGATGCGGCTGCAAATCCTCAAGGACGGGGACGACATTCTGCTTTCGGCGGAACCCGGCTGAGGCAGACGGGCCATCGGGTCGGCAAGCGGCACACAGACGGGGTGGCGCTTCCGCAATGCGGCAAAAGCTGTTAGAGCCGCGCTGCAATGGCGAGAACCATCTACATTCTGAACGGCCCGAACCTCAACCTGCTCGGCGTGCGAGAGCCCGCCGTGTACGGAACGGAGACGCTCGACGACGTTCGTCGGCGCTGCGAAGCGAGAGCGGCAGCGCGCGGGCTCGAGATCGATTTTCGGCAGTCGAACCACGAAGGCGATCTTGTCGATTGGGTCCAGGAGGCGCGCGTCAAAGCCTCCGGTGTGATCATTAATGCTGGCGGATACACGCATACGTCCGTTGCGATCCTCGACGCGCTGCAGGCGGTCGAAGTGCCGGTCATCGAGGTCCACCTGTCAAACATCTTTCGGCGGGACGCATTCCGGCATCACTCCTACATGTCACTTGCTGCGAAAGGCGTGATCTGCGGGCTGGGCGCGCGCGGCTATGAATTAGCCATCGACGCCCTCGCCGATCTCGTCGCAACGGAATAACGGCATGACGCGACGCGGCCGCCAAAAACCGCAAGCAAAACAAGCGCAAACGCTAGCTGCAGTGCCGAAATTGCGCAAACGCGAGGACACGGGGCCGATGGGCAAAGACGACGGCAAGACCAAATCAGAGACCGACGAGCACAAGCTGATCCGCGACTTGGCTGCTTTGCTGACCGAGACCGGCCTGACCGAAATCGAGATCGAGAAGGGTGACCTCAAGGTCCGCGTCGCCCGGCAAGTGACGGTCACGGCCATGGCGCAGCCTATGGCGGGGACGGTGTCCGCGCAGGCTTTGGCAACGCAAAGCCCGGCCGACACGGCCAAGCACCCTGGTGCCGTGAAGTCGCCGATGGTTGGTACTGCCTACCGCTCGCCACAGCCCGGCACCGCGCCGTTCGTTGAAATCGGTACCCGCGTCAACGCTGGCGATCCGGTCTTGATCATCGAAGCGATGAAGACGATGAACCAGATCCCAGCACCACGCTCGGGGACGGTTGCCGCAATTCTGGTCGAGGACGGCCAACCGGTCGAGTTCGGCGAACCGCTGATGGTTATCGAGTGAGCTGATGTTCGACAAAGTCCTGATCGCCAACCGGGGTGAGATCGCGCTGCGTATTCAGCGCGCGTGCAAAGAACTCGGCATCGCCACGGTCGCCGTCCACTCGACGGCCGACGCTGACGCCATGCACGTGCGCCTCGCCGACGAAAGCGTGTGTATCGGCCCGCCTTCGGCTGCCGAAAGCTATCTGAATATCCCGCGTCTTTTGGCAGCGTGTGAGATCACCGGGGCCGATGCGGTGCATCCGGGTTACGGCTTTTTGTCGGAGAACGCGCGGTTCGCCGAAATCCTCGAAGAGCACAACCTGACGTTCATCGGGCCGACGTCCGAACATATCCGCATCATGGGCGACAAGATCGCCGCGAAGGAAACCGCCAAACGGCTCGGCATCCCTTGCGTTCCGGGATCGAAAGGTGCCGTCACGTCGGATGCAGAAGCGCTCGCGGTCGCACGCGAGATGGGATTTCCGGTGCTGGTCAAAGCAGCGTCGGGCGGCGGCGGCCGAGGCATGAAGGTTGCCCATACCGCGCTGGAATTGCCGCTGTCGCTGGCAACCGCAAAGGCCGAGGCCAAAGCCGCGTTCGGCGACGATGCCGTCTATATCGAGAAGTATCTGCAAAAGCCGCGTCATATCGAGATCCAAGTGTTTGGCGACGGCAAAGGCAACGCGATCCACCTTGGCGAACGCGATTGCTCGCTGCAGCGTCGCCACCAGAAGGTGTGGGAAGAAGCGCCGTCGCCAGCGCTCAACGCCGCCCAACGAGCCGAGATCGGCGAGACCGTTGCCGTTGCGATGCGCGAACTGCGCTATCGCGGCGCGGGTACGGTCGAGTTTCTGTATGAGGACGGCAATTTCTACTTCATCGAAATGAATACCCGGCTCCAGGTCGAACATCCGGTGACGGAGATGATTACCGGGCTCGACCTCGTGCTGGAGCAGATTCGCGTCGCGGCTGGCGGAGCTCTGTCGATCACGCAGGAAGAGGTGACGTTCTCCGGCCACTCGATCGAGTGCCGCATCAACGCCGAGAATCCGAAGACGTTCACGCCCTCACCGGGCCGCATCACCTACTGGCATCCACCGGGCGGGGTGGGCGTGCGCGTCGACAGCGGCGTCTACCAGGGCTACCGCATACCGCCCAACTACGACAGCTTGATCGGCAAGCTCATCGTCCATGGCAAGACCCGCAACGAATGCTTGATGCGACTACGGCGCGCGCTGTCGGAATTTGTCATCGACGGCATCGAGACGACGATCCCGCTGTTTAATGACCTGATCCGCCAGCCGGATATTATTAACGGTCAATACGATATTCATTGGCTGGAAAAGCACCTCAAAGACACGAAATAAGCGGTGTAATACGCCGGCGGGGCAAGTCGGCGCAGCTGGCGTGCTCCCCCCCGTGTGGCACCTCGGGGTGATACGTCTGGGGTGGCACGTCTGGGGTGGCACGTCTGGGAGCAAGTGTCAGAACCGCAACAGTCGTTGACAGCTGGCATTTTACCGCCAACTGCAACCGATGATTAACGCAAGTCCGGCACTGTCGGGTTAGACCTCATCCGTACAGAGGACCGCTGACCTGTGGCCACCATGACCTCCTGCCTTATCGTCGACGACAGCGATGTCGTACGCAAAGTGTTGCGCACCATCATCGAAAGCCTCGACATCAAGGTGATCGAAGCGGCCTCGGTCGCGAAGGCAGCCGAGCTTTGCGAGATCAAACTTCCCGACGCGGTCGTCCTTGATTGGAATATCCCCGGCGAGAACCCGCTCGCGTTCGTATCCGTGTTGCGCGAGGAAGCGACCAGCGCTCAGCTCAAGATCCTGTACATCATGACGAATCAGGAGCCAGCCGAGATCGCCAAAGCAAAAGAGGTTGGCGTCGACGACGTCTTGCCGAAGCCCTTTCACCGCGTTCAACTCGAAGCCAAGCTGCTCGGCCTGCTCACGCCGAAGCCAGATGTGCTGCCGCCGGTTTTCAGCCCAGAGCGTCCGCTCACGCGCGCAGGCATGCCGGTGCAGTTCCCGACCCTGCGCAAAGCTGCAAGCGCCTAACGCAGAATGGTTTTTTGCAGCCGCCGATGCCCAGCCCGGCAGCGCTGCACTCAGCGCTGCGACACCGGAATAAATTCGCGGCGGGCGTGACCGAGATAGAGCTGGCGCGGACGTCCGATGCGCTGCTCGGGGTCTTCGATCATCTCTTTCCACTGCGCAATCCACCCGACGGTCCGGGCGACCGCGAACAAGACCGTAAACATGTCTTTGGGGAAGCCCATCGCGCGCAGCGTGATTCCGGAGTAGAAGTCGATATTGGGATAGAGCTTCTTGCTGACGAAATAGTCGTCCTGAAGCGCGATACGCTCAAGTTCCATCGCCACCTTGAGCAGCGGCTCATCGCGCGCACCAAGCGCATCGAGAACTTCGTGGCAGGTCTTCTGCATGACCTTCGCGCGCGGATCGTAGTTCTTGTAGACGCGGTGACCAAAGCCCATCAGTCGGAAGCCCGACGACTTGTCCTTGGCCTTGGCAATGTACTCGGGGATGCGGTCAACGGTCCCGATTTCCTCGAGCATGTTGAGCGCCGCTTCGTTGGCGCCGCCGTGTGCGGGCCCCCACAGGCAGGCGATGCCAGCCGCGATGCAGGCGAACGGGTTGGCGCCCGACGATCCGGCGAGACGGACGGTCGACGTCGAGGCGTTCTGCTCGTGGTCGGCGTGGAGGATGAAGATGCGGTCGAGGGCGCGGGCAAGAACCGGGTTGACCTCATAGGGCTCGCACGGGACGGCAAAGCACATCTGCAGGAAGTTCGATGCGTACTCGAGGTCGTTGCGCGGATAGATGAACGGCTGGCCGATCGAGTATTTGTACGCCATCGCCGCAATCGTCGGCATCTTGGCGATCATGCGGTGGCTGGCGATCTGCCGCTGATGCTCGTCGTTGATGTCGGTACTGTCGTGGTAGAATGCCGACAGCGCGCCGACCACGCCGACCATGATCGCCATCGGATGGGCGTCGCGACGGAATCCGGTGAAGAACCTCGTCATCTGCTCGTGGACCATCGTGTGATTGGTGATGGTCTTGCGGAATTTGGCGAATTCGGGCGCCGAGGGAAGCTCTCCGTGGAGCAGGAGGTAGCAGGTCTCGAGGAACGAGGCATGCTCGGCCAGTTGTTCGATCGGGTAGCCGCGGTAGAGCAGCACGCCCTCGTCACCATCGATGTAGGTGATGCGCGATACGCAATTGGCCGTCGAGGTGAACCCCGGGTCGTAGGTGAAGCAACCGGTATCCTTGTAAAGCTGAGCGACGTCGATCACGTCGGGCCCGATCGTGCCGGACCGGATGGGCATCGAGGTCACTTGGTCGCCGTGGGTCAGGTTGGCTGAGCGCTCGGCGACTGGCAGTGCTTTGGCGTGAACGTTCATGGATTGTGCCTCCTGGTCCGCATGGCGCATCGCGACAGGGTTCGGTTGCGATGCAATACGCATATCTCAACTGCGACGAATACACCACTTGATCGGCCACTTTGACGACAGTGCGACAGCTAGACCTTGGTCGATTTACGACCGACCTACACATCGCCAGACAGCCGTTAGGCCGGTCTGTCGGTTAATTCGCGCAACCGCGCCAATGTTTCCTCCCGGCCCAAAACCGCCATGACGTCGAATACGGGCGGACTGACCGTGCGCCCGGTCAGTGCCGCGCGCAGCGGTTGAGCGACGGCCCCGAGTTTCGTAGCGGTCTCCTCCGCATACGTTCGCACCGCAGCCTCGAGCGTTACGGCATCGAACGTGTCAAGCCCGGCCAACCTCGGCAGAAGCGCCGACAGAATAACGCGTGCGGCCGGATCGAGTTGCTTTTGTGCTTTGTCGTCGAACGCCAAGGGCCGCTGCATGACCAGGAACAGCGCGCCGTCGATCAGTTCCGGCAGCGTCTTGGCGCGTTCTCTCAACGCTGGTAGCAGCGCCTCGAACCGCTCCCAACCGGCGGCAGAAAACCGAGCGGCCAACGTCACGCCGTCCGGCACCTTCGGCAGCAGGGCCAAGACGTTGCGGGCGAGATTGACGTCACCACGCTGGAGCTTGGGATCGTGCTCAGCGACCAGCGCCGCAAAATCTCCAGTGTAGCGCGCAAGCAGGTCGCGGCAGCGATCAACCAGTTCGGCGCTGGCTGCCGTCTTGATGTAGTGGGCATTGGTATCTTCGAGCTTTTTAAGATCGAGCCGCGCTGGTGAGCGGCCGATAGCCTCCAGGCCGAACCATTCGATGAGCTGCGGCGTCGCGATGATCTCGTCGTCGCCATGGCTCCAGCCGAGCCGGACGAGATAGTTGCGGAGAGCAGCTGGCAAATAGCCCATCGACCGATAGGCCTCGACGCCGAGCGCGCCGTGGCGCTTGGACAATTTCGCCCCGTCGGCACCGTGGATCAGCGGCACGTGGGCAAACTGCGGGATCGCCCAGCCGTTAGCCGCGTAAATTTGCGCTTGGCGGGCCGCGTTCGTCAGGTGGTCGACGCCGCGGACAACGTGGGTCACGCCCATATCGTGATCGTCGACGACCACGGCGAGGTTGTAGGTCGGCGTGCCGTCGCTGCGCAGGATGATGAGGTCGTCGAGGTCCTTGTTGGGAAACACGACGCGGCCCTGGACGGCATCCGCGACGACGGTTTCGCCATCGTCGGGTGAGCGCAATCGGATCGTCGACGGCACGCCGACCGGGGCTAAACCGGGATCGCGATCGCGCCACGGGCTCTTGACGACGAGCGGCTGTTTGGTGGCTTCGGCCTCGGCCCGCATGGCGTCAAGCTCGTCCCTGGTCAGGTAGCAGCGATATGCACCGCCCGACGAAAGCATTGATTCTGCGACGTCTTTATGGCGGGCAGCACGCGCAAATTGGCTGACGGCCTCGCCCTCCCATTCGAGTTCGAGCCAGGTCAAACCATCGAGAATGGCAGCAACCGCCTCCGGATTGTTGCGCTCGCGATCCGTGTCCTCGATGCGCAGAAGGAATTTGCCGCCATGCCGTTTGGCATAAAGCCAGTTGAACAGCGCCGTCCGTGCCCCGCCGATGTGGAGGTGGCCCGTCGGCGACGGCGCAAACCGGACAACGGGAGAGGTTGATTGCGAAATCGCAGATGGCTCGGCGGAAGCTGGCATGGACACGGTCGTGGTTCTCTCGAAACTGAGCCGGACCTATCGCCGGGCAGGTTCAACGTGTCCAGAGGCGCGTCCAATTCCCACGATCCGTCCATATTCTGGGTGGAGCCACTACCCCCATCGCACGGCGTAGACCGGCGGGAGGGTGTGGCTGATCTCGGCCCACGTATCTCCCTGGTCTTCGCTGATCCAAAGCCCGCCGGTGGTCGAGCCCATGGCCAGGCGATTGCCGCTCGGGTCGAGGGCGAGACCGTGGCGGTAGACGACATCGTAGGCGTGCTGTTGTGGCAGGCCACGCGTGAGCGTTTCGAACGAGCGGCCGCCGTCGCGCGTGCGGGTGACGACGAGCCGCCCGCCGACGGGAATGCGCTTTTCGTCCTTGATCTCAGGGACAAACCACGCCGTGTCCGGGTCTTCGGGATGAACCGCGACCGGAAACCCGAATGTCGACGGGCCAGCCTGCGACAACTCGATGAACGTCCGGCCTTCGTCGGACGAGACGAAGATGCCGTTATGGTGCTGGACCCACATCCGGTGCGGGGCAGCGCGACATTGCACCAAGCAATGCACGTCCTGGGCGATCGGGGCGTGGGTTAGTTCGGGTGGCACGTGGTCGGCGCGCATGCCCTCGCCGCGCTGCGTCCACGTCTCGCCGCCATCGGCCGTGTGCCAAATGCCGCCGGTCGAGACCGCGATTGCAACGTGCTGGCTATCGCGTGGATCGACCAGGATCGAGTGAATGCCGGGCAGGTCGGCGCCACCACCCATCCACATCGGGCGTTTGGGATGGTCCCACAGCGAGCGGACGAGCGTCCAGGTCGTGCCGTGGTCATTCGAGCGGAACAAGCCGCCCGGCAGCGTGCCGCACCACAAGACGCCGGGTTGATCGGGGCCGCCTGGAACGAGCGCCCAGATACGCGCCGTGCTCCAGGCCAGCGGGCGGCCCCACATGTCGTTTTCGATCAAGTCGTCGGGCTTGGGCGGGTAGGCCGGCGCTGCGATCTCTTCCCAGCCGGAGCCGGCGTCTCGGTGGACCTTTACGCCGAAGTGGCCATGGTCGAGGGCCGCATAATGATAGCCGCTTCGCTTATCCGTGAGCGTCAACGTAACGTTGTCGCCGAGGAAGTCGGCGCGGTAGATGCCCCACCGGCCGACGCTGTCCTGGACCACCCAGAATAGGCCCTTGCGTGTTGAAACGAGCAGCGTGTCTGCTGCTGCCCCGTCAACTGCTTCCGCCATTGCATTATCCTCCCGAAAGGGCCTGGAACACATAGATCGAGCTGGCTTCGCCGACGGGATCGGTCAGCCGGACGCGGTCGGTTATGATGACACCGTCAACATAGATCGTCATGTGGCGGCGCAATGCGCCTTGGTCGTCGAGCACGTAACCCCGCGCATTGGGGTTTGCCGCAAAGACGGCCTCGAGCGCCTCACGCACTGTTTTTCCCGGCACGTCCACCGCAGGACAAGCGACGTGACGCTGAATATTGGCCGTAAAGGCGACCGTAGCCATGGGGGTTAACCGGGGGTGGGGCGGTCAGAACGAACTCACACAACCGTGATGCCGAAACTGTGCAGCATACGCAACATCGCAAGGTAGAGCAAGATTGTCAGCAGGCACGATGCCCCAAGCGCCGGCCAGAACCCATAGCCAGCGCGCAGCAGCCAGGGCAGCACCAGAAACATCGGCAACGACGGCAGAACGAGCCAGAACGTCGCGTCGGCGTGGTTGGCGATGCGGTCGGTATCGCCGGTCTCGCGCCACAGCCAAATCATGGCGAGTAGTGACACCAACGGCAGTGACGCGATCAGCGCGCCGAGGCCGGGATTGCGCTTCGCGGTCTCCGAAACGGCCGCGATGATCACGCCCGACAGTGCAGCCTTGAGGGCAGCATAAAGCATAGGCCTTCTCCAAAACCACAGATGGCGGCCCGGATGCATCGAATCCGAGGGCCTGAAACAGGGCCGTACGGGTAGAAGCCGCGCATTTTCGCGCTTGCGTCAAGCAAACGCTTGCGGTTATAGCCACGGCTTCGATCCGTCCGGCAGGGCATGCCGTGGCGGATCGTATGCTTTCCCAAGCAACCCAGGGGTATCACCTAGCATTCGCGCGATGCTGGATCGCTGAATCGTCGGCCACATCGGCCGCCTGCTCAGCAAAACTCTTGGAGGGCCGTCGGCTGTTTTCAGCTGGCAAATGGCCTTTGACCAATAAAAACGGAGACGCAAAATGCCCAAGATGAAGACTAAGAGCAGCGCCAAGAAGCGCTTCAAAGTGACTGGGACCGGCAAGATAATGGCGGCCGCCGCCGGCAAACGGCACGGCATGATCAAGCGGACGAGTAAATTCGTGCGCAACGCGCGTGGCACCATGGTGCTCGACGCCAGCGACGCAAAGCTCGTCAAAAAGTACATGCCATACTTTCGGTAGACCGGCTTTCGCTAAACCGGCTTTCGCCCACTGGATATCGCCAAGTCGGGCGCGTGTTGGATCAGGCGTAGTTCCACCCGTCACATTGAAATCGCTATCTTTCCGGAGACTTCCCCATGGCACGCGTCAAACGCGGCGTCACCGCCCACGCCAAGCATAAAAAAGTCCTCAAGGCCGCTAAGGGCTATTATGGCCGCCGGAAGAATACGATCCGGGTCGCCAAGCAGGCCGTCGAAAAGGCGATGCAGTATCAGTATCGCGACCGCAAAGCCCGCAAGCGCAACTTCCGCGCGCTGTGGGTTCAGCGGATCAACGCCGCTGTCCGCGAGCATGGCATGACGTATTCGCGCTTCATCGACGGTCTGACGAAGGCTGGCATCGAGATCGACCGCAAGGTGCTGTCCGACCTCGCCATCCGCGATCCGATGGGCTTCAAGGCGATCGTCGACAAGGCTGTCGCGCACGCTGGCCAGGGCGCTTCCGCCAGCCCGGCGTAATGCTGGAGACACGACGATGACCTCCAACGTCGACGCGCTTGAAGCGACGCTCCTGGCGGAGATCAGCGCGGCGGGAGACCTCGCCGCCATCGAAGCCGTGCGCGTATCCGCGCTCGGCAAGAAAGGCCGCGTGTCGGAGCTGATGTCGACGCTTGGCGCGCTGCCGCCCGACGCGCGCAAGGCGTTCGGCCAAACCGTCAATGCTCTCAAAGATCGTGTGACCGCCGCACTCGGCGAGCGGAAGGACGCACTCGAAGCCGCCGCCTTGGCCCAACGTCTGGCGACAGAGCGGGCGGACGTTACGTTGCCCGTCCGGTCTGGCCCCGAGGCGCGCGGCCGTATCCATCCGGTGAGCCAGGTGCTCGACGAGGTCATCGAGATCTTCGCCGGCCTCGGCTTTGCGGTGGCCGAAGGGCCTGATATCGAGACCGACGACAACAACTTTACCAAGCTCAACATTCCAGCCGAACATCCAGCCCGGCAGGACCACGACACGTTCTACTTGGCTCCAGGGCCCGATGGCGTGCGAAAAGTGCTGCGCACCCACACCAGCCCCGTGCAGATCCGCACGATGCTGGCCCAAAAGCCGCCGATCCGGATCATTGCGCCGGGTCGCGTCTACCGCTGCGACAGCGACCAGACGCACACACCCATGTTCCATCAGGTGGAAGGGCTGGTGATCGACGAGACGACCCACATGGGCCACCTGAAATGGACGCTGGAGGCATTCGCCAAAGCGTTCTTCGAGGTCGATGAAGTGAAGATGCGGTTCCGCGCGTCGCACTTCCCGTTCACGGAGCCGTCGATGGAAGTCGACATCGGCGCCGAAGCGATCGGCAAGCCTGGCCAGTGGCTGGAAATTCTCGGTTGCGGGATGGTCCACCCCAACGTCATCGCCAACTGCGGCCTCGACCCGGAGCGCTATCAGGGTTTCGCGTTCGGCGTCGGCCTCGACCGGTTGACGATGCTGAAATACGGCATCCCGGATTTGCGCCAGTTTTTCGCCGGCGACATCCGCTGGCTCAGCCACTACGGTTTTAGCGTGCTCGACGTACCGACGACGGGCGGTGGTTTGAGCAATTAAGACCGACCGCACCAATCACAGTATCAAAATTTAGTAGCAAATCAGGAGCCTCCCATGCCGACGATGTCCGACAACCGCCGCAAGAAGATCCAGGCCAAGCAGAAGAAGGCTGAGAACACGCTGAAGCGCGCCGCCAAGATCGCCAAGAAAGAGCGCAACGCCAAGGCGAAGTGACGCTCGGGCGCTGCTCGAATTGTATCGGCAGCTTCGTGCGAACTGTGGGCGGCTTGCCATTCGGCGGCGGCGCCTCAGGTCGCGAGACCGAGCATGAGTTTCAGGTTCTGAACGGCGGCACCGGCGGCACCCTTGCCGAGGTTATCGAGCCGCGCGACGAGCACGGCCTGGGCGATACGCGGGTTGGAAAACACGAACAGTTCCAGCACATCCGTGCCAGCTGTTTCCGCTGCGATGCGTCCGCCGAGCTCGGCGGGCTCTGTTATGACGCGCACCTGCGTCGCCCCATCATAGTGCCCGACGAGCACATCGGTCAGCTCGGCTGCCGACGGGTTGCGCGGCAGTTCATCGAGGTGCAGCGGGACCGACACGAGCATGCCCTGGCGGAAATTACCGACCGACGGCACGAAGATCGGGCGTCGCTTCAGGCCCGAATAGTGCTGCAGCTCGACGACGTGTTTGTGGTCGAGCCCGAGGCCGTAGAGTTCGAACGCCGAAGCGGTTTTCGCGACCTCGTGAGCGGCGATCATGCTGTTGCCACCGCCCGAATATCCCGACACGGCGTTGACCGTTAGTGGAAAGTCGTCAGGGATCAGGCCCGCATCGACGAGTGGCCGCACCAGCGCGATCGCGCCAGTCGGGTAGCAGCCCGGGTTGGACACGAGGCGCGCCTTAGCAATCGCGTTTGCCTGACCGGCCGTGAGTTCGGCAAAGCCGTAGGTCCAACCGGGTGCCGTCCGATGGGCGGTCGACGCGTCGATGATTGCCGGAGCAGCTGGTCCGAGGGCGGACGCCAATACGACGGCATCCTTCGCGGCGTCGTCTGGGAGACATAAAATTACGACGTCGGCGGCCGCCATCAGTTCACGACGGCGCGCGGTCTCCTTGCGCCGTTCGTGCTCGATGCTGAGCACCTCGACGCCGGGGACCGCCGCGAGACGCTCGCGGATTTGAAGGCCAGTCGTTCCGGCCTCACCGTCGATGAACACGCGTCCGACCACGCTAACCTCCCACGTGGTATCCGTCCGCTGCTCAACCGGCTGCTCAACCCAATATCAAGATTGGTGACAACATTGGCGGCAGATCGGACAGCCAAGCAACGACCGGCGTCACGGATTCGATGGATGCAAACTTACCGCGCTCCATCAAATCCAGCGTGCCCTTATAGGTCATGTCGGCGGCAACATAAATGACGATGGCAAGGCCGACCCACGAGATGAGCGGGTATTTGGTCAACAGCCTCGCGATGTAGTGCGAAGCGACAGCCATCATAATGACGGCGATGGCCAATCCGATCACGAGTACGAGCGACGAGCCCTTGGCCGCACCGGCAACGGCGAGCACGTTATCGAGTGACATGGTGACATCGGCGAGGATGATGCTCCACAGCGCGGCGCCAAAGCCCATGGCAGGACCGGCCGAAGCACCCGAAATGGTGCCGTCCTCGTTGAGTTCGTGTTTGTGACCCGCCGTCAAGTCCAGGTACATTTTCCAGCACACGTAGAACAGCAGAAGACCGCCGAACAGCAACAGCCCGGGAATTGCAAGCAGCTGCGCCGTAACAAGCGCGAACAAAATCCGCAGGATCACCGCACCTGCGATGCCCCAAAATATCACCTTGGCGCGCATTTCCGGGGCCACGCGCGAGGCGGCTAGACCGACGATGACGGCGTTATCGCCAGCCAGCACCAAGTCGATCATGATGACTTTGAGCAGCGCGGTAGCGTTTGCCTGCCACCATGCCGGGGTCACGACTTCCACTAATTCGGCCAGAAACAGTTCCATTCCGATTTTCCTCGCAAACGTCCTGGCGGCTTATTGATGGGGCGTGGCAAACGCAAGCAAGATGCGTGGCGCAAGGGCACCACCGTACGTGCAAACAGCCCGCAACGTGCGGGCTGCGGTTGTTGTGCCAGTCTGCAGTTGGATGCAGTTTGCGTCGCCGATCAGCGCTTCGAGAACTGGAAGCTGCGGCGGGCTTTCATACGGCCATACTTCTTACGCTCGACCACGCGGCTGTCGCGGGTCAAGAACCCACCGGGCTTCAGCACCTTGCGCAGATCAGGCTCGTAGTACGTCAGCGCTTTCGAGATGCCGTGACGCACAGCGCCCGCTTGGCCCGACAGCCCACCGCCGGCAACCGTCACCGTGATGTCGAACTGTTCGGCGCGGTTAGCCGCTTTCAATGGCTGCTCAAGCAGCATCTGCAGCACTGGGCGGGCAAAATATGCCCGGTATTCTTTGGTGTTGACGGTGATCTTGCCTTTGCCAGGCTTGATCCATACCCGTGCGACGGCGTTTTTTCGCTTACCGGTCGCGTACGCCCGGCCGAACTTGTCGAGTTTTTGGACATGAACGGGGCCAGCTTCGGTCAGCGCCACGGCGGGAATTCCGCCGGGCTTCAACTCACCGAGGTCGCTCAGAGATTTGGTTTCGGTCGCCATCGCGATCAGGCCCTCACGTTCTTGCGGTTCATCTTGGCGACATCGAGCGGCGTCGGGTTCTGCGCAACATGCGGGTGGGCTGGACCCTTGTAGACGCGCAGGTTGCCCATCAGCTTGCGCATCAACGGGCCACGCTTCAGCATGCGCTCTACGGCTTTCTCGATCACGCGCTCGGGGAAGCGGCCCTCGAGCAGACGACGCGGCGTGGTTTCCTTGATGCCGCCGACATAGCCCGTATGGCGGTAATACACCTTGTCTTCGTTCTTGTTGCCGGTGAACACGACCTTGTCAGCGTTGATCACGACGATGTTGTCGCCGCAGTCGACGTGGGGTGTGTAGATCGCGCGGTGCTTGCCTTTGAGGCGAAGGGCGATGAGGGATGCGAGCCGCCCGACCACGAGGCCGTTAGCGTCGATCACGATCCACTTTTTCTCCACCTCTGCCGGTTTGGCAACGAAGGTTTTCATGGTCTATCTCAGGTTCTCGATGCGAAAGAGCTGGACATAGACACCGAAATACCGGCCGTCAATTTCATTTATTCCAACAAAAACAGTGGTATAGCTAATGTGGTATCGAGCCACCGTAATGCGGTAACTTGATACCGCAACTGGATGTCGGCGCCGTGGCAGTTCGGCACAGCGCGTTCGAAGGTTGCGTTATTCCCGTGTGGGCACGCGTGGTGGTCGCAAATCGGCCGCTTTCTCCTGTGGTTTGATTGGTGCGCAATCACGACGCAGCGTGAGGCGGGACCGGCGCAATCGCACGGTCTCTATCAACCGAGAAACCGGCCGGCAGCGACCTTGTGGGGGGTGCTGGGTCCGACACCGAACTTTGGAGTTCCATCGATGCCGAATGGTCTTAACCGCATCATCGCAGCACTTGTCGCCCTAGCCGTCGTCGCATTTGCGGCCGCGATCCCCGCAGCCGCCCAAGACGTGAAGCAGATCAAGCTCAGCGAAAAGCAAGTCCTCGGCTTCATCGCCTCGCAAAAAGACTTGGCCGGCATCGCCGGCAAGATCCAAGCTGCTGGCGAAAAGCCAGACTCCGCGCTGCAAGGCGAACTCGAGGGCATCGCCAAGAAGCACGGATTCCAGAGCTTCAACGAACTGGACGAGGTTGCCGCCAACATCTCGATCGTGATGGCCGGCCTCGACCCGCAGACGGGTGAGTTTACCGATCCCGTCGAAGCGCTGAAAAAGGAACTGGTCGACGTCAAAGGCGACAACACGATCCCCGACGCCGACAAAAAGCAGCTGATTACCGAACTCGAAGACGCCATCCAGAATACGCCAAGCGTCCAGAATGCCGAGAACATCGCGCTGGTCAAAACCCACCGGGCCGAAATCGAGAAGTCGCTCCAGTAACGACGCGACACGCGACTGACAAGAACGGCCCCGTGCCACGTTGCCGGGGTCGTTTTTTGTTGTCAGCTCGCATCAGGCTCCGCTGCAGGTCGCTCAGTTGCGCATCCGGCGTTCGGCTGCACGGACGCGGGTCATCTTGGAATAGATCC
>JAWXCP010000154.1:0-12600 GCA_034408685.1 Hyphomicrobium aestuarii | reverse complement strand
TGGGAATTTCTGCGCCGCAATCGCGACTACCAGGCGGATTATCGGGCCTCCAGGACCATATCGCCCGTCACCAAAACGCTCGAAAATGACATCCTGATTATCAGGCAAAGCCGCGAGTGCCCGACGGCAGAGCGGTGGGGCTGCCTTACGTTAGCCGATCCAGCCATCCACGCGCCGTGTCGCGAACTTTTCTGGCGCCCAGAGACCGGCGCGCCGTCTCTGACGTGCATTGTCAGCGAGAGCCTGGATTTAGCCTTCACTCTGAAAAGTTTTGCTGAGCGCGGCGTCGCCCTCAGCGTGCTGATGATCGGCGACAAGCAATATCTGCGCGCCAGCCGCGGTTCAGCGACGCTTATGCTGACAATCACAGGAGCCTCGATTTTTTCAAACGTCCGACTAAGCTTTCAGGTGCCGGGATGCGCGCAGATTGGCTCCGGCATCGAAGCGCTAAGGCTGTTTAAGGGATTCCTTATTACCGCTCCGAGCAAGCTCGCGGTCGAACGCCCATGGACCGCGCGATGGCTGGCGCTGCGTGACGCGCTTGTCGCGCTGGACGGAGATCAGGCTGGCGCGTCTTATCGCGAGATGGCGGTTATCCATTTCGGCGAAGAACGCGTGGCTGCCTACTGGCGTACGAATTCTGCCTTGAAAGACAAGATGCGACGGGCGCTTGCCAGAGGCATTGAAATGCGGGATGGAGGTTATCGCGCGTTGCTGAACGGAGAGTGGCGTTGAAGCGACGCTTTTGTTCGACACTCCGAGTATCCGGAACGACAATGTTATTTTAGGACATCGCATGCATTTGAGAGGCAAGCCATGTCCGAACTCGTCTCCCCCTTCCTGAGCGTCGACGAAACCGCCGTCTATCTCCGCTTAAAGAAACGCACCCTCGACAATATGCGCTGGCAGGGCATCGGCCCGCGCTTCCGCAAGCATGGCGGACGGATCTTTTACCATCGTGACGAGGTCGTCGCCTGGTCGGAAAGCCGGCGGCGGCGCGCCTCATCCGGAGAAGTCGGTTGAAGCATTCGGTGTTGCGCCAACTTATGCCTTGCTTCGTCGCGCTTGCGGCGCTGGGTGAGGCTTCCCACCAAAAGCGGCGGCCATATGTCATCTACAACGTGTCGGAAAGTGTGCCTTCAGGGTTTTATCAGATCCGACCGTCTCTTAAAGTAAGCCGTGGCGATATCGTCCTTATCGATCCGCCGTCCCCGTGGAGTAAATTTGCTGTCTAGCGTGGTTATCTTGCGCCGCAAACGCCGATGTTGAAAGTCGTGGCCGGAAAACCTGGGGATGTTGTTTGCCGCCACGGCCTTGAGATTTCAATCAACGGCGAGCTGAAAGCACGAGCGAAACCGTCCGACCGGGTAAACCGGCCTATGCCGGGCTGGCGCGGGTGTATCCCGTTAAGGCACGATCAACTTTTTCTTCTTGGCGGTCATCCTGATAGTTTCGACGGCCGCTATATGGGCGCTGTCGGCAGTCAGATCGTCATCGGGAGCGCCGTGAAATTGTGACGGTCTAGGAATGAATGTTGGCCAAAGCCTCATTCGTCAATTGCAGCGCCGTCTCCAGCTCTTGGCGAAGCTTGGCAAGGTCTTCGACAGCATCTTCGTCGGGCGCTAAAAGTTCGGGATTAAGAGTGCGACGGATCACTTCGCTCAACGGCATCGTCGGTAGAGCCTTGGCGTCCATTAAAAGGCGCAATATCTCGTCGCTCACGCCGTCGGGATGGATTGTCAACACGCCGCTCGGGCTTAGGCTTATCGATAATTGTGCTTTCGCCAGCACGAGCGGTTCAACCGCTTCAGCGGGCAACGACAGAGCGAGGTGTGCTGCTCGGCTCCCCTCGCCCCGGAGGCCCGCCTCGTAGGCCTCGCTGTCAGCGGCGAACTCAAAATTCAGATTCAGTTTGAGAGACGATGTCATTGTCGTTCCTGCTGTCGTACTGCTTTTCGAAAATTACGGCCGGGACCACACCGACGGATCGGTTGAAGACTACGCTATGATCATAACACGCTAATTTGCATAATGTATGCTCACAGCGTGTATGAGATGAAATTTCGTGAGGCTAAGGAAAGTCGCGCTGCTGATTACCCAGTATACTGGGTGGATCGTTTTCGCACCATGCTTTGCGCTGATCCGCATGAAATTGCGGCGGACAGTGGCGCGAAACCTTCGACGATTGAGAGCGGAGAGAAATCTCTCTCAGGAAGCCCTTGCCGATTTGGCCGAGCTCAACCGCAACTATGTCGGCATGATTGAGCGATGCGAGAATGCGGCGACAGTGGACACGCTTGAAGCGCTCGCCAAGGCTCTAAATGTCGAGGTCAAAGCTTTGATCGATGACGGCCCGCAAACCGTCAATGGCGCCCCTTGAGCCATAAGCTCAGGTTGGCTTGGCATGCAGTCCGATGAACCCTCCTCAAGGATTAGGTGCGGATCGAGCATGCATTGCAAAACAGGGTTTAGAACGGACGCTCACCGAGAAAAAGACAGGAAGAAGGAAGGGCAAGATAAAAGGCGCCATTGGCTTGATCTAAGTCATTGAAATAGCGGACGCGAGTTGATGGCACGACAGTTGTGGTAGCATCACGGTAATCTAAACGTCTGGATTATATAGGCTTGCTTGCCATCAGATTAGAAACTGCCCAGGAAATTGGTATCCAGTCGCTATTTACGTTCGCCGAGTAGAAAGCGACGCTCATGTCTGGTGCTGGCGTTGCGCAGCGGATCTGCGGCTCCCCCCGCGCCGACGTCCAAGGACAAGTCCCCGAGCTGCTCGCAAACGCGCGTCTCGACCTGTCGGCTTGGCCGCCTAACGTGTCTCGAACAGGGTTCGGGCGGCATGGGTTAAAGTCCGTTTCTGCCTCCCAAAGCAGGAATCGCTCAGTGCATTCGATTTCACGCCTTTCCTGAGTGTGCAATTGACTGCCCAGAGCTAGGTTTGTCCGTTGCATCACAACGGAGACCCCAAGCCATGATCCTCAACGACACTTTCACGCCGAAACTCGGCAAAATTCGCGAGCGCAAACCGGGCGCATCGAAACGCTTCGTTTCCCAGGTGCTCGCGGAGGCTGGTCGCGGGGGAAGGCTGGGACGCCGGACTGGCGTTTCTAAAGCCATGAACTTCGGTCTGGGACGCGGGGCGAGCGCGCTCATTTATTCCGGTGCGCTGGCCAAAGGAGCGAGGCGGGTCGTTGTGAAAGCCCGCATTGCCCGCCATCGTGGCACAAGTCTAAAAGCCGCCAAGGTCCATCTGCGCTATCTTCAGCGAGACGGAGTGACACGCGAAGGCGAGGGCGGTTTGCTCTATGACAGGGCATCCGACGCGACCAACGGCAAACGCTTCTTGGCACGCTCCGAGGGCGAGCGTCATCAGTTCCGGCTCATCGTCGCGCCCGAGGACGGCGAGAAACTGCGCGAGTTGAAACCCATGATCCGCGATCTCATGGCGGGCATGGAGCGGGATCTGGGCACGAAGCTCGATTGGGTCGCTGTGGATCATTTCAATACCGGGCGCCGCCACGCGCATGTTATCATTCGCGGCAAGACAGATCGCGGCAAAGACCTCGTTATCTCGCCCGCCTATATCAGCCACGCCATCCGCGTTAACGCGCAGAAGCTCGTCACGCTTGAACTCGGACCGGAGACGGCGCTTGAACGGTTGAACCGCATGCGGCGCGAAACCGTGCGCCATGGTTACACTGCGTTAGATGCCCGCATCCTCAAAACCGTCGAACGCGGCATATGGACAGCGCCGCCCGGAACACCTAACGAGATCCGCGCCCACTTTATCGCCCGGCTTAGGACGCTTTCGACCTTGGGGCTGGCCGCGGAAAAGCGCCCCGGCGTCTTCGCCATTCAGCCGTCTATGTCTGAGAAACTCCGTGATCTGGGCCGTCGGCAGGAAGCCTATGAGCACGTGGGGCGCGCGTTGACCGAGGCCAACCTAAGCCACCCATCCCAAAACATCACGCTATTCGACGCAAGCAAAACCGGCGAGAGCATTCGGGGGAAAGTCATAGCGACAGGGCTCGCCGATGATCTCTCCGACCGGCAATACGCGGTCATCGAAAGCTCGAAAGGGAGAGTTCATTACGCCGAGTTCAACATGCGGCCAGGCCGCGAGGCTCCCGCAAAAGGCGCAATGGTGGAGATGACGGCTTTTGCTCATGCCCGCGCGCCGCATCTCGCGCATATCAGAACGCTGTCGCCGGTGAAAAGCCGCGCCATTTGATACGGTCATCCCCTTCCGATTCAGAGATGACGCAAACCGACCAGGAACCTGTGCTCCTTCGTGGTGTTTTGAGGCGACCCATAACAGGCGACCCCAAGCCGATCACCGTGTGGCCACTCTCGCCTTGAAATTGATTGCAGCCTCTTGACGATCGCACTTGAAATAGCCCTTAAGTCGACGGGACGCCACCGCCGGTAATGCTGGACTCACCCCAAAGCAGACTTGTCGGCTTGGCTGGTGAAGCACAAAATAGCCGGTGCTCTCGGGAGTGACCCGCTTCACGACGCGACTCGTCACGATTACCAATCTTTGGTAAAACTAACTTAATAAGCAAGAACACATCTATCAGCCTTGGCGATCATTTCGCCGACTTCATCCACGCTAAAGTAGCCGAAGGACGCTATGCGTTGGCCAGCGACGTGGTGCGTCCCCGTCTGCGGCTGCTTGATGAGCGCGAGGCTTGCTGCGCTGATCGACGGCGAAATTAGCAGCGCTTCGACCCCATTCGATTTCGAGGCCTTTATCGCGAAGAAACGCGGAAATAGCATCGCTGCGAAATGAACCGCTTTGTTCTTTCGCCGAGTGCCCACGCCGATCTGGATGGCATCTGGGTTATACCCCTGAGACTTAGGGCGTCGATCAGGCGGAGCGCTATGTCGGGCTGATCGCTGAAGCGATAAACGACGTTGCGCCAAACGCTGCTGCGACCTGAAATTGCCGTTAAAGTGTCATATAATCCTTAAATCATTTAATTAATCTCAGCTTTTGTTATTCGGAAAAGGTTTCGCAGGCATGTCCGAGCGGCGGCAATCAAAGGTAGATGTTCAGGTAAATCCCTCTGGCGGTAGTTTGGCACTGATCATTTCTGTTATTGCTTTGGTGTTTTCGGCCGTTAGTCTTTACGAGAGTTTCTTCAAGCAACCTCATTTACATCTAAATATAGCGCCCACGTGGCATTATGCGCGTGGTGAAGCAACGGGCGATGAAGAACTTATTGTACCGCTGACACTGACTAATACCGGGGCCAGAGATGCTACCATTCTATCCATCGATTTAACCCTTGAAAAACAAACTGGTCAAAGACGCTTCCAAAGCACCTATCGTATAAACGATGGTCTTTCGACCCGCGCGTTCCTCACGCCCGCCCCTGTACCGGGCAAAGCCTCATCGTCGGCAATTATCATTTTCACGTCTGCCAGTATGGCGACGCCGCTCGTCGACGCGGCGGGTGTTTACACTGCGAAATTGCGGGTCAGTTCAACGTTTAACCAGTCGTCGGTATTCTCGATCAATTGATGTATAGTCCGCCAAAAGACGTCACAGTTGATATTAACATAATCCAATTTAGCATAGCTGAACTAGGTCGTGGACTCATTAACGCGCAGCCATAGTCTGACACAAGCCAGCTTGAGCATAGCGAGGAAGTTTACGGCGAGTTTATCGTATCTGGTCGCGATGCGTCGGAAGTGTTTGAGTTTGCTGAAGAACCGTTCCACGAGGTTGCGCTCTTTGTATAGGAACGGGCTGAAGCAGACCGGTTCGCGGCGGTTACGCTTTGGCGGTATGTTCGCCCAGCCGCCGCGCTCTGACACAAGCTGTCTGATCCAGTCGGCATCGTAGCCCCGATCGGCAAGCAGCATGGTTTTGGGCTGAAGGCCGTCCAGGAGGTCTGGGACAAGCCGATTGTCATGCGTTTCGCCCGCCGTCAGGCCAAGTCGCACGGGCAGTCCGTTCGCATCGACAAGGGCATGGATTTTGGTCGTCAGCCCGCCGCGCGAGCACCCCATACAACGATCTCGACCCCCTTTTTAGCGCATCCCGCGTGTTGATGAACGCGCACGCAAGAGGTGTCGATCATCTGCACTTTGCCGTCGTAAGCCGCTGTTATCGCGTCCATAATCCTGTCCCATACGCCAGCCTTACGCCAGCGGTTGAAGCGGTTATAGACGGTCGTGCGCGGGCCATAGCGATCCGGCAAGTCTGCCCAGGGCGCACCCGAACGGAGCACCCAGAATATGCCGTTCAACACCCTCCGGTCATCAACACGAGGCACGCCGCGCGGTTTGTTGGGCAGCATCGGCTGAATGACAGACCACTCGAAATCAGTCATATCATAACGGCTCATCGGCAGGTTCCTCCCTGCCGAGGGTGAATCATATTCGCGAGGGTGAGGGAATCCCTGTGAGCCGTTTATGGGTTTACGACCTAAATGATGTACGAGTTGGTGTGTTCTCCGTCTTCAACTCAACTTCATCCGCATCGGGACCTAAAGAGTTTCCTCGCGGTCTCGCATTCCCGGGGTCTAAACTCGTTTCGTTTAGAAAGAGAGTCGAGAGAAGCGTCGAAAGCTCCTGCGCTTTCCGATTTTTGACGTGATACACAAAAAGCTTTGATTCGTTTTCGTTCTCGGTCCGATCCAATCTGACGACCCAGTCTTTTACAAGTGATAGGGCTGCTGGACGCGCACAGATTACCAATAGCGAGTTTAGTCGTTCTAGTGGCACCAGTTGCGGTTCTGCCCCGCCTAATTGATCAGCATGGGCTTTTATGACGTCTTTGAGCTCAGGTATAAGCTCCGACAAGCGCGACTGCTTTAGCTTGAGGAAAGCAAATGACATTCCTTGCATTTGATCGACATCGAACATGTCAACTGTATCAAGGAGCGTTTTCATATCGGGGCCTGTCGCCCCGAGGATGATCAAATTTCGCGCATCGTCCACGCGTAAAAGGCTACGTTCTGGTGCGAGTGGTTCTAGCACTTTAGCCATCTGAGTTGGCGAAATATGATTTAGATGTACGACCGTTACGCCATACCCTGCCGGCACTGCCTCTCTGCTTCTAGCTATGGCAACCGCACTAGCCGAGCTTTTAGCTTTCGAGGCCGAGATGATGCGATATAAATCGTTGTCCTTGACAAGGACCAGCCCCGCCGCGGCAAGAGTTGTTTCTAAGGTTGGTAGCAGGCCCGATCGCGATAAGGGCCGATTCGTGCGCAGGGTCAAACGTTGGTTAACTCCAGCGTCAACGACAAAATTCATACTGAGTGCATCACCCAAAATTGCCTGAGCGATCTCTCGAACATCTGCATCAGAGAAATTCAGAACGACGTCGCCGTCCTTCACAATATCCATTTTACGGGCGGGTGTATCATTAGAGGCAGCAAATTTTCCGCTCCCATACACAACCTCGTCCCGACTTAACTCCGTCCCATTATTGATCGCGCTATCATTGCGAGTATCTACCCGCCGCTTGCTG
The DNA here is from genome assembly GCA_034408685.1 of Hyphomicrobium aestuarii. Lineage (GTDB taxonomy): Bacteria > Pseudomonadota > Alphaproteobacteria > Rhizobiales > Hyphomicrobiaceae > JANXVY01. The sequence continues at coordinate 5,105 of JAWXCP010000154.1, read as the reverse complement.
GCATATTGCTCCTGGCTTGTGTGCTCATGGGCAGATTTCGGCTTTGGTGCTCCCATTAAGCTATCTGAGGGATCGGAACTTCCGAGCGATCCACCGCACCCCGCTAATATCAAAGCGATTAAAGCCGCAGAAGATCGGTTAACTCGATAAACACACCGCACACTAAACACGCACAATCACCTTTTGGCAGAGCACTCGCCCGGAAACTTCGTTCTAGGAAGGCGTGCCCGGTTGTTATGTGTCAAGAGACAAATCAGAGGCTATGGAGTTTAACTGACATCCCCGCCGCCTCGGAGGGGGGACAAACAAGAGGCACACAACCCCTGGTTACGTCACTATGGCGATATGAATATTACATGACATAGATTCTTTTGGATGCGTGCTTCCTACGACTTGACTCATTTTGAGTTTGATGTTTTTTTTAGTTAAATTATTACGCGATACGCAAAACGACCAAAACGACAAGTCTTTGCAGCCTGTAATGCTGCCTTTTCGCAGCGTTCATCCGACAAAATACTGTATTTTACAGCTAGCTCCTGCGAGGACCATGATGTTTTCTTGTATGCGTAATGTTAGTGTTTGCGCTCATTTTGTTAGATTGCTTTTTACCTTATTATTTCTGGGTTTAACCTCAGCTCATGCTGTCGATAAAAACGCCCGTTTAGGCGGCGCTGGCTACAGTCTCCCTCCAACTGAAATTGTTGGCGCCGCTGCAGGCGAGTTTGGGGTGACGCCCGGAGGGATGGCAAGTTACGCCGTTCCAATCACAGTGCCTGTCGGCACCACGGGGGTCCAGCCAAAGCTAACACTGCAGTTTTCATCCAGCGGCGGGAAAGGCGTGATCGGCTATGGCAGTTCGATCGGTGGGGTCAGCTATATTACTCGCTGCGGGCAGGATAAATATCACGACAATGCAACCGACCCGGCTGACTATGACACGAACGACAAGTTCTGCCTGAATGGATAAAGGCTGGTGGCGATTAACGGCTCCTATGGGGCCGAGGGAACTGTCTACAGCACAAGCTTTGAGGAATTCTCAAAGGTAGTTTCGACGGGAACTGCTGGCAACGGGCCTGAAAAATTTACCGTCTGGAAGAAGTCTGGCGCAATCCTCGAGTATGGATTTACGACGGACTCGCGCATTATGGCGAAGGGAGCAAATGCCGCCAGCGCCCGCGTCTGGGCGCTGAACAAGCTTTCGGATCGCGTCGGTAATTATATCAATTTTATCTACTTTAACGACTCCGTTAGCGGCGAGTTCGGAATTGAGAAAGTCGAATATACGGGCAACGCGACCAAAGGTCTGTCACCGTATAACCGCGTAGACTTCATTTATGCGACAGCGCCAAAACCCGTTATCGGCTACGCGAATGGTGAGCAGTACACGCAGACCAAGCGGCTTACCAATGCCAAAGTCTTTGCCGAGGGCGCGCTTTTCCGGGATTACCGCCTTGCCTATCGTTCGGATTTTCAGCTCGACACTCTGACGGAATGCGCAGGGACGACGTGTTTTGCCCCAACCACGTTCGAGTGGATGTACGATGAGAATATAGCTCCAGGCGCAAATAATCTCTTTAAAACATCGGCTTTGGCATCCAGCGGTATCACAGGTTCGGCATACTCTGGCTATAGTGTTGCGGGCAGCGGCGACTTCAACGGGGATGGCCTCACTGATCTATACATGATGAAGGTTGATGCTTCTGGACGAAGGCCATCATCTGGGGCGGCTAATGAGCATATATGGCTGGGTAAGAGCGATGGAACGTTCCAAGATATCGACCTTGGAACCGCAGGATCGTTGCCAAACGATAACTACAAGGTGGTCGCCTCCGGCGATTTTAACGGCGACGGTCGCACCGACCTTTATGTCATGCGAGTGCAAAATGACGGCGCAAGCCGTGCAACCAACAATCCCAATGATCGCGTCCTCTTAGGTCAAGCAAACGGCTCATTTATCCAAGTCGACCTAGGTAGCGCAGGTCTGACGCCCGCCAATTACAAAGTTGCCTCTAGCGGCGACTTTAACGGCGATGGACGCACAGACCTTTACTTCTTTGCTTCCAAATCCAACGGCAAAACAACCGGAGACGCGGCAGACTACGTTTTGCTCGCATCAGGCGGTGGGTTTTTCAATAAGATTAACTTGACCTCGAGCGGTCTGACAGGCGCTGCGGCCTATGACGAATATGATGTGGTTTCTGGGGGCGACTACAACGGCGACGGCTTGATCGATTTGTATTTGATGCGGATCAGCACGAAGCAAGGCGGTGTCAAGAGCGGGAGCCAGCCCGACTATGTTTGGCTCGCCGACGGCGCGGGAAGTTTTACAACAATAAATCTTGGCGCGAGCTTTGTTCAAGGCACAACCGGAGGAACAGGATCAACGCCGATTGGCTTCAAGATTGGTTCATCCGGAGATTTCAACGGCGATGGCCATACGGATTTGTATCTTTTCAAAGCAGATGACGACGGTCGATCCGTCGGGAATGCGGATGACTACGTCCGTTTTTCGAAAGGGGACGGCTATTTTGAGGTTAAACTGCTCGCTGGCGGAATGACAGGGTCGGCCTATGATGCGTACAACGTTGTTTCCTCGGGCGATTATAACAGCGACGGCTTAACGGATCTCTACGTGCTTCGGTCAGACACGAAGGGCCGGAAAACAGGCAATAGCGCGGATCATGTCTGGCTGGCAAAGGGCGACGGGGAATTCATCGATATAGCCTTGGTGGCGAATACTGTTGATGAACAGACCCAGCAACTCAGCGTCAGTTCGGCTCCTGTCGGATACCGGGTGGCCACCAGCGGCGACATCAATGGCGACGGGCTAACAGATCTGTATCTGCTGAAGACCGACGATGAGGGTCGCTCGAACGGCAATCCAGCCGATTATGTCTTTTACGGCGATTACAAGCAGAAAGAGCTGATCAAGTCGATCACGAACGGGCTCGGGAACAAGGCGGAAGTCGAGTATCTGCCGCTGACCGATCCTGCTGTTTACACCAAAGGCGCGGGCGCGGTTTTCCCCGTCGCGGATGTGGCGGGAGCGTCCTACGTCGTCTCCAAGGTGAAGGCGGACAATGGTTTAGGAGCCGGGGTCAACACGCAGACCTACACCTATGAGGGCTTGCGCACGCATCAGGAGGGCATCGGCAACCTCGGCTTCGCCAAGATGACGGTGATGGATGATGCAACGGGTATCGCCTCGGAATCCGTCTATAGCCAGGATTACGCCGCGCGCACGCACGGGCTGATGACGCAGGCGCGCACGATCGCGCCGGGCGGCGTCGTGCTGGAGAACAAGACTGTTTCCTGGACGGCGCAGTCTAAGACCACGGCCGACGGGACGCCGCACTATTTCCGCTTCTCAACGCAATCCGTGACGGAGAAGCGAGACTTAAACAATGCCTCGATGGGCACGGTCACCGAGAAGTTCCTGAACGACGCCGATCAGCCTGCTTATGATCTTTATGGCTTCGTCACCCAGTTGAGCGTCATCACGGCTCATAATGGCCAGACGTTCACGAAGAAGACCCTGAACACTTACAGCCACAACGCGACGGACTGGATATTAGGGCGTCTAACCGCCTCCAGCGTCACGCATTCCGTCACTGGAGTGACCCCAGCGCCTGCCCCCATAACGCGGACATCGAGCTTTACGTATGACGCAGCGACCGGGCTGATTGCCAGCGAGACCGTCGAGCCGGGCAACGCGCTGACCCATACAAAAACCTATCAATACGACGGCGCGCCTGGGGCGAGGTTCGGGGCTGTGACGTCTCTCACGGAGACGTGGGGATCGACCGGCACGGATGGAATTGGGGCGACGAGCCGAGCCACGAGCTATGTCTATGACGCCAAGCACCGCTATAAGGAAACCGAGACCAATCCGCTCGGGCATGTGCAGACGACGCAGTATCATCCGCTGCACGGGCTGCCCACGCAGACGACCGGGCCCAACGGGCTGATGACCTCCTGGACATATGACGCCTTCGGTCAGGTGACGCAGGAATTGCGGGCGGACGGCACGACAACCAACACGTACCGATATAAGTGCGACGCCAACACCCCTTGCCCGACAAACGGCTCGTATGTGGTTGCGACGGTCTCGACGGGCGCGCCTCTGGCGGCTGTGTATATGGACAAGCTGCACCGCGCGATCCGCAAGACGGGAGAGTCGCTCGACGGATCGCTGGTGGACGTCGACACGGTCTACGACGCCCTCGGGCGCGAGGAGATGGTGTCGGAGCCGTATTTTGGCGGAGGCTCGCCGTTATGGACCACGGTGGTCTACGACATTTTGGGCCGCCCGACGCTCACCACGCGGCCTGACCTCTCCACCCAGAGCATGGTCTATAACGGCCTGACCCAGGTCTCCACCAACGAGCTGGCGCAGACGAAGACGGTCGTCAATGACCCGTTGGGCCGGATGCTGTCCTCGACGGACACGAACGGCGAGACGGTGTCCTACCGTTACGACGCCATCGGGCAGATGACGGCGATCATCGACCCGGCCGGCAATACGACGACGATGACGTATGACGTCCGCGGCAACAAGACCGCGATGTCGGACCCGGACAAGGGGAACTGGAGCTACCGCACCAACGCGCTGGGTCTGCTGGTCGAACAGACGGACGCTAAGGGCCAGCGGACCGAGATGACCTATGACGTGCTGGGGCGGATGCTGACGCGCGTCGACGACGCAGGCTCAGCCGGGGCGGCGGCCCGCACCTCGACCTGGGTCTACGACACGGCGGCGATGGGGGTCGGCAAGCTGGCGTCCTCGTCGGGCTACGGCTATGCGGCCTCGAACCTGTATGACAGCCTCGGGCGGCCCTCGTCGGCGACGGAGACCATCGACGGCACGGGCTACACGACCACGACGACCTATGACGCCTCCGGCCGGCCCTATCGCACGGCCTACGCCTCGGGGCTGACGGTGGAGAGCGTGTTCAACGCCTATGGGCACTCCACCCAGATGCAGAACGTGGTCTCCGGCCTCGTCTACTGGCGGGCGGATGCGGCGGACGCGCGGGGCAACATCACGCAGTCAACGCTCGGCGCAGGCGTCGCCAATGTGGTGGAGGAGCGCTTTTACAACCCGC
>JAWXCP010000153.1:0-3389 GCA_034408685.1 Hyphomicrobium aestuarii | reverse complement strand
GCTGCACCCGGTCCACCCTGCAAACGGGCTTGACATATCACGCTGATAGTTCACGCCGCGGATGGTCAGGAAGGATTCGAGTTCATCCCACGCGTGGGACTCGCCGCCGGGCTTGGCTTCGGGCTTGACGAAGCCACGCACACCGAGTTGGTCGGCGGTCGGGCATTCTTCGTGGAGCCAGCACGCGGCGTGTCGGCGGCAAACGCGGGCGAGGTGATTTTGGCTGGGACCGCTGCCACGGGCTGATCCATGCGCTGCTGCCAGAGTTGGGCCCAGCCATCGCGCGATTGCAGCCGCCTGACGACGCCGTTCTGCGGGATTTCGGTTAGGCCCGCGCCGTGGGCTTTGCACCATTGGCTCACGCGCACATCACGGGCGAAGGTGATTGCGTTGCCGGTTTCCTCGTGCGACCATAATCCGGCGATGCCGTATTGCGCGCGGATCGCCTCAAGCACATCGACCGCCTCTCCAGTCCGCACGACAAGCGGCTGCCCCAGGCGAGACAACTGGCGATCGAGCAAAACGAGGCATTCGGCGAGGAACGCGAAATGGCGGCCGCTCACGTCCGGCTGCCGCCACAGCTCCGGCTCGAGGATGTACAACGGCAGCACCGGCCCACCCTGCGCGGCTAGCGTCAGCGGGGCGTGGTCATCGATGCGCAGGTCGCGCTTGAACCAGACGACGTGGAGCGGGCGTAATGGCATAGAGCGATAACGCGGGCACCGCGTCGAAAGATCAACTGGAAACCCATGTCACCACCAGACACGACGTCGGCTAAGACCACAGCCGACCCGGACGCTGCCCTCGTCTTCGCCAGATTTCCCGACAGATTTCGCGCAATCGTGATCGGCGCGAGTGGCGGCATCGGCGGAGCGATCGCCACTGCACTTGCAGTCCATCCCCAGTGCTCGGCCGTTGCGCGCCTGTCGCGTTCGGCAATACCGGTGGACGGCACGCCGATCGACCTTCTCGATGAGGTCAGCATCGCCGCTGCTGCAGCGTCCTTGGCCGCCAACGCGCCATACCACCTGATCGTCACCGCCGTTGGCGTTTTGCGTGGCGACGGCCTCGAGCCAGAAAAGTCGCTTCGCGCGCTCGATGCCAACATGCTCGCCCGCAGTTTTGCGATCAACGCGATTGGCCCCGCGCTCGTCATCAAGCACTTCGCGCCGCTGTTGCCGAAATCCGGCCCCTGCGTACTGGCGACGTTGTCGGCCAAGGTCGGCTCGATCGGCGACAACCGGCTCGGTGGCTGGTATGCCTATCGCGCCTCGAAGGCAGCGCTCAACCAACTAATCCGCTCGTCCGCCGTCGAGATCGCCCGCACCCGGCCCGACGCGCGCGTGCTGGCCCTCCATCCCGGCACGGTCGCGACAAAATTTTCGGACGGCTACAATCCGAGCCACGAGGTGTTCACGCCCGCTGACGCCGCCCGACGCCTCCTGGCCGTGATGGCCGCGTCTGACGGATCAGGACAGTTTCTCTCCCACGATGGTACGGAAATCCCGTGGTAACCGGATCCGCGACCGCGAGGTACCCGGGCCCGCGACAGCGGGGTAACCGCTACACGGCGGGTTTGAATTCCGGGTACCATCGCGCCAGCCCACGGTCGCGGTAAGCGACGAGGCTCGGATGGCGCTCGGCCGCATCGCGGATCGGCGTTGAAAACAGCGGGCAGAGTATCCCAGTCAACGTCGCATGCACGCTGGCGTCGGCGGCACACGGGGCATCGCCCATTAGCCAAGGCTTGTCGCCAAGCTTAGCCGCGATCGCATCGATCCCGCGTATCGCGAGCCGGTCGATCTCGGCCGGGCTGTGCCTCCCGGTGCCTTGACCGTGGAGCGATTTCCGGATGTCGCGTCGAATGATTGTGCGCACCAGTGGGCGGACGGGGGCCGGCACGAAGTCGAAGAGTTTGGCTGGCCCGGCTCGAAAGTTCGCCTCGTTGATCCAGCGCGAGTGGAGCAGTGCGAAGTACAGATGATCTTCGCATAATTTCTCATAGACCCAAGCATCGCCGCGTTGGACCGCATCGAGCCCGGCGTCAAAATCGACACCGTACTTTTGCTCGATATGCCATCGGATGAACGTGCTGTCGGCGACCAGGGTGCCGTCGTCGTCGAGAAACGGCAGCTTGCCTTTGGGCGCCTTGCTGAAACCGTTGGTGTTCAATTCGTATTTCAGCCCCGCCATCCGCAGCAGCGTATGTACCTTCATGCACGGCGGGCTGAGATCGGGGGCGTCGTAGCGAGGCCCAAAGGCATAAAGCGTAACCATACCGACACTCCTTTGGGTGGCTCGTTGAATTCGCTACGAATTTGACGTTTTGTCCGATCCCCTATCGCCGGGAGATACCAATTTACCAGATCTCTGGCCAGCACGCCAAACCAGAGACAGCCGTATCGCACATCAAATAAGTGTCGACCTTGATTCCGCCCAAAATCGATTAACGAGAAGCCCCAATCGGCGGCGATAGTCGGTGCACGGTGAGGTCTGTCTCAGTCGCAGGCGATCGACATCCAACCGAATGTTTTGGCTTGGCATACATCCAGGCGGAAATAGGAGATTAATCATGCGCCGTGCTCGCAAACGTCCCATGACCGGATTGCCATTTGGATGGGAGCATGTGTCTGAGAAGGCTCCGATCGGCTTCATGGGTAGCCGGGAACCGCAAGCCGCCGACCTGACAATGGTCACCGACCAGAGCGAGGCCCACGCGCTGGTTATCGCCGAGACAGGTGGCGGCAAAGGACGCAACCTTTTGATCCCCACGCTGCTGGAAAGCCACGGCAACATCATCGTGGTCGACCCCAAGGGTGAAGCCGCCATGGTCACGGCCAGATACCGCCGTTCGCTGGGGCAAGAGGTCTATATCCTCGATCCGTTCCACGTGATTTCCGATCGCACCGACACGTTCAACCCGCTCGATCTCGTGTCGCGCGACCCCGACGCCAGGGTCGAGGATGGCGCTGAGGTGGCCGCAACCATTGTCGGCGAGCGCAGCTTGAAGGACCCGTTCTGGGACAACTGGGCATTGAGCCTCGTCGGCGCCATGGTCAGCGCCGTCGTCGCGACCGAGCCGGATGAAGCAAATCTCGGCCGGGTCTGGAAGAAGTTTCACGGCGACGACACGATCTACAATCTGGCGGTGATGCTCGATACCGTCGGCAGCAAGCTCGACGAGGTGGCGCATGGCCACATCGCCGCGTTTCTCCAACTCTCAGAGCGGGAAACGCGCCCGTCCGTTCTGGGGACCGTTCAGCAGCACGTTCGATTGTTTGGCAACCCGCTGGCATGCCTCTCCCCTTAGTTCCGGCGCAGTCAGCGGGTATGTGATCTCCAACAAGGAGATAGCCCATGACGCAGTTGCTGCCGGACGATCTGTGGCG
>JAWXCP010000152.1:0-3842 GCA_034408685.1 Hyphomicrobium aestuarii | reverse complement strand
GGAAGTAGGAAGTAGGAAGTAGGAAGTAGGAAGTAGGAAGTAGGAAGTAGGAAGTAGGAAGTAGGAAGTAGGAAGTAGGAAGTAGGAAGTAGGAAGTAGATTGTGCGAACACTTTCCCACTCCCAACTCCCAATTCCCAACTCCCCCACCTTATCCCTACTCCCCCACCTTTTACCCGATATTGCGGCGTTGCATGCCGCCGGGCTGGAGCAGCGGACGCTTCGAGCTGATTTGCCCGGTGTTGTAACCCATCCAGCCGATCTCGCCCGAAAGCCGCCCGTACTCGATCTTCGGGCAGCGGTTCATCACGACCTTCAGCCCCGCTTCTTCCGCCTCGCGCGCGGCATCGTCGTTGCGCACCGACAGCTGCATCCAAACGGCTTTGACGCCGAGCCGGTCCTTTTGCGCGATCGCCTCACGCGTGATGCCGAGGGCAGCGGTCGAGTTGCGGAAGATGTCGACGACATCGATCGGCCCCGGCACGGCTGCGAGGCTTGCGTAGATGCGTTGGCCGAGCAGAAGTTCGCCGTCGTGCCCAGGGTTGACCGGCACGACAGTGTAACCTTTGGCGAGCAGATATTTCATGGCGAAATAGCTCGGCCGGCTGACGTTGGTCGATGCGCCGATGAACGCGAAAGTCGTGGCGGTCGATAGAATGCTGGCGATGTAGGTATCGGCGTAGCTGTCGTGGTTCATGGCAATCCTCATATCATGAGATCGCCCTCGCACGTGAGAGCGCTTAGCGTATGACAGAGCGGTCAGGCGCGGCGGTTTGTACCGCGTCGGCGATGACGCAGGCTCAGCAACCGCTCCAGACCGGCGGGCGCTTTTCGATAAACGCGCCGATGCCCTCGGCGGCGTCCTGGTACATCATGTTCTCGACCATCACGTCGGCAGCGGTCGCGTAAGCCGCAGCCATTGGCATCTCGACCTGCTCGTAGAACGTGCGCTTGCCGATTGTCACGGTGGCGGTCGATTTCGCGGCGATCCGTTCAGCCATCGCCAGCGCGGCCGGAAGGACCCCGTCGCGCGGCACGACGCGGTTGACAAGGCCGTAGTCGTAAGCCTCGTTGGCATGCAGCATTTCGCCGAGCAGCAGCATCTCCATCGCCCGTTTGCGTGGCACGTTGCGCGACAGCGCGACCATCGGCGTCGAGCAGAACAAGCCGATGTTGACGCCTGGCGTTGCGAACGTCGCCGTTTCGGCGGCAATCGCGAGATCACACGTCGCGACCAGTTGGCAACCGGCCGCCGTCGCAATGCCTTCCACGGCCGCGATAAACGGCTTGTCGCACGCCACGATCGCCTGCATCAGCCGCGCGCACTGGCCCATGGTGTCGGCGTAGAACGCGCGGCCACCGTCCGCATCCGCGCGGTGGGCGGTAAGCTCCTTCAGGTCATGGCCAGCACAGAACGCGGGACCATGGGCCGCCAGGATGATGGCCGACACGCCGGGGTCGGCGCCGAGCTGCGTGATGGCCGCTTCGAGCGCCGTCATCATCGCCCGCGACAGGGCATTGCGCGAGCCGGGTCGGTCGAGCGTGATCTGCGCGACCTTTTGTGCGGGACGGGTGACGGAAAGCGGCGGAGCTTGCGGAAGGGCTGTGTCCATGGGTGGTTTCCAGATGCCGACGGGGCGACGATGCCGGATGGTAGGCTTCTGGCGGGAAAGGGGCAATGGTTGACGGGTCAAGCAAGCGGGCGCCGTCTCCCTGGTGTTTGAACCCGCAGTCGCTAGGGTCGGCGGAGGCGTGGAAATCGATGTTGAGGTCCGGGGCCGGTTGTTGGCGCGGCCGATGAGGCATTGCCAATTCAGCTTCGATGAACGCGCTCTCCGTCCCTATAGCGCCTTATGGTTCGCGTGGCATTTGGCGAGTTGGTGATCGGGCGTGTAGTCGGCAACCGCGCTGGCAACGCCGTCAGACGTCGTGCGTCCATCGAGGACGGCCAGCCACCGGTCAAGTTAGTGCAGCGATAAATTGGTCTGCAGTGATTTCGGCGGACCTGATCAAAACTCTGAGCGTGCCGCGTGCAACCGGACGATGGTTTGGAATCGATAGCGTCACACGCGCGCCGGGCTTCGTCATGATGATGTGGCTGCCCGCTTGCCGTGCCATGCGTTCTTCGAGCCGCTCGAACGCCCGGACGACATCGCTGGCGTTGGCGACGGGAAGCTTTGGCACCGATTAAACGACCACCTCGACCTGCTGCGTTTCGATGGTCAAGGGCAATCCCTGTTCCGACCGCACTTCGAGGCACAATCCGATCGCGTCATGCACGTTTTTCAACGCGGCTTCGCGTGTGACGCCTTGACTGACGCATCCTGAAATCGCTGGGCATTCGGCGATCCACACGCCGTCCTCGTCGCGATCAAGGGTCACTGTGAATTTCAAGGCTGCCTCCGGGTGACGCTAACCACGCTATCATTATTATAGATCCCGCGCGCGCGGGAAGTCGGTCGAAGACCGCCCCCATTTCCCCACCTCAACTTGCAACTGGTCACCCCCCGTATTAGCCCGGCAGATGCGTCGCTAAATCGGTCGCTAGTTTGAGGGGCTCAATTTTGACCAGCGTCGTGCTGAAGCTGGATCGAGGCCGCCTATGGGGTTGGCACGCGGCTCTGCGGGATCATCTCGCCGCAGTCCCCGGCGTCTCGGTCGAGATCGCAGTCGACGCGTCCTCCGGGCTGGCGCGCCCGTTGCCGTCAGCCGTGCGCCAAGTGTTCTCACTCGAACGCTTGGGCGGGCGGGTCGCCCATCCTGCGTTTGCGGCGCTCGATCCTCAGTTGCTCGGCGCAGTTCCGACCGGCGATCCGCAGCGCCCTTCACCGCAGTTTATCATCGACTTGGCGTCTACAACTTTACCAGTCGTGACGCAGCCAGCCACGCCCCCCACCCCGCGCACGCTCATCCCGCTCTACGACGGGCAGCCCGGCGAGGATGCCATGTGGGCCGCACTCCTTGCCGGGCGGCAACCGCACCTTGCCGCATACGACAGCGCGGCGGATAGCGCGGCGGATGTGGGCGGCGTCATCGACATTGGCCAATGCGCGATCGAAACGCCCCATGCGTTGCAGCGTGCGGCCGCAAGCGTGGTGGTCCGTCTGATCGAGGGACTGGCCCACGTGGTGACGGGCCGGCTGACGGCACGCGAAAATCTCACAGCCCGTGGCAGAACCGTCGCGTCGGTCGGGCTTGGTGCGGCAGCCATAATCGTTGGCCGCAAGCTCTCTGCGAATGCGCGCCGGGTCACAGATCGCGTGCGCGGTGCCGAGCAATGGTCGGTCGCCTGGGCGTCACGCGAGGCCGGGTCCGCTTGGCCGTCGGAACGTCTGTTGGGTCAGGGCGCTCAAAGCACGATGCATCTTGATCCGCGCGACTACCGTCTGCTGCCCGATGATGGTCGCCGCTATTATGCCGATCCATTCGTGTTTGAGCACAACGGCGAGGTCCACCTGTTCGTCGAGGAACTGCCCTACGCCACCAACCGCGGCATCATCTCGGCTACCACACTGCCAAATGACGGTGCCCCGCCCGCAACCCCGCAACCCGTGCTGGAAACCGCCTACCACCTGTCCTACCCGCAGGTGTTCGCCCGCGACGGCGAGATCTGGATGTTGCCGGAACAGAATCAGTCCGGCGCGCTGATCCTGTACCGTGCAAAGCGGTTCCCCGATGCCTGGCAGCCGGCCGCAACCTTGATCGACGAGCCGCTGCACGACGCCACGGTGTTCGACCATGGTGGCCGCCTGTGGATCGCCGCGACCCACGAGGGACCGGTGTTCGACGGGTCGCGCTGGGGCTCGAGCTGGGATGCGCTCGCGCTGTATCACGCGCCGCATT
>JAWXCP010000151.1:0-10553 GCA_034408685.1 Hyphomicrobium aestuarii | reverse complement strand
GCAAGGGCTGCAGCGATCAGTGTTTTAGTTATTCGTGTCATGGAACCCTACGCTTTCATTTTGTCGTCAGGTGATGGCACAACGCATCAGCCCGACTTGTGTTCCCTCCATAGGGCTCGTTCATGCAGGCGTGTTATGCGCGTGCTTTCCTCGGTTGCCAGTTGGCCAACCGACGCATGAGCCACGATCGCTGAACGAACGGGAGACGAACACGACATGGAACTTGTCCAGGTGCTGCTGCCGCTGTCGGACAACGAGCAGCATCCGTTCCCGCGGGCGTACTTCGACCGCGTCGCCCGCGAATTGACCGAGCGCTTTGGCGGCGTTACGTCATACACACGCGCACCCGCCGAAGGCCGCTGGACGCACGAAGGCGGCACCACCGCCGACGAGGTCGTCGTCGTCGAGGTGATGGTCGACGCGCTCGATGAGGCGTGGTGGACCACCTACCGGATCGGGCTTGAAGCGACCTTCCGCCAGAAGCGGGTGATCGTGCGGGCGCAGACGGTGCGAATTCTGTGACGAAACTGCGTTACGGCATTGCACTGCAGCCAAGGACCATCCATATACCATCTAGAAAGATGCTTTGAGGATTGTTATGGACCCGAACGTTCGCGCACTTCGTGCTAAAATTCCTGACACGGAAAAAATCACAATCAACATCGGATTCGTCGATCTCGGCCACATCGACCTGCTGGTCGCCGACAAATACTATACCAATCGTAGCGACTTCATCCGCACGGCGATCCGCAACCAGTTGGACAAGCACGCCGAGGCGACCAGCAAGTCGGTGGTCCGCAAGTCCCTCGCCCTCGGGGTGAGGGAGATCACTCGCCAAGAACTCGAAGAGGCGCGCGCCTCGGGACAGTCGCTCGACATCCGGGTGCTTGGTCTCGCCACCATTGCGGCGGACGTCACGCCGGAACTTGCCCGCTCGACGATCTCATCGCTCGAAGTCCTCGGTGCGTTACACGCAAGTGGGGAAGTGAAAGCCGCGCTCGGCGATCGCATGGCCTGACGCTAGCCAAATCGTTGCCTACTCCGGCGTCCACGATCCCCGCTATCTGGGTGACGGTCGCAATTTCGACACCCTGAGGACAATCGAATGAAATGGACTCTACAAACGGCAATTGGGCAGATTGCTAAGTTGACGCGAAATGGCCAGTTGGCCGATGCAACGGCATTGATCCAACGCACGCTCGGACAAGCCAAATCTGGACAAAGAACGCCGGGGGCGGCAAGCGACACGAATACGCCCGCTCGTGTCCTGCAGAACGCAATCGCTGTGCGCACGCCGATCGCCGCGCACGGTCAAGATTCAGCAACGGGAGCCGTTAGAGCGGGGTTTATTCCGAAGTTGGACACAGGGTTCGTTCCGTCGCGCCGTAGCGCTACGACCCTCGCGTCTCCAGCAGCGGGAGACCTGCAAGAGCGTGGCCAATTCCTAACCGCAAAATTCAGCAACGGCGCCGGGAGCCGCGACTATCGGCTCTATGTGCCAAGCGGCTACCGGGGCGAGCCGGTGCCGCTTATCGTCATGCTGCATGGCTGCACACAATCGCCCGAAGACTTTGCAGCTGGCACGCGCATGAACGCGGGCGGCGAGTCTCAGACGTGTCTCGTGGCGTACCCGAAACAGTCGCAATCAGCGAACGGGTCGAAATGCTGGAACTGGTTCGATCCAGCTCACCAGCAACGGGACCACGGCGAGCCCAGCTTGATCGCCGGTATCACCCGCCAGATCGCTCAAGACTACGCGGTCGATCCAGATAGAATCTATATTGCCGGATTGTCAGCCGGTGGTGCTGCCGCTGCCGTCATGGGCGCGGTCTATCCCGATATCTATGCAGCCGTCGGCGTCCATTCGGGATTGCCCGTCGGTGCGGCCCGAGATCTCTCGTCGGCGATGGCGGCGATGCGGCAGGGTCCCAGTGGAGACAGCGATCGCCATAACCCGCGCGGCGACGGCGGGCGCGGGGTTCGGACTCGGTCCGCTCCGACCATCGTATTCCACGGCGATCGCGACACCACGGTCAATCCGAAGAATGCGACAGTCATGATTGACGCGATCCAGGCGGCCGGAGGCGGTGAATTAGAGACGGCCACGCATACCATCGATGTCCCGGGCGGACGGAGCTACAGCCCGACGCAGATAACGGAGCCAAATGGGCAGACGGTTGCCGAACTTTGGGTCGTACACGGGTCGGGTCACGCGTGGTCAGGCGGCAGCCGGGCGGGTAGCTTCACCGACCCGCTCGGACCCGATGCGTCGAGCGAGATGATGCGATTCTTCCTTGAACGGACGCGTGCGCCGAGTGCGTGACGCCGTCACGGGCGTCGCGTCGTGACGCGACGTTACGCTCGCGATTTTCGGATTGCGACCCATCAAATCGAAAAAGCGACTGTCGTTCGCAATCTTCCATGTCACAGCTCTTGGCGGCCTCCAGCTGAAAACGGAGAATCACTGCCCGTCATCGTCAATAAGAAGAAGGAAGTACTCGACACTCCGATAAGCATCGCATATCTTAGATCTCAGATATCTAAAGCGAGGCATAAATGTCTGTCGCCAGCGCGACATCGTCGAATAATCGGCCCTTGCCGTCCTTGAGGATCAAAACAGACGTACAGCGCCGCCGGACGACTTCCATTTCATGAATGGCTAATATCATGGCCTTCGACTGACGCTTCTCGAAGAGCTCATACAAACATTTCTCCTGGAAGCGGCGGTCACCAACGAGGATGACTTCGTCGATCAGAAAGCATTCAAAGTCGATCGCAAGCGACAGAGCAAAGGCCAGCCGCATTCGCATGCCACTTGAATAAAACCGTACGGGCACATGAAGCTGCTTGCCAAGCTCTGTGAAGTCCGCGACAAAATCATAGGTTTCCCGGAACGGCGCATCGTATATTCGGCTAATGAAGCGAATATTATCGTAGCCGGTGAGTTCACCTTCAAAGCCTCCACCCAGGGCGAGAGGCCACGACATGCTGAGGCCACGATCGATCGTGCCGCTCGTCGGGCGCTGCAAGCCCGACAATATCTGAATTAACGTCGACTTGCCCGCGCCATTTCGGCCAAGCACAGCCATACGCTCGCCCAGCCCGACCCGAAACGACACGTCATCGAGAACCCGACGGATCCACATTTCAGTCTCAAAATCTTTGACAATGTTGGTCGCAGAGATCGCGCCACCCGCTACCTGCTGCTCTGTGCGCTCCACGGCCACCAATCCCTCACCTGTCATTGTGCGTCAATGTATCGGAAATAAACAGTCCTAGAACAAAATAGATCATTTGCAGCGACAGGAAGACGATAAGCAATCCGAGCAACGCATGGGGATATTTGGGATAATCCGGCAGTGACGGCAAGCTGATGCGTTCAAGATATAGCTTCTGCTTTTGCAGATCGACTTTGGCAAAATCCAAGGCAGCTTGCGCCGTCGCATAGGCGCGCTCCGAGAACTCTCGCTCTTGAACGAGGCCCTCATATTCCGCTAGTAGCGGCGCCAGCGAAACGTCCGACCCGGCGATGGTCTGTCTCTCCTTCTGGATCTGATAGTCCAGCGACTTGATGCGACCCTTCAAAGTGGCGATATTCGGGCTCTGCGCGGCCGTGCGTTCCAAGTCGATGAGTTCCGCGTTGGTCTTCGCAATCTCCACCGCCAGTGACCCTACGGTTTTCATGGTCGCTTCAGAAATCTTGCCTGGGTCGAGCATTGCATTTCGGCTTCGGAATTCGGTGATCTTCGCCATACTTGCTTGCGTTCGGGATCGGCTATTTTGCGCCTGTTGTTCTGCCAGTCGTAGAGAGGCTAAAAGCGCCCGCTCGCTCAGGTTATTGACCAGCGATTCCGATCGCGCGAGCAGGCGCTCCGCGAGCAAGTTTGCATCGCGCGGTTGAAACGCCTGAACTTTTAATGTTGTAATTCCAGTCGTCGTATCGAAGTCGATACTGACCAGCCGTTGAAAATGTTCCGAGCGTCGCTCCCGTGTATCGGTTCTCAACCAACCCGGAAAGGTCCATACAAAGTCGAACCCTGACCGATTGAAGATTTCGAGAAGGTCCACTTCCTCTTGCAAGTGGCGCACGACGTCTCGTGACTTGAGATAGGCCTGGACAATGTAGGCATCCTCCGTGGAACGGACGACGCCGCTGCCCGGAACGAGCCCTGCAAGTTGGCTAGCGATAGAATTTCCTGCGCCCCGGACCACAAAGGTCGCCTGCGCTTCATAACGCGGGGCGGCGACCAATAAGAAATAAAGGCCCGTCAGCAAAGTCGGAACGATCACGACAGCGATATACCAAGCCCAGCGCCGCAACTCCGTCCGAACCGAGCGTTGCGGGCCAGTTTGGCGCTCGTCACGCTGGTCGCCCTGCAAAGGGACCAGTTTGATGGTCTCGATGACCTCGTTTCCCTGCACGAATAAAAAACTCCTGCGCGACCTGTGCGTCTGCGATGCATGATTTGTCAGTGCCGCTCGCGATCGAACGTTATGTCAATTAACACAGCACTATGGCTTGATCATCACGAACCAGCCCAGTGCCGACGAAAAGACCGGCGCGGCCACGGTGTTTGCCAAGCCTGGCATTCGGGAACCGTAGCAAATGCCCTTGGCTCAGGTGCGAACGAACTGGGACCAACGTGAGGCAAACGTGCGTGACGTGCCGGTTGGTGGGCGAAGCGAGACGCTCTTGGCAAATACACCGAGAACTCTCCGGTCATCGCTGTTGAAAACCTGCGAAGGCTGAAAACATTGGTCAACCGAGATTTCCAGTTCGAGCTTGCCCGTGTTGTCGAACCGGTCCGCTCCGAGATTGCCAATCAAAACCACATCGCCGCCATCGGTTGAAAGCGACCGCGCGATCTCGACCCCGTTCGCCCGCAACGTCAGCATCCTCGGCCCGAGCGTTTCGCTGGCGCCAGCACCTGCCGTGGCGACAAGCTGGATCTCGATTTGATCGCGCGGTAAATCCTCCACATCCAAAACCAATCGGCCGGTCGGGCCGTTGCTCCAACGTCCATCTGCTTCGACGTTGTGCCAACTGCCGAGATCGAGACACGGCTCGATCTCGACCGTCATCCCGCCTTCGTCGCCAATCCCGAAGGTCAAGGTGTCGCCAAGCTTGACGGGCTTTGGCGCGGTCGCGACAAGCCAAGTGCGAGCAGCGTCGTCGATCACGATGCGGCGCACGAACAAACCGAGCAATCGATCATCTTCTGCTCGTGTCGAGCGAAATGGTACGAAGTCGCAGTCTGCCGCAAGCTCCAGCTCAATCATGCGACCGCCTACGATTTCGGCTGGAAGTGCGCCGGTCAGCGTCATCGGCCCCGGCGCCACTGCAGCCAACCGGGCGATTTCGCTGCCATTCGCGGTCATACTGATTGCGACACCGGCGGGCCGGCTTGCCAGCAATTCCTCGGCGATGAACACGTCAGCTCGGATACTGATCTGTTGCGCCGTTGCGTCGAGCTGAAATGCCAAGCGGCCTTTGCGGCCGAGCGTCCATCGCCCCCCAGCCTCTGACCTGTGCCAACCGCCAGGAACGAGGTATTTTTCAGCGGACCGAGGGAAACCGCCAGTGTCGGAAGCACCAAGATAAATCTCATCTCCCAGCCGGTAATGCGTCACGAGCTTTGGTGCCAAACGCCCAACCGATACGCGCTCCAGGAGCGTGAAATCAAACAACCCGAGGCCAAATGCTGCGGGATTGTGACCAAGACCGAGTTTTTCCGGAGACCGGTCGGCCGGCACCCCGAATTCGATGACAAGAGGTTGAACATTGGCATAAACGCGTCGTGGGATACGGATCGTGTGACAGCCGATACTGTCATCTGTGGCGATCAATGTACCAAGATCGTGCTCTCCGCCACCGACGATCGCGATAGCGATCGGCTTGTCAGCTGTCGCAACAGCTCGGTAATGCAACTTGAGTTCGAGATCGCCCTGACAAGCCTCATGGATAAAGAGCTTGAGCCCTAGAATACCGTCTCTCGTATAGCAGCCCCACGCCGCCGTCGTTGCAATCGCACCTGAAAGAAAACCTTTGGCGACGGCTTCGTCGAGTAGATCGATGCGCTCGCCAATCCTGACCGATCCAGCAATTTCAACTGGCTTGGACGCATAACGCTGGGGCACAAAACCGCCGTGCGGTCCGATGATGCCGATCTCGGTCACCCCTATTCCAACAAGGCGATCTGACTTCGGATCGGCCTTGGGAACACGAACGAGCCGGGATGTGGCAAGCTCGACCCTCAGTCGCTTGCCGAGCCCGGACAACAGCTTTTCGGGAATGTCCAAACTGAATAGCCGGACCTCCGCGTCGGTGAATAAGAGCGTGCCGATCGGGTGACCATCGATACTCACACGGCAACTCGTTTGGTCATCGGCCTTGGCCAGCGCCCGGGCCTTGATCACAAGCCGACACGAGCCCTCGAGTGAGTTTCGGACATCGAGGTCCAAAGTTGCCTTCTCGCGGCACGTCCAAGTACCCCACCGCTCCCGGCTGAAAAAGCCGGACAATTCCAGTCCCTCAGCTGGAGGCGTCGCGACGGTAACAAGCGTCCCTAGCGCATATCCGCGGAATTCGACCGGCTGTGGCGTAACGCCCGCAATGACCCCCGTCAGTTCGGCTGCCGTCTGGTGCCATGAATGCGGCTGATAGCGATTGCGGATTTGCGCCTCGCGAGCATCACGCGAGCTTCGGCTGCCGATGTAATGGAACGCGCGCGTATACCACGCCGAAAAATCCAACGGATCGAGCAGATCGGTCATCTCTGCGGCGATTTCTGGAACCGAAGATGTATTCGAGGCCAGACAAATCTTACCGTGGGCCAAGCTCTCGGCAACAGGTAACCCCCAGCCCTCATAAAGTGACGGATAAAGCGTAAAGAGACATTGGCCATAGAGCCACGCTAACGACGCGTCGTCGACGTCGGTGAGTATCCGCACTTTGCCTGCCAGCCGTGGGTCCAATGTCAAAGCGCGCGCGGTGTCTTTGCCATTCCACGCCACCCCGCCAACGATCACCAGGATCGGGCACTTCCCGTCGAGTTGTTCTGCAAGCCGAGTCCACAGATTATAGAGCAAACCGTAATTCTTGCGAACATGGACAGCACCGACCGCAAGCGCGAACGGTCGATCCCCAAGGGTCTGGACGAGTTCTCCATTCGGCGGCGTATGTGTACTGGCTGACGCCCCCTCGAAGTCGTCGCCCTCCCGGACGACTTTGATTTCGGGCAGGAACAATCCGCTTTCTTCGGCAAATGAAATAAGATCCCGCCGCGTATGTTGCGAAACTGAAATGATATCTCGGCTCGCCAGCAGCAGGCTTCTCAGGTTGCCAACGAAGCGCGGCGCGTATCCTTCATCGAACCAGTGCGGAAATTTCACCGGAATAATGTCATGGAACACAGGGGTCAGATAAAGCCCCTGAGAGGCTGCGAAATCACCGACGGCCTCGGCATAAACGGTGTTTTGCATCCACGCGCTGCCGCCGACCAGGAAGGGTAGCCCACGCGCGGGCATGTTCAACCGCCATCGGCGCTTTGCCGCCGCCGCCATGACGCTGTCCAGCGCATTGGCCTCGATCGCGCTCGGCATGATCGGCACGAAAGACCGCGACGGATCGTGCCACGCGACGAACGAGACCGCGTCCCGGTCACGGGCAATCAGCGCTCGCGCCAAGGCCATTTCAAACCTGGCAATCCCGGTCCAGCGACCTTTGTGGTTAGCGCTCGTCGTCATGTCCATGACGATGTGCCCGCGAACGGGTTCCATCACCAATGCGGATGCCGATGCCTCGCGCAAATCCTCCGACGTCGGCTGGGCGATACCGTTGGCACGCGCGCTGCCTAGCTGCCGCCGAACGCCGGTATCGGCGGTCTCACCCGATCTCGCCATCAGTGCCTGATAACACACCGCCCGGGTTTCCTCGGCATACCGCGTCCACGAATAGCGATCCGCCACGTGCGCTTTGAGCGCCTCGCGCCGGGTGCGATCGACCGGACTATCGTAAGCTGCAAGCACCTGCTCGCGGATAGAACCCGGGTTGGCCGGGTCGCAATAGCGAGCGTGTGAGCCGAAATACTCGGATTCCGAGGCACGGTCTGACAGCACCATGGAAGCGCCAGCGGCACCCGCCTCGAGGCCAGCCAGCGGCGCGCCTTCGATCCAACTCGGCAGCACGACCACACGCGCGCCAGCAACCGCAGACGGGATCAGCGGTCCGTCGGGCTCGATCCGGCCCAATAGATGCACGTTGGCACCGGCATGTTTCAGCAAGGCCTCACCGTAGGCCTTGTTGGAGATCGCTCCGATCAGCACGATCGGCATATCGAGGCCGTGCAGCGCCTGCAGCAACATCAACTGGTTTTTGCGTGGCTCGACGCGAGCGACGCACAGAATATAGTCTTTGAACCCGAACGCCTGCGCAAAGGCGTCCCCGTCCGCGCTGCCAAACCGTACCGGATCAACCGGATTGCGCACGATTGTCGACGCCTTGGCCGTGATGCCGATCCGCCCGAGCACGTCGCGCTCGCGATCGCTCAGATAAATAACATGGTCGGCAAGACCAATCGCTTCCCGCGCAAGCGCATGGTGTCCCGGCGCGCCTTCCTCACTGATCCAGCCCAGCGCACGCTCATGCTCGAACTCGGCTCTGCACTGTTCGATTTCCGGCCCGAGTTCAGCCAGCGGAGTTTGAGAGCTGAACACCGCTGGCAGCCGTCGCGCCCACAGATCTTGCTCGGCGTGGTCGAGGAAAATCGGCGAAAACACGAACGGCTTACCAAGGCTCTTGACCCGCCGGGCCATCAGCGAAGCGGTATCCGGCGACCAGACGTTGAACCCGTGAACGAGGGTCGCATCGGCGATCGCAGGATCTGGAAAATGGCGCGCATGAGCATTGGTGCCGAGTTGGCGCAAATAGGTTGCGGTCATCGGCACGCGGATGGTTGGCCCACCCAGAGACGATCGTTCCGAGCCGTGCGTCAGCAGCACGGCTTTACCAATGCCAGCAGAAGCAATCGCTGGGGTCACCGCCGTGTCGAGGCTTAAATCGCGCTCGGCAAACAGCCGCCGGAACAACTGATCATGACCTTCCGCCCAGCGGTCCCACGTGCGGCCAACCACGCTGTCGCGCAGCTTCTGTCGCTCGGCAACGATACCCTCGAGCACCCGCCGAAGGTCGGCCACGTCGGCGTTTTTGAACGGAATATGCGGAAACTCCGGCACCCAGCCGACGTCCGACGCGATCACCGGCACCCCGCACGCCAGCGCCTCGACCACGCACATCGGGCCGCCCTCGTAAAGAGCAGGCACGAGGATATAGTCCATTGCGTTGTAGAATTCGGTCAGCTTGTCGCCAGGCACGTGGAGCGCCGTTCCCGGCCAACCTTCGCCGGTGAAATGCCATTCGATACCGGGCACATCCATCACCGCGCGGACGAGCGCCTCGCCTTTGCGCCCGGTATGATAGGTCCGCCCCACGACACCGATTTTGACGACCGGATTGAAGCTTTCGAGATCGACGCCCGGTGAGATCGTCGTAACCCGATCGACGCCACTATCGCGGATCACCTGCTCGTAGAGCTTCGAATGACATACGCAGTGGTCGCTGTTGCGCGCGGCGTTGAAAAACTGTGCCCGCGTCTCGGGATCTTGTTCTAAGTGCGCAAAATAGCAGACCTCGATTGGCGACATTTTTCGTCGCCAAGTCGAGTAGGTCACGTAATATTGCAGTGCGGCTTTCGGGTCCACGCCGCAGCCAAGCCGAACGTAGGGCAACCGGTTGGTGATCTCGGACGCAAGCTTCTCGAGGATCCAGCCGCGATCAGACGTCACGATATTGACGTACGCCATACCCAACGCCCCATACCCGACGCCCTTGACCCGACGCCCTTGACCCGACGCCCTTGACCCGACGCCCTCGTCATCTTCGAGCTTAATACACTGCTCCCTCAACGCATACCACTGACAACGGAACACCCGTCAAGAGCTGTCCCTATTCATGACACCTGAATGAACCAATGGGCGGGGCATAAAATTTCGGCGTGTCTGGCAAGACGGTCATGGACTGATTGCGATATCTGACGTCTCAACCAAACGTCAGATACAAATGCAACACTAGAAACAAGAGCTTGCTAGTGTTCCTCGTGTCTCAGACATTTGTTCCAAACCTCGCCGCCGGGGAAGGCAAATGTCTGAAACGGACCACTAGGGTTCCGAGCCGACTTCAAGTATCCGGGATCGAGTCGCGTATGTCGGAGTTGCAACATTAGCGCAACTCAGACGCGAGAATTTCCAACAATGCACGCACAGGTTCAGACCTGCCACTTGGAGACATAAAACTGTCGCAGCTTTCGGCATTCCTGAGGTCTATCAGCGGCTTGTTGCCAACCGCATTCACTGCCTATTCGAAAGCGTAAAAATAGTGTTGACGCTTGTCACGCCATACCCATGCCTCTCCCCTTAGTTCCGGCGCAGTCAGCGGGTATGTGATCTCCAACAAGGAGATAGCCCATGACGCAGTTGCTGCCGGACGATCTGTGGCG
>JAWXCP010000150.1:0-6097 GCA_034408685.1 Hyphomicrobium aestuarii | reverse complement strand
GAAGTGCATCAGGTCCAAGAGTGCGCAGATCCCCGTTGAAATCCCCGATCTGTGGCGACAGCGTGATGGCCTCGATTCCGACCGCCTGCGCTCGTTCAATCAGGCTTCGCATCGCTCCGTCACCTGCCGGATCGTCGTCACGGGCGATATAGAGGCGTCGCAAGGTTGGTGGGAACAGGATGGCGGCAAGATGAGCCGCCGACAGCGCCGCCACCATCGGCATGGGGGGCAGAACCGTTCGCAGCGACAGCATGGTCTCGATGCCTTCGCCCGCCGCCACCACGTCATGGGCGACGCCGAACCGCACGGCATGACCAAGAAGATTGCCCATCGCGCGCCTCGGTGTATCGACCGGCGCCTTGTCAATGCCATCGGACATAAGCCAGGTGCGATGCGCTCCGGTGATCCTGTCATCAAGATCGGTGACGGATGCGATCATCGCGGGCCAAGTTTCGGTCGGCGAATGCTCATCGGCACGATAATAGCAGCGCGGATGGAACCGGAGCGATCCGGTTCCGTGCAATGTCGTGATGCCGCGTTTGCGTAAATACGCTTCCGCGATTGTGGCCGTAATCGGCTGCGACATGGCAAACAGCCGCCGTGCCGCTTCCGGCGATCCGATGGCTGTTGATGGCAGGCGCTGTCTCGGGGATGGTGCCGGCTCGGGATGCGGCATACTGAGGAAGGTGCGGGCCTCATCTGCCGCGTCCTTGAAGCCGACAAATCCGCAGCTTTCACGGATGATGTCGAGCAAATCACCATGTTCGCCAGTTGCGGCGTCGGTCCATTTGCCTACGGCGCCCTTGCCGGATTCCGGGCCTTTCAGTCTCACGAACAGCGAGCGGCCCGGCGTATTGCGCGCATCGCCCACGAGCCAGTAGCGGCCTTCGCGCCGCCCGGCGGAAAGATAGTGACGGCAGACCGCCTCGGCCTGGCGACCAAGACGGTCAGTCAGTTCTGAAGCGTCGCGTGTCATTTACGCAGCCTCCCGATCGGAGATGCGCTCGACGGGGTAGCGTTCCAGCACCTTGCCGAGGATGGCGGAGCCAGTTGCATCGGTCGGCACGAACATGCGCAGCTTCCACGAGATGATCTCGTGGAAGAGGCCGTAGGCGCTAAGCCGCTCCCGCATCGTGTCGGTGAAGCCGGACAACTCGATCCGGTTCACGCCCATGACACGGGCACGGCGAAGCTGGAGGCATTCGGTGAGATTGAGGATCGTTTTGCCATCGAGCAGCGCCGCGAAGGCATCGTCCGGCGTAAGTGTCGATGTGCCGGTGCTGGTCGCACCCGCGACCCATGCGGGCGAGACCCGCCGTCCAACGATGCGCTCGCCGGTATCGGTCTGGAGTCGGTAAACCCGCGTCGATTCATTGGGCAGGCGTTTCCAGATCGGCAGCAACAATCCGGCGACAATGTGGATGATGCTGTCGGTGAATTCCGGCACATCCGCGATCTCGGCGTTCCACGCTCGGGCAAACGTCGCGCGGTCGGCTTCGACCCAATGGCTCTCCGCCATCATCTTCAAGGACGCGTGATGCTGTTCCATCGGACGGATCAGCCGAATGCGGCGTTCGATCTCGCCGTCGTCAAGCATCAGGCTCGGCGCCGGGACCTGCACAGCGGCGCGCCCTGAGCGATCATTGACCAGCAGCACTGCGCGAGGGTCGGACAGCTGGTCGAGCGCCTGATCGAGCGTCACCGGGCTATTGCGCTCGCGCTGCGTGATCGTGAGCAGCCGTGTCTCAGCGGACGTGCCGGGGTGGGTGTAGATGGTCTGCCGGTCAGTGACGATGAAGCTTTCGGCTGTCAGCGTCTCCAGCCCGACATCGTAGATGCCCGATGCGATGGCGCCCTCGATGCGGGCGTTCAGCAATTGCTCGAACGCCGTGAACAGGATGCCCTGAAGCGCGATGGTCAAGGCCAGCAGCCGGTTCAGGAAGGTAGTAATTGGCGGCAGATTGTCCTTGATGCCGTTCGCATCCATCAGGCTGAGGCCGGTGGCGTCCTCGAACAGCGCCAGCGAGCAACCCTCCACCTTGCCGCGCACAAGCAGCATGTAGAGCTGGCGCAGCGCATCACGCGCATATTGGCTTTCCAGGTTGTCCTCGGGCCGGAATAGGCCTTGCCCGCCGGTCTGGCGCTGGCCGCGCGTGATGGCGCCGAGCGTGTCGAGACGCCGGGCGATGGTCGAGAGGAAGCGCTTTTCGGCCTTTACGTCCGTCGCGATTGGCCGGAACAGCGGCGGTTGCTGCTGGTTCGTCCGGTTAGTGCGACCAAGCCCCTGAATGGCGGCATCGGCCTTCCAGCCAGGTTCAAGCAGATAGTGAACCCGCAGGCGGCGGTTCTTCGCCGAAAGTTCGGCGTGATAGGAACGGCCTGTACCGCCGGCGTCGGAGAAGATCAGGATGCGCTTGGCATCGTCCATGAAGGCCTGCGTCTCGGCGAGGTTGGCGGAACCAGCCCGGTTCTCGACGACAAGACGCTCGCCCTTGCGGACCACGCGGCGCGAGCGGCCTGTGACTTCGGCCACAATGTCCGCGCCGAAGCGTTGGACGATCTGGTCGAGCGCGCCGGGGACCGGCGGAAGTGAAGCGAGCTTCTCGATCAGACTGTTCCGGCGGGCCACGGCCTCGCGGCTTTCGACGGGCTGCCCATCCCGATAGACGGGCCGAGACGACAGATTGCCCTCGCTGTCGGTGAAGGGCTCGTAGAGCTGCACCGGGAAGGAATGGGCGAGATAGTCGAGAACATATTCGCGCGGTGTGATGTCGACGCGGACGTCGTTCCATTCCTCGGTCGGGATTTCGGCTAAGCGCCGTTCCATCAGTGCTTCGCCGGTAGAAACGATCTGGATTACGGCGGCATGGCCAGCCTCGAGATCATGATCGATGGAACGGATCAGCGTTGGCGTTTTCATGCTGGTCAGCAGATGGCCGAAGAAGCGCTGCTTGGCTGACTCAAAAGCTGAGCGCGCAGCGGACTTGGCTTGGCGGTTCAACGTGCCGTGCTCGCCGGTGATGTTGGCGGCCTGCATGGCGGCATCGAGATTGTTGTGAATGATCGAGAACGCACCCGCGTAGGCATCATAGATGCGGGTCTGGTCGGGCGTGAGCTGGTGCTCGATCAGCTCATATTCGACGCCGTCATAGGAAAGCGAGCGCGCCGCGTAGAGACCAAGTGCCCGAAGGTCGCGCGCCAGCACCTCCATGGCCGCAATGCCGCCAGCCTCGATCGCCTCGACAAATTCAGCCCGCGTGGAGAAGGGGAAGTCTTCGCCGCCCCAGAGGCCGAGGCGTTGGGCATAAGCGAGGTTGTGAACCGTGGTGGCGCCGGTCGCCGACACATAAACCACGCGTGCGTTCGGCAGCGCGTGCTGGAGGCGCAGGCCAGCACGGCCTTGCTGCGACGCAGCTTGGTCGCCGCGTTCTCCCTTGCCGCCAGCGGCATTCTGCATGGCGTGGCTCTCGTCGAAAATGATCACTCCATCGAAGTCGGAGCCTAACCATTCGACGATTTGGCGGACGCGCGAAACCTTCTCGCCGCGGTCGTCGGAGCGTAGCGTGGCATAGGTGGTGAATAGGACACCTTCCGCCAATCGAACCGGTGTGCCCTGACGAAAGCGCGACAGCGGCGTCACCAGCAACCGCTCCATGCCGAGCGCCGACCAGTCGCGCTGCGCATCCTCCAGCAGCTTGTCGGATTTTGAGACCCAGAGGGCGCGGCGGCGGCCCTTCAACCAATTGTCGAGAAGGATGCCGGCGGCCTGACGGCCTTTGCCGGCGCCTGTGCCATCACCCAGAAACCAGCCCTTACGAAAGCGGACGGCGTTCTCAGCGTCGTCGCGCGCGGCCGATACCACATCGAAGGTTTCATCAATCGACCATGATCCGGCGAGGAAGTCTGAATGGGCTTCGCCGGCATAGATGACGGATTCGAGCTGAGCATCGGAAAGCAGGCCGTCGGTGATGACAGCGCCCGGCAGATGCGGGCGGTAGCTAGGCACGGGCGGCGCTACCGAGGCCATCGCGGCGGATTGCACCAGCTTGGTCGGATGCGCCTGAGAACCGGCAATACGGATCGCCTGCAATCCGTACGCTTCATAAAGCGTATCAGTGATGCGGCCATCTTCGTTGGGCGTCCAGTCGATGGTCTCATAAGCAAGCTCGACGCTGTCGGTCTCAGGGGTGGCGGCCGGGCTGGAGGAAGGCCGGGAAGGCGTTGTTCGCATTGTCCGAGGCGTGATCGGGCGGACGGTCACGGGCGCCGTCGCCCGCGCCACCATTGCCAGACGGGCTGGAACCTGGGTTCCGATCCATTCGAGCAACGTGGCGACATCGGGTGCGATGCCCGGCGATACCGGAAACCTGGTCGGATCGTCGGCGGGCAGTTTGTCGATCACGGTCAGCCGCGTGTCGAAGGTCGTACCGTGCTTGGCGTAAACGGAGCCGTCTATGGCGGCGGAGAAGACGATGCGGCCTTGGCTTTGCAACCGGACGAAGGCCGACGCCCACGCCGAATTGTCCGGTGCGAAACCTGCCCCGGTTATGGTCACGAGACGCCCACCATCGGCGAGCCGCGCGAGGGCCGAAGCGATATGGCGATAGGCGGCGTCCGCCATGTGGCCGGCGACATTGGCCATCACCGAGAAGGGCGGGTTCATCAGAACGACGCTCGGCACGTTGGAGAAATCTAGATGATCGTCGATCTGCGCCGCGTCGAAGCGTGTGACGACGATGTCGGGGAAGAGTTGCGCCAGCACACCGGCGCGGGTCCCAGCCAGTTCATTGAGCGCCAGCGATCCACCGGCAAGCTCGGCAAGGATAGCGAGCAGGCCGGTGCCGGCCGAAGGCTCCAGCACGCGGTCGGTCGGCGTGATCGCGGCGGCGGTCGCAGCGATCAGGCCGAGCGGGATCGGTGTCGAGAACTGCTGGAAAGCCTCGCTCTCTTCGGAACGGCGTGTGTGCGTGGGGAGGAGGCCAGCGATCCTGGCCAACATTGGCAACGCGGCGGCCGGAGATCCGGCTTTGCGCAAAAGCATCTTTCCGTATTTGCGCAGGAACAGCACTGATGCCGCTTCGCAGGCATCATAGGCGGTCTTCCAATCCCAGGCGCCGGACGCATCGGAGGCGCCGAAGGCCGCTTCCATGGCGGCGCGCAGAATCGCGGCATTGATGCGTTGCCCCTGTTCGAGATGGGGAAGAAGGCGTTGTGCTGCCTGATGAATGGCGATGGCCGGGTCAACGGCAGCGTGAACTGGCGCAGCCGGAAGGGCTGCGGTGGCAGAAGCATGGGACATGGAGGGAACCTCACGGAGAGCCGACAAGGGATGAACCGGGCGGTGCTCTCTCTCGACCCCACCGGCTCAAACCCTTCCCGGCCATCCTCTTCCTCTGATCGCGGTTGTCAGCCGAAGCGCCGACCGGCGGCGGTGAAGCTGTAGTCGTTGGCGAGCATCATCTCGTCGATGACGATGTCCGAGGTTTGATGCTCATATTCCCGCTCAAGCTGGCTGTAGAGCCAGCGGGCGAGATCGCGCAGCGCCTCGACGATCCCGTCCTCGGCGTCGGCGGTCATGTGTCGATAGGTCTGGCTGTCCCGCTCCACCGAGATCGCCATGCAGTGCTCGTGATAATAGCAACCGCGATGCCGGATCTCGGCTTGGAGCTGGTAAAAGTTGCGTCGTTGGATTGATTGCAATGCACCAGCGATCCGATGAAGCTCAGCATCCTGTGGTGCGTGATCACGGATGTGGCGCGCGGTATCCTTCACATAGGAATAGGCGCCATCAAAACACGCGCCGTCGCCCTGGCTCCAGAAACCGCGATACCAGATGCAGGATTGCTGGCGCGTGCCCCCGGCATAGAGGCGCACCGGACGGGTTTTCAACCGAACGCCAAGAATGGCGCAGATCGCCTCGAAATCTCGGGCGACGAATTCGGACCAGTCATCGTCGGGTGTGCTTTCGCGATACCAGGCGCGTGCCTTCTCCTTTGCCTCGGTGGAAAGCTCGTCGAGGCGATAGACGGTCGTTTCAACGATCTGTGGCATCGCCCGATCCCCCTTCATCGAGCGTGATGGCGAGCCAGCTATTGGT
>JAWXCP010000149.1:0-3432 GCA_034408685.1 Hyphomicrobium aestuarii | reverse complement strand
CGCCACAGATCGTCCGGCAGCAACTGCGTCATGGGCTATCTCCTTGTTGGAGATCACATACCCGCTGACTGCGCCGGAACTAAGGGGAGAGGCATGTCGAGTGGGCGTCCATTGCGAGAAACGCTGCGCGCATCGAGATCGATGATCAGGTCGGCCACGGCGAGCTTAGAGGCCGCCACTGTCGGCGGTTCGTTGCGGCGCAGAATGGCGCGAATGCGGGCGACAAGTTCACGCGGATTGAAGGGCTTTGGCAAGTAGTCGTCGGCACCCATTTCAAGGCCAACAATGCGGTCGATGTCGTCGCCTTTAGCCGTGAGCATCAAGATGGGCACACGAGAGGCTGCCCGCACACGGCGGCAGATCGAAAGCCCGTCTTCGCCCGGCAACATGAGATCAAGCACAATCAGATCAGGTTCGCCCGTGGTCGAGCGGAAACGGTCCAGTGCTACGCCGCCATCGCCTGTGTCGACGCGGAAATCCTGCTTGGTCAGGTAATCGCGCAAGAGCGTGCGGATTTCGGGGTCATCCTCGATGATGAGTATGCGCGGGCGCGGATCCATGGCCGCACATTATCGCGGCGATCGTTACGAGCAAGTTGGTAAGCTGCTTGGATACAAAATGTTACATTCGCCTGGTTGCGCGAAACATCCAGGCAAACTCCCAGCTCCAATCTCCTAGTCAGACGCTAACGATGGCGTCGCTTTGAAACAGGAGTTCACCCATGAAAAGCGTTATTGCCCCTTTAGCCGTTGCAATTTTGATGACGGCCAGCGCCACCAGCGCGGACGCCTATAGCCGCTCTTCGACGACGACGGGACCTGGCGGCCGAACGGCCAGCAGCAGTGGCTCTGGTTCGTGTTCAGGCGGATACTGCAGTTCAAGTCAAACAGCCAAAGGACCGCGCGGCAACTCGGTGTCCCGCAACGGCCAAACGTCGTGTTCTGGCGGCTCATGCAGCGGCACCGCAACCTACACCGGTTCGGGTGGACGCTCGGCAACTCGGTCGCGCAGCTTCAGCCGTTAAGCGGCGCCTTATGACGTGAACAGAAGCAAGGTCGGCGGCGGCGTCCGCCGGCCAATCGGTCCCAACGTCGCTTCTTGAAACGTTACAGCTCAATCATTCATGACCACAACCGGACATCGATCATGACTTTACGCACTAACGTCCTGGCGTTTGCATATATCGCAAGCCTGTTTTCCAGCGGAGTTCAGGCCCAAGGTTTGCCGCCTGAAGTCAACAATCCTGCTGTGCAGTCAGCCATCGCCGCTTGCCGGAGCGACGTCACCAAACTCTGCCCGAGCGTCGTCCCTGGTGGTGGCCGGATTTTGCGCTGCTTAGCTGCAAACCAAGACGGCGTTTCGCAGGTGTGTCGCGATGCCATTCTGACGGCCAAAGCCGCGTTGGGACGCTGAGCGATTGGCAAGAGGGGCTGCCCATGATCGAGATCTCAAACCAAGTTGCGATGGCTGCGCCTAACGGTCGACTGATCGGCGCGTTCCTCTTGTTGACGCTTGTCTTTATCGCTGCCGAAATAATCTATTCCCGGCTATCGCGACATCATGACCACCATGAGCTTAACGAGACCGCAGCTTCGGTCGGTGTTGCCTTTGGCGATGTCGTCTCTCGGGTTCTAACCAGTGGACTAGTGGCGGTCCCGTTCCTCTGGCTTTACCAAAATCGCTTGTTTGATATTCCACTCGACAACGCCTGGAGTTTACTGGCGTTATTCGTTGGCGTCGAGTTTTCCTACTATTGGTTCCATCGCGCGTCTCACCGCGTGCGCTGGCTGTGGGCAACTCACGCAGTCCACCACTCGGCAACGCATTTCAATCTGTCGGCTGCCATCCGGCTGGGATGGACTGGCCAATTAACCGGCGCTTTCGTTTTCTTCCTCCCGCTGGCGTTGATCGGGTTTCACCCGGTAGCCATTGGTCTGATGGTATCTTTAGGCCTGCTCTACCAGTTCTTTCTGCACACCGCTTATGACGTGCGGTTTGGACCGCTTGAATGGGTTTTGAACACCCCAACTCATCACCGGGTGCATCACGCCTCGAACGAAACATGCCTCGACAAAAACTACGGCTCAACGCTGATCGTGTTCGACTGGATGTTTGGAACGTTTGCCCAAGCGCCTGCCGGCGAGCCGTTGCGCTTTGGTCTGAAAGACCGCTTTCCAAGCAACAATCCGTTTGAAATTGCTTTGGGAGAATGGCGTCGGCTGCTTTGTGATCTCTGGGCTGCGCCCAATTTTGCTGCCCGCCTCAAGGTTCTATTCGGCGCGCCTTAGGACGTCACCGTTGCTCGACAAACGAGCTTGTCTGCCATCCAAGCCTGCGCGGGACTGCCACTGGTTTCGGATTAACGATCCGGTGGGCTTGGCTGCTCAAACGCCACCATCGAGGATCGCGACTTCCGCGGAGGACCCTAACCGAACACGTCGCGTTATAATGCGAGCCCTCCGCGCGGGCGGCGTGAAGCGAGATGTAGCCAATTTCGCATGTTCCAAGAGGCCGAGCGTATTCGCCAGCGCAATGAGCGATGGCGAGGCCGGTGGTTCGTTGGACGCGAAGGTTTACGCGAAGGCCATCGTGGCGAACAGAGCGGCCGCCGAGGCTAGGAACTTCAGCGGTTTGATCCAGATTGTGACGCCCTGGAACATGCGGTCACCGAGCATCCAGGCCAGTACGACCGGAACCATCAAGGCGCTGGTAATGATGGTCAGCCAAACGAATACGTCTTTGGTTATGGCACGTCTCTGGCCCGCCCCGCTCGCATGTTAACGGTGCTTACATGCCGCTGGATGATCCGGCGGTGGATCACGGATTTCGTCGGCGCGGATGTGGTTTGTCCGGCAAATGCGGTTCAGGCAGCCTGGAAATGGAAAAAGTTGCTAGTTGAGTTCAGAGCGGCTACCCGTTGGAAATCAAGCATGATCAGGCGCGAGAGTAGTTTGCATTGATTTCGTCGCTTACAGACGACACTGCCACCACGACCTGGGCGGAGTGCCTAAAATCCGCCACCGGCCCAACACTCACGCATTGAAGGCTGCTCAATGAGCACCAGCGACGGAAGTATGACCCCGGTTGTCGAGCCGACACCGGATGGCAACGCGCCCGACATCACGAGGCGGTCGCTCGACCGGCGCATCCGGCAACAAGAAATCCTTTCCGACCTCGGGGTTCTTGCCCTTCAGGGCGGCAACATGGACAAGCTTTTGACCAGAACGGTCGAGTTGGTTGCCGAGGGCATGCCGTCGGAGTTCTGCAAGGTTCTTGAATACATGCCGACTGATAACAGCTTCACCGTTCGCGCGGGCGTGGGCTGGGGGCCGGGTGCATGCCTCTCCCCTTAGTTCCGGCGCAGTCAGCGGGTATGTGATCTCCAACAAGGAGATAGCCCATGACGCAGTTGCTGCCGGACGATCTGTGGCG
>JAWXCP010000148.1:0-2537 GCA_034408685.1 Hyphomicrobium aestuarii | reverse complement strand
TGGTTAAATGCGCGCCTCTTTCGTGGGCGGTTAACTCAGCGGTAGAGTGCCACCTTCACACGGTGGAAGCCACTGGTTCGATCCCAGTACCGCCCACCATTTGACCCAGGCCAGACGTTGCTCTGGCCTTTTTTGTACCTGCCCGCAACCCCTGTATTGGCGGGCTTCCTGCGTTTTGTGCGAAGGTGGCCGGCGGTTCGAAAACACCGATTTTGGTGATTTTTACCCTCAAAGTGCTCTCTGCTCTCCGTTTGCGTCAACACCGCCTTTGATACAACCTCCTGTGTTTACGGGGGTTCGCGGCAGTGAGTATGAAAGATAAAATGAAATGCGGAGGCGACGGCTTCGAGAATTGACAGAAATTCTCAGTCATATGTGTTTGTCCACTAAATTTCTGTAAGTGACATACTGACCACAGCCCTAAGATTCGCTATTTTGATTCATGTCGATTCTTACGGAGCCTTTGGTGGGATTTGCCGCCAAGCATAAACAGTTGATCTACCGAATCGGCTAGTTGAGCACAGAGTTTAGTGCTGCTCAGCGTGGCGTTTCGTACGAGTCAAATCGAAAGAGTGACCATGAATTGGCACAAAGTGGGGGACGAACTCGAGAAAGCCTGCCGTGAGGAGTTGCTGCGTCGCTGGCCGAATTCCGAGGTGATTGAGGCAAAATACGATAGCATCCACGGAATTGATTTCGCCGTCCGCCTTCCGTGTGGAGGGATAGGGATCATGGAGGTCAAGAGTCGTTCCGGGTCGGTTCGCGGAGACCAAATGAGCCCTCAGAGGCTGTGAATTAATCGCAAGACAAGAGTTCTGAGACGCTCTTGTGCGCGAAAAGCGAAATGCCTGGAGCGATAGGCTAAATGCATAGTTTGGTTACCAAATCTCCGCCAAAGACGCAATTTCTTTGCGATTTCACGGTTTAGCTCGCCATTTCTTGAAGCGTGGACGTACCTGTCCCTATCCCGACAAATTCCGGTGCAAGCGTTGCCATGCGCATCAGATTGTGCGCTAGCGCAAAGAGCAGGGCGACCGACTTTGTTTTGGCCAATCCGCGTACGCTCAGTCGCGTCAGTCCGCGATTGCGCGCTTGGGCATTGACACATTCGGCGGTGGCGGCCCGCTCTTTGTAAATCGATTTGGCTTCGTCCGTGGACATGCGTTGCCGCCAGGCAGCGACGGCCACGCTGTCGCCGGGTTTGGGTTCGTACGGATCGGCAACCTTGGCCACCGTGACCTCGTCCGCGTCCACGTTGTCGTTGTCTGCCGCCGACGTTGCTTCCGTGTTCTTGGCCTTTGGCTTGGGCACCGGGGCGTACACCGTGGTGTGCGGTGACACGCTGTCGATTTCGTCGTGGCCAGGATAGCCGCCGTCGACCAACCACTCGTCGGGCGCTTTGCCGCAGCGCTCAATGACTTGATCGACCATCGGTGACATCTGCCCCTGGTCGCTTCCCGTGGTGACGACATCAACGCCAATAATGATCTGGCTTTCCGTGTCGGTGCCAAACTGAACGTTGTACGCCGGTCGGAAGCCCCCATCGCCCATCTTCATGACCGTCGCCTCGGCGTCGGTCATCGAAGCGCGGGCGTCTTCCGCCTTCTTGCCCTGTCGCTTCTTGATCGCGGCCAATTCCGGTAGCCGGGCGAGCGCCGCTGCAATGCGCTGCTCACGCTCCCGCGCAGCACGCGCCTGGGCCGCTTGCCGACGACGGGATTCCCCGCTGGGGTCGTCCTCGATCTGGCGCTTGAGTCGCGCGACTTCTTGTTGCGCGGCTTCCAGATAGCCCTTGAGCTTGTCTTCTCGCCGGAAGGATCCGGCACCCGCACTGGCGCGCACCCGCATGCCGTCTTGCGCACCTCGCTTGAGCTTGAGAACCCCCGAGGCCATCAGGCCGGCTAGGTTGACCGTCAGCAGTTCATCCAGGGCTTCTCCGTGTTCCACCCGGAAGTCAGCCACCGTGTGGTAATTGACTTGGACGCCGCCACATATCCAGCGGTAAGCGTCATGTTCTTGGCTGAAGCGGGCGATGGCCCGTGCGCTGCCGACGCTTTCCAGCGTGGCATAAAGCCACAGGGCAAAGAGAATTTCGGGGGCAATCGCCGCACGCCCAGCACCCCCGTCCCGCGACTTGATGGACTCATACAACGCCGACAGGTCTTGTCTTTCCACGTAACCCCAGACGATTCGCGCTCGATGACCTTCCGCAAGCAGCGACTCCAAGTCGCTCGGCCGAAATTCCATCTGCCGCCGGTTGGGCATCAAGACCCGCGCCATCGCCGCAGGTATCGGTGCCCGTTTCGGACACGGCACTGCGCCGGGTTCACCTGCCTGTTCGCCAAAAAGCTCCTGCGTTTTCCGCTTCATGCCTGGTCACATTTCAATATATGTGACTGACACTATATCGTCCGCGCGAATTGATATCAGGCACTGCAGGGATTTTTTCACAGCCTCTCAGATGAAGTGCCTCGTAGTTCTTCGTTGGACGGATGCCTTCGAATAGGTACAGTGAGAACTCGTCACCCGCAATAGCC
>JAWXCP010000147.1:0-5310 GCA_034408685.1 Hyphomicrobium aestuarii | reverse complement strand
AGGCCAGGTGCGGCCGGAGCCGCGGGTGCAGTCCCGGCATCGGGAGCACAAGCGCCTGTCGAGACGTTCGTCCGCCGCCGCCCGCCCCGCTAGAGCCCGCCCCGCTAGAGCCCGCCGCGCTAGATCCTGTCTCCCAGTTTTAGCGCCAGTTGAACCGGCCGGAACGAACGCCGATGGTGGGGCGTCACACCCAACGCGGCCAGCGCCTTCTGGTGGTCCGGCACGCCATACCCCTTGTGCCGTTCGAAGCCATAGCCTGGATGATCGCGGGCCAGCGCAACCATGATCCGGTCGCGCGTGACCTTGGCGATAATCGAAGCCGCCGCGATCGACAGGCATTTCGCATCACCCTTGACGATCGCCCGTGCGGGGCACGTCGATGCCGGCAGTCGGTTGCCGTCGATGAGGATAAGGCCCGGCGTCAATGCGAGCGCAAGGACGGCTTCTGACATGGCCCACATCGTGGCGGCAAGAATGTTGTCGCGATCGATCCGGGCAACGTCGCCAATACCAACCCCGACCCGCGAGGTCGCCATGATCACGTCGAACGCAGCTTGGCGAGCCTCGGACGTCATCGCCTTGCTATCGTTGAGGCCAGATGGAATAGCGTCTGGATCGAGGATCACGGCGGCCGCCACGACCGGTCCAGCCCAAGGTCCCCGGCCAGCTTCATCGACACCAGCTACCGGCGCGCGACCGAGCGCCATCTCGGCTGCCTCCAACTCGAATGTCGGGCGCGGTCGGGGAGTACTGATCACTGACTGTCGCGAATCACAGATCGCCATGGTGCGATATTGGCCGCGCTTGTGTGCGTCGGGCAAGGGGGCTTCGGGACAGCACGACGAGCCGACCGACCATCACGCATCACCAACCACTTCGAAAAATACGAGACGGTTGCCGAACGGATCGCTGACCGAGACCTCTCGCGTCCCCCAAGGGGTTGCCTCGGGGCGGCCCGGCTTGGCGTGGGTGTAATTCTTGCCCAACAGTTCCGACTGCAATCGGTCGATGTCTCGCGTGGCGATCCTGACCAAAGCTCCGGGACAAGAGTCGCCGTGATGCTCGGACAGGTGCAAGCGGCAATCCGATCGCGAGACACCCATGTAGAGCGGAAACCCGTCGCCGAACCGGTGCTCGAAGTCGATCTTGAAGCCGAGGAAGCCGACGTAGAACTCGCGGGCCTTGGTCACGTCGAAAATGCGCAACACAGGCGTTACGTGATCGAATTCCACCATGGCATCATGCTCCTACCGTGATCGTTCTCGGCTCCAAGCCAAGCGACGACGCCTGCCACACGGCCAGCGCCTGGGCGGTCTCGGCGACATCATGGACGCGCATGATTTGCACGCCCTGTTCGGCCGCCACGAGCACCGTCGCCAGCGACCCCGGCACGCGGTTTTTCGGGTCGGGCACGTCGCACAACTGGCCGATCATCTTCTTGCGCGATGCCCCGAGAAGTACCGGCACGCCCAGGCCGTGCAGGATCGACAGCGACGCCATCATCGCGACATTGTGCTTGAGGTGCTTACCAAAGCCGATGCCTGGATCGACACAGAGTTTCGTGCGCGGAATGCCTGACGCCTCGCAGGCCGCAATTCGGCTGGCCAGGAAGTCGTAGACGTCGAGAACGAGATCGCCGTACTGGGGATCGTCGTTCATCGTTTTCGGGTCGCCTTGCGCGTGCATCAAGATCACCGGCAAGCCGAGCCGTTCGGCCGTCTCTAAGGCTGCCGGGTCGTGGGTCAGGGCCGATACGTCGTTCAAGATGTCCGCACCAGCGCGCGCGGCCTGTTTCATCACCTCGGCCTTGCGCGTATCGATCGAGATCACGGCGTCGGTCTTCTCGCGCAGGGCGCGAATCACCGGTACGATGCGCGCGAGTTCCTCATCCACGGCCACCGCATCCGACCCTGGTCGTGTCGATTCTCCGCCGATGTCGATGATGTCGGCGCCGGCCGCCACCAACGCCATCGCGTGCGCGACGGCTCGCTCGACACTCGCGTGCTGTCCGCCATCGGAGAAGCTGTCAGGTGTCACGTTGACAATGCCCATGATCCGCGGCCGCGTCAGATCGAGGCCCGCGAAACGCCCGCGCGGCGTGGTCAACCGCTCGACGACATCGGCGAGTTCGACAGGGTCGGGCCATTCGCGCTGGAATACTTCGGACACCGTCATGGTCCGTCGATCGACGCGCGATCCCGACCGCTGGGCGACCTCGACGGCGGTAAACATCAAGCCGGTGTTCGACAGCGGCAGGCCGAGGACGTTTTATGCCTCGGTCTCGGCCGCGCCGGCGGCGGCGGCCGGGATCATCCCCATCGGGCGAAGGTAGGTGCGCGAAGTTTGCGGCATGAGGTGCCCCGATCGGACGAAGAGCGCCAGTTACGCGCTTGCCAGTTACGCGCTTAATCGGGCGCGTGTGACCTCGTGCACATGCCAGATCGCGACGGCAAAGACGATAGCGGCGAAGCCTTGGTGGGCGATGCCGAGCCCGATCGGCACGGCATAGAGCACCGTGTAGATCCCCAGCACCATTTGCGCGACCAGCCCGAGCGCGAGCATCACGGCCGTTCGCGACACCCACTCCTCGTCGGCCGTACGGACCATCCGCCACGCGTGCCAGATCGCCAACGCGACGAGAATGTAGGCCGTCGTCCGGTGGTTGAACTGGACCATTGTGATGTTTTCACCCAGGTTGACCCACCACGGTGACATCAAGAATAGACCATCCGGGATCCACTGACCGTCCATCGTCGGCCATGTGTTGTAGGCGCGACCGGCCTTGAGGCCAGCCACGAACCCGCCGATCGCGACCTGCGAGAACACCAGCGCGGCGACGATCACAGCCCACCAAGCATGACCGGCCGTCAACGTCGACAATCGAGGCTCCGTGCGCGGCGGCGAGAGCGCCAGCACGAGTTTCACGAGGCAGGCGAGAATCACGAATGCCATCGAAAGATGGAGCGCGAGCCGGTACTGGCTCACGTCGATGCGGTTAACCAGACCCGATTGCACCATATACCAGCCGATGCCGCCTTGGACGCCGACCAACAGCCCAACGCCGAACACCTTGAGCGCAAGCCCCGAGCCGATCCGCCCCGACATCCACATGACGAGCAACGGTAGCGCTAACACCAAGCCGAGAAACCGGCCGAGCATCCGGTGTGCCCACTCCCACCAAAAGATGACCTGAAACGCGTCCATGGTCATGCCCTTGTTGACGGCCTTGTATTGTAGCGTCGATCGGTATTTCTGCAGCGCGATGTCCCAGTCGGCCGCCGACAGGGGCGGGATGATGCCGAGGATCGGCTGCCACTCGGTAATCGACAGGCCGCTGTCGGTCAGCCGCGTTGCCCCGCCGACGATGATCATCGCGAAAACAATAACGGCGGCAAATATCAGCCAGCCTTGCACCAGTCGGTCGCCGACGTGACCAGCAGCGATCAAATTGGCTGTCGCCGTGGGTGGCGGTGCGCTTCCAGTTGCGCGACCGTGGCGCTGAGCGCTCGGCATCGAAAGGGCCATGATCGAGGCTCCGTGTCCGTGAACTGTGGGCTGGATCGGCAGCGCGGACCTGCGGCGCCAGCGTGCTTGATCCTGCGGATGATTTTGCCCGTAAAGTAGGGGACACAAGACGCCGATATCAATGCGGCCGATGTGGTCAGTATGCGGGCCTCTCACATCGGGCCCGAAGCCCACGCCGGGATGTTGTAGCGCCACCGACTGCCCTATGCACGTTTCCGATAGACGATGCCCGATCAACGAGCCCGATAAACGTTTTCCGACGAACAAGGACCAGTTCGACATGACCCTCAGCACCCGCAAACTTATCGGGACGGTAGTTCTGTTCGCCTTCCTCGTGGTTTACGTTTTGCTGGCCATGGCGGTTGCCATTGTCATGGGCGTCAACACGGTCGGCTGGGTCGCGTCGCTGGTCTACCACGCGATCGCTGGCCTGCTTTGGGTGCCTGTCGCCGCCTATATCGTCTGGTGGATGCAGCAAGAACCAAAGACCAGCTGATCGCGACCGCCTTGAGCCCCGTCAGGAACGGCCCATCGCCTGCAGTAGCGCGAACGGGGCTCCTGACAGCATGACGCGCACGTAGCGCATGTCCTGGTAATCACCGTTGAGCGATACGCGCGGCAAAGCCGTCATCCTGTCGGCATGCCGGGAGAGGATGAACCCCTTGCGAGTTGTCGTCGCCGTCACCGCGCCGGCCTCTCGAACCAACATGAACTCCCGCTCGCCAGCACTCGCTGCGCAACCGTAAGGGTAGCTGAAATGCCGGCACGGAACGCCAAGCTCTTGGGTTACGCGGGCGATGCTCCCCTTGATTTCTGCCATGGCTTCGCTTGACGACAACTTGGCGAGCGCGAGATGGCGCCGCGTATGGGCGCCAATCGTCACGAGCGGATTGGCCGCCAGGTTGCGGACTTCATCCCACGACATGACCAGCGAAGCGCACTGCCTGCTGGCGTCATAGCCGATCGATCGGGCCAGATCGGCGACCACGTCACGCGCGCGAAACTCGGGAAGCGTCCGCAGCCACCAGTAGATCCGACCGAACGCGGCGTACTTTTCCTCGACCGTCGCGGCTTGGAACCGCTGTACCGCGCCATCCATGGACACCGCGATCTCGTCGGCCTCTGCGACCACGCGCTCCAGCGTCAGCCACCACAGGTCGCCTGCGCCGTCGGCATAGTCTGTCGCGATGTAGACCGCGAACGGCACGTTGTTGCGGGCAAATACCGGATAGGCGTGTTCGAGATTGTCGCGATAGCCATCATCGAGGGTGAAGCAGGCGAAAGGCGGCTCATCTCGCCGTTCCTGCCCTGCTGGACGCGCGAGACGCTGGGCTGCTTCATCAAGCGACACTGTCTCGAAACCGGACGCCCGGACTTCGCCGATGACCGCTTCGAGAAACGCCGGCGTGACTTTTAAAATCCGGTTTGGCTCGAACGCAGCTGGCGGCTCCGGGCGCACGTGATGCAGCATGAAAATGACGCCACGTCCGCGCGCATATGGCGCGAGCAAACGGTCGGCACCGGTTATATGGGCCGCCCCGAGTGCGGCCTTCACGAGGCGGGTTGTCGTCTGGTTCATGGGATCCGAGCGGCAAGTTGCGGCTTGGCCCAAGTTGATGCAAAACCCGCGCCGCGAAACGCGCGCCGCAGAAATTCAGGCCGGAGCCCGGTTGCGGGTCGGCGCGCGGCTGCCGGCAGCCTTGGGCGGCAGCATGTCATGGTAGTGAATGACATCGATGTCGGCGACCTCGAAGCCCAGGAACGTGCCATCAAAACTGGCTTTCT
>JAWXCP010000146.1:0-8886 GCA_034408685.1 Hyphomicrobium aestuarii | reverse complement strand
GCCACAGATCGTCCGGCAGCAACTGCGTCATGGGCTATCTCCTTGTTGGAGATCACATACCCGCTGACTGCGCCGGAACTAAGGGGAGAGGCATGCACGTGCAAGGGCAGACCTTATGGAGACACATTCATGTTCCAGCAGCGGTTACTGAACAAGTAAAATAACGAAAGGGTAGTCACGGCGGGGCGCTGCGTGACTTTCGGGTATCAAGCGTCTCACATCAAACGACGGGTCCGGACGATACCGCGCTTCAGGGCTTGGCCGGAGCGACAGCTAGCTCGTCGATCAAATCGAGAAGCAGGTCGTCGGTCTCGCCCGCCGCACCGCCCCGGCTGCCCCGCGTCAGCACATTCGGCATCGCCGCTTGTCTCATGTAGGTCGCGCGCGCCTCGATCATTGCCGTCTTGGCGGCGTTATCGGCCGGGTACAGTTTGGCGATCAGTTGCTTGTCACCGTCCGATAGAAGATTGCGTTCGACGGCGTAGCAATGGCTGCCATCGCCTTTCTTATAGTACTTCGCGGGGAAGCCGTAGATCATGATGCTGTCGATATCGAACGGCGGGCTGACGATGACGCCTTGTTTGTCGAGCAGACCGAGCTGGAGTTCAACGTCGTCTTGGGTCCAGCCTTTAGGCTTCAAAAACTCCAACAACCGAGCGCGATCGAACTCGTTGATGCATTCCTTCTCGGGGCTCTGATGCTCGTGCTCGAGGCCCAGGGCATGGCCGAACTCGTGGAGGATGGTACGCCGGACCTTGTCGGCGGGAAATCCGGGACCGAAACCGAGATTCATCGATGCGCCATCGCGGGGGAAATACGTCGTCATGCTCTGGCGGCCGATAGCGGACCACGCCGTTCCGTCACGTTTGAAGCCGACGCGGATGTGCTGGCCGTCGGCTTTAGGATCGCAGGTGCGCGGCGCACTCGGATCGTCTCCGAAATCGAGCGGGGCGCCGGTGTTGGTTTTCCATTCCATAGCGACCTCGACCACCCTGCGCCGGAGCGCGAGGTCGCCGCCAATGAAGCAGACGTTGATGCGCGGCATGGTCTGCGGCCAGACGAACGCCGTCGATGCGAGGCCCCGGGTCGCCCGGTTCCCGGCCAGGTTCCTGCGCTCCAGATCGGCTCGCTGTATCGCGATCTTGCGTGCGATCTCGGGCGGCAGGCCTTCGAAGACGAACTCTTCTGGCGCTGGCGGTTCAGTTGCCAGCGGTCCGGAACTCGTTTCCTGCGCACCGACCACACCGCTCAGTATCGCGAGAGACGTCACGACAATCGACAGCTGGACCACAACACGCATGACTCAAGCCCCCACAAAGTCGACAAACCAGTGCTGTTCCATCGGCCGACAATAAGAGCCGAGCATAGCCGATATTGCATATGCGATCGGGTGGTTATCGGCTAGCCTAAGATTTCAGTAGGCAGTGCGGTCGGCGGACCACCACTTCGCATCCAGGAGAACGCCATGGGGAAGTTCAGGATCGAACATAACGGTCTGTTCTGGAGCCGCCGGCCCCGCCTCGTGGCGAGCGAACAATTGCAATCAAGCGATTTCGATGCTGTTGCAACAGCGCTGGCGAGGCGACCCGTCAAAGCCCGGAAAATGGCGCCCGTCGCCGGCCGGCGCGTCAATGCCGAGCAGGTCATTTCCACACGATGGCGGGGGGAGGAGACCACCAACACGGCGCTTCCCGGCGACTGGATTGTCACGAGCCTCGACCGGAACTGCGTGCCGTTAATGGACAACGCCGGTAACATGAATGAATACGTCATCAAGGCAGACAGATTCGAACAGCTCTACGAGGCGATGCCCGGCGAGACGGGAGGTCTTGGCACGCGCTTCCGGCCGAAAGGGGTCGTCGACGCACTCGCTGTGCCGGGCGGCTTCGACATTGTAGCGCCGTGGGGCGAACGGCAGACCGGCACCACCGGGTACATCCTGCGCAACGGCAAAGATGTCTACGGAAACGCGAAGGAAACGTTCGACGAGGGCTATGAGATCGTCGAGGACTGATCCGTAGGGTCGTATTTGGTCGATATGCCCTGTTCGAGTTGGCCGAGTTGGACCCAATCGTTCTGCTCGAGTGACATTATGCCGTGGACGCGGTCGATATAGAACGTGACACCCGCAGCGTCGCCGCGGACGGCAGCCAGACGCGCCGCTTCGAGATAGGATAACTTCTGCTTTTCAGTCGCGGGCTCATTCGGTGTCGCGAGCAGTGTATCGAAGTTTTTGATTACATTCTTGTAGCGCGCGCTCGTCCGGACGGAATCGCTCAGCGCTTCCGCGAGGTAGAACGCCGCAGCAAATCCGGACACCACCAGCGCCAAGACAATTAACCAGTTATCCAGTCTATCCGCTTCGGCGAAGGTCCGAATCTGGGCAGCTAATTCGGCTGGCAGCCAACTGACATGCTGCTCATCGCCAGAGGCGAGGGCGCTGGCGATGAGCGTGAGGCCGACCAGGATCTGGAGTATGTAGCCTGCCTTCGCCAAAAACCTGCGCCGTTTGACAGTACCCTCGCATTTGCCGATTTCACGTTTGTAATAGGCGCGCTGCACCTCGACCTGCCAGCGCCGGAAATACTCCAGCCGCAACAGTAGCGACCAAGCAAATTGCGACTTCGTGCCGACGTCGGCGGATGGGGGCGGACGGGCTGGCGTCTCGAACAGACGGCGGAATATTTCGCGACGCATCTGTTCGGCGTTGCCGCGCGACGTCTGCCAATTCGTGTAAGCGACTTCGGTCGACCCTTTGCGCCGGATAAGGCGGTAGATCCAGACCAGCAAGGGCGACGCGAAAAGAGCGCTGAAAATGATCCAAGGCAACACTTGGCGGAACCGCAAGTCCCAGGCGACTACCGCATCGCGATCCTTCGCGGGGTCGATCCAGAAAGACACGATAAAAGCGGCCAGTTTCTCCGTCGGCACGATGACGAGGAACAGCGCCAGCGTGACCGCGACGATCAGCGGCCAGATATTGAGTCGCCAAAGCCGTCTGTAGTAGGCTTGAGCGGTTAAAGCGGCTTTGTCGTTGTCATCGTAAATTTTGAAGGCGTTTTTTACTTCGGCGTCTTTCAGTCGTTCGATCAAGGGTGCGCTGCCGTCGTGCTGTCGAAGCGGCTCGACGTGCCAGGCCTCGACATCCTCGGCGTGCATGATTTGATTTCTACCGGTCGCTGGATTATGCCCTACGATCGCGATCGCTCGCGCGATGAGGGCAGCTTCCTCGGCGGTCGGAGCATCCATCGCGTCGGCACGCATGTCACACCTCGTCCAAAAATATGCGCATCGCGCCCGGAATTGGCGCGAGTATTCTTCGCTGTACGCCTATCACGAAGAAATCGGCCGGGCAGCCGCAGGACCGCGGTTTTCGCTCCTGCCGTGCATCTATGTGTCTTTATCGTACCGTCCAGGCCGTCCGCATGTTGAGGTGTTGCATGTCGATCCGTGATGTTTGCTGCCTGTTGAGTTTTGCCTTGGCGTTTGCCGGGCCCGTCCTGCCAGCAGTAGCAACCGAGGGCTACGGGAAGTCCTTCGCGCTTGTGGTTGCCGTCAAGGACTACGAAGACGCGAACATTGAAGCGCTCGGCAACTCCGAAAACGACGCCAACGAATTCAAAGCGCGTCTGCTGGACAGGCACGCCTACGACCAAGGCAGCTCACGGGGTTTCAACAAGGCTGACGTTCACGTCATGTTGAGTACTGAGAAGGCAGCCAGCAAGGCGGCCATCGAGGAAAAATGGCGCGAGTTGGTGGCGAACTTGAAAGCGCAAGATACAATCGTGTTCTACTTTGCCGGACACGGGATCGAACTCAAGGGCCGGTCGTATTTCCATGTGCAGGACACACGAAGGCCTTCGGAGGCCAGCAAGACCGGCTTGATGACCACGTCGTCGCTGGACTTTCAGAGTATGCTCGATCGGCTACGCGAGCGGCAGTCCGCGGTCGAGGGCATCGTCGGTATCTTCATCATCGATGCCTGCCGATCGAACCCGTTCGAGTTCGACCGTGAAACCATCGACGCGGCCTCGGTCGGTCTTGCGGGCGCGGATATGCCCTCGACGGAGTTGTTCATTCT
The DNA here is from genome assembly GCA_034408685.1 of Hyphomicrobium aestuarii. Taxonomy (GTDB): domain Bacteria; phylum Pseudomonadota; class Alphaproteobacteria; order Rhizobiales; family Hyphomicrobiaceae; genus JANXVY01. The sequence continues at coordinate 4,805 of JAWXCP010000146.1, read as the reverse complement.
GTATTCGGCTGGCTTCGGACAGAAGGCGCTCGACAAAGGGCGGGGCGAAACGAACTCAGCCTTCGCCGAAGCGCTGCTCGAACAGTTGAATGACCGCAATATGCCCGTCTCGGAGATTGCACGGCGCGTGAAGCTCGACGTCTATGAAACCGCGCAGAAGTATGAACATTCACAGACCCCTGCCTATTACGATCAGTTGCGGCGGCGCCGCACGCTCGACGGGGGATCCTCGGATCCGCAGAAGTACGTCACGCAGAACAGTCCGGTGAAGATCAAGGGTACCCTCAATCCGAGAGACGCGATCATCGAATGTACTTACTGTCCGGAAGTCACTGTCATTCCGCCTTCCGCTCCGCTATCGATCAAGAAATTCGCACTGGGAAAATTCGAGGTCACGAACCGCGAGTGGGATGCATATCAGTGCAAGCCTGAAGGATGTTTGGGCAAGCGCCGGACCGATGCCAAAAAGCCCTACCTGGACGGGCGGCCCGTCACGGGCGTGTCCTGGCAAGACGCACAGAACTAAGTGACTTGGCTCAACACAGAGAGCGCACATACCGAAAAGCCCGTCTACCGGCTGCCAACGGAGGCCGAATGGGAGTATGCCGCGCGGGCCGGTAGCGACGGCGATTATAGTTTCGTGAAAGCGGCCGTCGAAACGAAGACCGAAACACCAAGTGCGGGCGGCGAGGCGACGAACGTGGCCCGCGATATCTGTCTCCATGCCAACGGTGCCGACCAAACCGTGGGATTGCTGCCCTACACCAACCAGCGTTGCAAAGACGGGGTCGGGCGAGAAGCCGCCCCGGTGGGACGCTATCGGGCCAATAAGTTCGGCCTCCATGACATGCATGGCAACGTATGGGAATGGGTCGCTGATTGCTGGTCCGATCGGCCTGCTGTGGCGTCAGCGGACGGCGCATCTGGAGTTGGGGCGCGGCCGTGCTTGAACCGCGTCGCGCGCGGGGGATCGTGGCGCAGCGGGCTTGCGGCGTTGCAGGTTACATCCCGGAATCGGTTCCCGGCCAGCCATTCGCGAGATACGCTTGGCTTCCGCGTGGCTCGTTCCATTGATTGAGCGTCGCACCACAGGGACACGCTCACGCCGCGTTCTAAGCTATCGCTTCTGTGGGCAGAGGGATGCGTCGTCCACGGGAGCGAAGACCGGCATCCGGCCAAGCGAAAGTTCCGCAGAGGCCGATGTAGCATACAAAAACCGAAACGGTTGTGCATTTCTTTGCAAGTTTGTTTTGCGCCCTCGATTTGTCGGCAGCGGCGCTGGCCGCCTGCATCGCCTCCGACTACGCACTCGGCTCAATGAAAATTCCCGGCAAGTTGCAGCATCGTTGTTTGCACGCACCACTTCCGCTACTTCGGCTTGGGGTTAATGGCTGCCATTAACGGCCGTGATTTTCCATTCCGCTCGAGCACCGCAACCAACCTTTCGGCGAAGGGCACGTGGCTCATGCTGGGTGCTCAGAGACACACGCTGCTGCCCGCGCTCAACCTATAGGAAGGCTGAGCGCACGACTGGCCGAGCACACGACGGCTCGAGCGGCGAGGACATGTCGGGGAGTTTCTTGCGCGATGGCATCGCGCTCGCCGAACGCTGCACCCACAGCGAGGCCTCGCGGGCTAAAATCGCTAAACAAAGCGCATATGCGAACACGCGCATGCCCCACGACTGACGATTTCCGCTGCAACTCCAGTTGACACTCGCTGAACTTCCCCGCTCCGTTCGCCTGCGCTATGGTCACGTAAATTTAGTCGATCCGCTTGCGTGTGCGATTTTTTGGGGGCCGGCGTGGCGCGTTTATTCATTTCTTACAAAAGCGAAGAGCAGGCCTACGCCTTCGCGATCCGCCAGTGGCTGCTCGAACAGCAGGGCTGGGCGGAGAAGGACGTGTTTGTCGACAAGGGTCATCTCAGCGCCGGCAAGGAGTGGGAGACGACGCTTCTTTCCGAGGCCGAGGCGGCTGAGGCGATGTTGTTCCTCGCCTCCGAAGCTTCGATCGACATCCGCTCGTTCTGCTACCGCGAATTGCGCGCGGCCAAGGGGCAGATCATCACCGTTACCCTGAAAGGGCTCACCATCAACGACCCGCGCCTGCTGCAGGCGCTGCCTGAGCGGGCCAAGGCTCGCCAAGTCGAGGCGCTCGATCAGCAGCCTGTAGAGGGCTTCGACTACGTCTCGCCGAAAGACAACACGCGCGGGTCGGTGGCGTTGAACCGGCGGCAGGTCGAAAGCATCGGCGCGACGCTGCGTGACCTCGGCATCGCGCCCGACAGCTTTTCCTGGACGCCCAAAGACGAGGGGCCATTTCCGGGCCTGCGCCCGATGCAGGAGGGCGACGAAGCAATCTTTTGCGGCCGCGCCATCGACATCCGCGACGGCTTGAAGGCGCTCGACGAACTTCGCGCGTCGGTCACTGGCAAGGCACTCATCATCCAGGCGCCGTCGGGAGCTGGCAAATCGTCGTTCCTGCGCGCCGGGTTATGGCAACGGGTACGGCGCAGCGCCGCGTTTACGCCGCTTGCGATCATCCGCACCGACCAGGGCGCTGTCCGCAATCCGACCTGGGGGCTCGTTACGGGCCTGTACGACACGCTGACCAAGGTCAAGGTGTTGCGCGATCGCCTGCCGTTGTCGCGCGTGTTCCAGTTGTTTATTTTAGCTGCGGACATTTTGCTCGCCTGTCGCGCCCAAGCTCGTCGTAGGGAATTAGCCCGTTCACAGCGAGCCGGACCTGCATTACGGTAACAAAATATTTTCACGGCGCTGCGAGGAGCGTTTTTTAATGGCACGGGGTGTGGCTCAGTCGGGCAAGGCGGCCGGCAACGACCGGCTAAAGATCTTCATCTCCTACTCGCGGCAGGACGCCAACGCCGCGGATACGATTGTCGCGGCGCTCACCGCGCGCGGCTTCGACGTCACCATCGACACGCGCGATCTGCCGTTCGGCGAGAAGTGGCAGGCGGAGCTCGCCGAGTTCATCCGCCTCTCCGACACGGTGATCTGGCTCGTCAGCGAGGCCTCGATCAAGTCGCACTGGGTGAACTGGGAACTCGACGAGGTGGCGCGGCGCAACAAGCGGCTGGTGCCACTGATGGTCGGCCTCGTTAACCCAGCGGAATTGCCTCGGCAGCTCGGCGAGATCCACATCCTGCCGCCTGATCGCGTGTTCGACCTCGCCCGCGATCTCGACACGCTAGAGGCCGTGTTGGAAACCGATCACGCGTGGCTCAAGCAAGCAACACGCTGGCAGGACCGAGCGGCTGTCTGGCTAGCGAACAACCGCGCCTCGGGGCGGCTACTCTCTCGCGGCGAACTAGCCGACGCCGAACGTTGGAAGGACCGCCGTCCAGCTAAAGCCCCCGCGCCCGCGCAGGAGGTGATGGACCTGCTGTTGGCGAGCCGGCAGGCGGCAACTCGGCGGCAGAGGTGGTGGGTTGGGGGAAGTTTGGCCGCCGCACTGTTCGCTATCGGTCTGGCGGGGTTCGCGTTGTTGCAGCGTGAACAGGCGTTGGCATCGCTTGATCGAGCCCAAATCTCGGAAGCTGCGGCCAAGGAAACAACAAAAGAGGCGTTACTGAGCCAATCGAAGTACCTCAGTGACGCTTCGAAACAATTGACCGAGCGCGACAACGACCCGACGCTCGGGTTGCTCGCCGCGATCCAGGCTTTGCCGAACAACCCGGACCCGTTTCTCGATCCGCGCCCCGAATGGATCGGCGCCGTTTCGGCGCTAGAGCGCGCGATGGCGGAGATTCGCGAGCGAAAGATTTTGGCGGGCCACACGGGGGCAGTCACGAGCGTCGCGCTGTCGGCCGACGGCGCGCGCATCGTGACGGGGTCTGCGGACAACACCGCGCGGATCTGGGACGCGGCCACCGGCACCGAACTGCGCGTGCTTAAGGGCCACACGGGGATTGTCTGGAGCGTCGCGCTGTCGGCCGACGGCGCGCGCGTCGTGACGGGGTCATGGGACAACACCGCGCGGATCTGGGACGCCGCCACCGGCGCCGAACTGCGCGTGCTTAAGGGCCACACGGAGTTTGTCAGCAGCGTCGCGCTGTCGGCCGACGGCGCGCGCGTCGTGACGGGGTCTGGCGACAACACCGCGCGCATCTGGGACGCCGCCACCGGCGCCGAACGGCGCATGCTGAAGGGCCACACGGGAGGGGTCACGAGCGTCGCGCTGTCGGCCGACGGCGCGCGCGTCGTTACGGGGTCTGACGACAACACCGCGCGGATCTGGGACGCCGCCACTGGTGCCGAACTGCGCGTGCTCAATGGCCACACGGGTGATTACACCGGTGGTGTAAACAGCGTCGCGCTGTCGGCCGACGGCGCGCGCGTCGTGACGGGGTCTGAGGACAACACCGCGCGGATCTGGGACGCCGCCACCGGCGCCGAACTGCGCGTGCTTAAGGGCCACACGAAAAGTGTCACGAGCGTCGCGCTGTCGGCCGACGGCGCGCGCGTCGTGACGGGGTCTGGCGACAACACCGCACGGATCTGGGACGCCGCCACCGGAACTGAGGTGCGCGTGTTCAAGGGCCACGCGGGTGGTGTCACAAGCGTCGCGATGTCGGCCGACGGCGCGCGCGTCGTGACGGGGTCTTACGACAACACCATGCGGATCTGGGACGCCGCCACCGGAACTGAGGTGCGCGTGCTCAAGGGCCACTCGAATGTTGTCATGAGCGTCGCGCTGTCGGCCGACGGCGCGCGCGTCGTGACGGGGTCATTTGAAAAAACTGTGCGGATCTGGGACGCCACCACGGGCGCCGAACTGCGCGTG
>JAWXCP010000145.1:0-21051 GCA_034408685.1 Hyphomicrobium aestuarii | reverse complement strand
CGGGGAGAGGGCAGAGACCGCATCGAGCGAACGCGAGATTGCGGTCGAGGGTGAGGGGCAGCCACGAGTCCTGCACGGGTCCAGCCGCGAGTCCTGCCGGAGCGCACGTCCTGCCGCGGCTCCCGCCGGAGTGTGCCGCCGCCCCTCTCCGCCGACGGATCGCTAACCGCGACCCGTCCGCTGCCTCTCAGAGGCGTTGGTAACATCCTATCGCGCGCTGTGAGTACGCAAGCATGACCGTGTCGCAAGCCGACAGCGGCGCTCTTTGTCTGGTAGTCACAGCGTGATATGTCCTGCTTATGAACAAGCCTTTGACCAGCCGGGATATCGAAGCGCTGACCGTCGAAGAACGGCTGCAGCTGATCGAGGACGTGTGGGCATCGCTTGAACGATCGGCCGAGGAGTTGCCAGTGCCGGATTGGCACAAGCCGGTGATCGACGAGCGGCTTCGTACTTTGGAAGGCGGGCAGTCCGTCGGCTCACCGTGGGACGAGGTTCGACGTCGGATCGTCGGAAAAACGTGACGTCGAGGGTCATCGTCCAGCCCGAAGCTGAAGCCGACATAAAGGCGGCTTACGACTGGTACGAGAAAAGCTGACCTCGGAACCCGGTTTGTCGACGAAGTTGGTATTGCAATTATCCGGATTGGTAATGCGCCAACCCGGCACCGTGGGTGGTATCGGGGCACGCGTTGTGTGCCGATCCGCCGTTTTCCATACGTTGTCTTGTTCCTGCCGGTAGCCGAACGGTCTATATCTTGGCCGTCCTCCACGAACGCCGTGACCCGAATCTGATGCGCGACCGTGTCGAGGGGTTTAAACCCCGATAAAGCCGTCCTTTATAGCTCACACATCGCGGCCCGCTAGACATTGCGGGCTTGGCGAGCCACATCCTTGTCGGTGACCGGCGCGAGCTGGCCAGCCTTGCGCCTTTTCCCGGAGTTCCGATGCCCGCCGAGCCGACAGATACCGCCACCACGCAACCCCTCACCAAGCAAACCGTCCTCGACAAGTTGCGGCGGATCAAGGGCCCCGACCTTGAGGGCAATATTGTTGACCTCGGCTTGGTCTCGGAAGTGTTGATCAAGGACGCGCGGGTCTATTTCTCGATCACGGTACCGGCAGCCCGCGCCCGCGAACTCGAGCCATTGCGGCAAGCGGCCGAAAAGCTCGTGTCCGAGATCGAGGGCGTATCGGGCGTAACCTGCGTGCTGACGGCCGATGCCGCGCCTGGCAAAGCCGCCGACGCTGGCCACCAGCACGCCCCCGGGCACAGTCACGGTCACAACCACGGCCCGGCGGCCTCCGCCCCCGCCGCTCCAGCCTCCCGTGCCGCCGCAGGAGCGCGATCAAACGCGGTCGTGGGCGTCAAACACCTCGTCGCCGTTGCCTCGGGCAAAGGCGGCGTCGGCAAATCGACAACCGCGACCAACCTCGCGCTCGGCCTCAAGGCGCTCGGCCTCAAGGTCGGCATCATGGACGCCGACATCTACGGCCCGTCCCAGCCGCGCCTGCTCGGCCTGTCGGGCAAGCCCGAGGTGGTCGCTGGCGGCAAGACGCTCAAACCGATGCGCGGCTATGGCCTCAAGGTCATGTCGATGGGCTTCATGGTCGATGAGGCCACGCCGATCGTGTGGCGCGGGCCGATGATCGTCCAGGCGCTCAACCAGATGCTGCGCGATGTCGCGTGGGACGAAGGCGACGGCGGGCTCGACGTGCTGGTCATCGACATGCCGCCCGGCACCGGCGACGTGCAACTGACCATGGCCCAGCAGGTGCCGTTGTCCGGCGCGGTCATCGTCTCGACGCCGCAGGACTTGGCCCTGATCGACGCGCGCAAGGGTCTCAACATGTTCCGCCAGGTGCAAATTCCTGTGCTCGGCATCGTCGAGAACATGAGCTATTTCTGCTGCCCCAAGTGCGGCGAGCGCTCCGACATCTTCGGCCACGGCGGCGCGGAAAACGAGGCAGCCAAACTCGACGTGCCGTTCCTCGGCGCAGTACCGCTCCACATCGACGTGCGCGTGCGGTCGGATTCGGGCCAGCCGATCACGGCGACATTGCCAGATAGCCATCACGCCGAAATCTACCGCGAGATCGCCGCCAAGGTCTGGGCGGGGATAACCGCCGGCGCGGGCAAGGGCGAAGCGCCACCGACGCTCACCGTCAACTCGGCCGGCGATGTGCTGACGGCGGCATTCGACGGCGGCGAGACGTTCAAGCTGTCGGCTGAGTATTTGCGCGTGATGAGCCCGTCGGCCGAGGTGCAGGGCCATTCGCCCGAACAGCGCGTTACGGTGCCCAAAAAGCGCACGGTCAAGATCCGCGAATTGCGTCCGGTCGGTAATTACGCCGTGCGCATCGCGTTCGACGACGGCCACGACACGGGGCTTTTTGCTTGGCCCTACATCGCCCAACTCGGCCAGGAACACGACGCACGCTGGTCGAAATACCTCGCCGAACTAGAGGCCAAGGGTCTCAGCCGTGGGTGATGGCGACCTTTGGTTAAACGACCATCACGGTATTTCCGTAAGCGCCGAGGCGCTTATGGTGGGTCAAGAGCCGGTAGGGCTCGCTCAGCGCCATCGCCACCAACATCCGATCGAACGGGTCGTCGTGGTGTCGGGGCAGTTCCTCCAGCGTCACAATGTGGCTGGTGGTCACCGGTAAAATGTCAAAACCAGCAATCTGAAAATACTGAAGCGCGTCGGCAGCTGACATCGGCATCGCTTCAGTCCCGCGCTGAAGCGCATGTTTGATCGCAATCTCCCACAGGCTGACAATGCCGACAAACAGGTCGACCGTAGGGTCGAGGATGACATCTCGCGCGGCTCTCGACAGGCGCGAATTGTCCTCCACCGCCCAGAGCGCGATATGCGTGTCGAGCAGGACGTTCAAGTTGTGTCACTTCGCTCGGACAACGCATTGAAAAGGTCGGCTGCTTCGGCCTCCAGGACCGGGTCGGGCATGGGCGTTTCGATCGAAGCTTCAGCCCAACGGATCTTGGCGGCACCAATCCGGGGGCCGGTCGGCCGTACTCTGATCGGCACCAATCTCGCAGCTGGTTTGCCGTTGCGGGCAATGACAATTTCGCGTTCAGCCCCGCTCTCGACGGCTTCGACCAAACGCGACAGGTTCGACTTGGCCTCCAGCATATTGACGGTGATCATTGATCGCTCCAGGTTAGTCTGGTCTAGCTAATATCCGACGTGCGCTGGCCGGGCAAGCGCTACCGAGATCGGTGAACCGATTGGGTGCCCGATCCGTGTCGAGCCTGACAACTGGAGGACTTGTGAGCGACCCTCGCAGCACGCCGTCAAAACCACCCATCACTCGCATCTTGGCCCCGAACGCTGGGCGGTTTACCGGTGACGGCACCAACACGTGGTTGGTTGGCCGGGAGCGGCTTGCGGTGGTCGACCCGGGTCCGGACGACGCTGGGCATATTGACGCGATTGTCAGCGCCGCAGCGGGTCGGCCGATCACGCACATCCTGCTGACCCACGCCCACCGCGACCATGGCGATGGCATCTCCCGGTTGAAACGGGCGACGGGGGCCGCCGTATTCGCCCTGCCGCGCGACCCGGACGATGCACGCCAACGCGGCGACCGCACGAACTCTCCCTCAGGTGGCGACTTTGTCGACCTCGCGGTTCCAATCGATCAGGCGTTGACCGGCAGCGATTCCATCGTCGCTGGCGACGCGACGTTCGAAGCCATCCACACGCCGGGCCATGCGCCCGACCACCTGTGTTTCGCGCTGACCGGCACGGATATTCTGTTCTCCGGCGACCATGTCATGGGCTGGAGTACGTCGGTGATCGCCCCGCCGGAAGGCCACATGGGACGCTATCTCGCGTCGCTCGAGGCCGTGCTGGCCCGCCCCGAAACCCGCTATCTGCCGGGCCATGGCGCGGGGATCGACGATGGCCGCCGCACCGCGCGCACCTATCTGATCCACCGGCAGATGCGCGAGCAGGCCGTCGTCGATGCGCTCCGGTCGGGAGCCCGCACGCCAAGGGAAATCGCCGCGATCGTCTACGCGGGCCTCGATCCGGCTATCTGGCCGGCGGCTGTCCTCTCGATCCAGGCTCACGCGGAGCTCCTGATCGAGAAGGGTCTTGCGACTTCCGCTGGGCCCGTGACTTCTGAACAGCCTCTAGCGCTTTCTTCGTGATCAAACGCCCGCGCTGAAAGCGTTCACCTGCCACGGTTGACACGGTAGCCTCCAGCCGCGCGACGATCTCGCGCATCAGCCGGCGCGTGCGTTCGGCATTACGGCCAAGATCGTGCAGGCCAAAGCGGGACGCCGAGCGCAGATCGATGCGCGAGCGCGTGCCATCGCCATCGACGCGGATCGCCACGTCGTCATAAAACCCGAAGATCAGCGTCCGGTCGACCGCCTCGATGAGGCCTGATTTGCTGGTCCGTCCCTCGGGCGCCTTCTCGCTGACGATCGTCAGCTTCTGGCGGGACAACGCATCGCGCACGATCTCGAAGGCATCATCGACCGGCCGCTCGATCGTCATCGGCTTGAGGTCGGGATAGTTCGCCGCCTGAAGCGCTGCAAACCGTGCCGGATAGGCGACGGCGTTCATGCCGGGCCTGCGTTCCTTGGCGAGTTCGATGAACTTCGGCGGCGAGGCTGTATCGGTCGTCACATCGTTGAGCCGAGGCAACGAATTGAACGTCGGCAGAAACGCGACCGGCCAGCAAATCAGACCGCCAGCGACGAGAAAGCCGAACGCCGCCCTGCCCGCACCGGTCCGCCCCTGTCGCCAGATGATGACGCTCGAGATGACCGCGAGCAGCAGCGTCAGCGCAGCCGTCAGAATAGAAACAATGATGAGATTGAACGCGGTCAAGGTCGGCATTGTGCCGAACCGGTGGGCGATCAGCGCAACCAGCGTCAGCGACAGCGCAAACAGCGCCGCACGCGTGGTCCACCGGGCAATGGCCGGTGTCGGTTTCAAACGTAGGGTGAGGGTCGGATACATGCTGTCGGGTTACATGCTGTCGTGAAAAAGGCTCGAGAGTGTCGGCTATCAGGCAACGAAGCGGCCCGGATGACCACGATGTGCCGCCAGCAAACGTTACGGGTAAAGCCGGTTCCGTGACCATGGCTCGCCCGCCGCAATGCGGGTGAAAACCGACCGGTCGTGCAGGCGGTAGCGGCGCTCGCACCAGAACTCGATCTCGGCTGGCATCAGCCGGAACCCGGTCCAGTGCGGTGGGCGCGGAATCGCCGTTTCTGGCGGATAGGCCGCCTCAAGCCGCGCAATTTCGGCTTCGAGTGTCGCGCGGGCATCGAGGTCGCGCGACTGCTGCGAGGCCCAAGCCCCGATCTGACTGCCGCGCGGGCGCGTGGCAAAATACGCATCGGCTTCCGCATCCGGCACGGTTGCAACCGCGCCACGGATGCGAACCTGCCGCCGCAAGCTTTTCCAGTGGAAATTGAGCGCGGCTTTGCCGCCGCCGAGCAGTTCGCGGCCCTTGGCGCTTTCCGTGTTGGTATAGAAAACGAACCCGCGCGCATCGCTGGCGACGCCAGGCCCGTCCAAGCCCTTTAGCAGCACGACGCGCACGTTCGGCAGGCCCGATGGGTCGACGGTCGCCAGCGCCATGGCGTTGGGATCGTTGATTTCAACCGCAGACGCTTCTTCGAACCAGGCCGCAAACAGCGCGAACGGGTCCGGCTCTCCGAAAAAATCCGGCGCCGGATAGTCGGGTGTGGCTACAAGCTCTGCCATCGGAGCGTCCCTTTGTTCTGGCACGTTGCGCCGAAGCAGGGCGTAACCCCTCCACGGCGCATAATGCGTCCGTTCGTAACACGTGCATCGCGAACCTGTGCATCGCGAACACGTGCGCAGAGTAACACGTCCTTAACCCTAATCCGCCACGGTGGAGACGCAGCCTGATGTCTCGGGCTGGCGTTTGTCCCGTGTGATGTCCGAGTTTGTCCAATGCGTGAGCAGTCTTTGTTTCCCGTCGCGGCCGTCATGATGACCGCCTTCGTGTGCGCCGCCGCGGTTGTGATCATGCCCGGCATCGCAGCTGCGCAAGATAAAGCGCCCGCTGTCAAAAATCCGCGCGCCCAGCCGAAACAACGGCAATCCGTAGCGAAGTCGCCCCAACCGGTCCAGCGCCCCCAACCGGTCCAGCGCCCCCAAGTGGCGCAAAGTCCGTACCGCGAACTGACCACGCGGGATTTTGCCCAAAGCCGGACAATCGTCCCAACCCAGCAGCCATGGGCCCAGCAGCCACGAATCACGGCAGACACGACGCCAGATCACAAACCCAATTTCGGGCCGAACCCCATGCCCGATGCCGCCCCCGTAAAGCGGCTGTCACTCGACGAAACCGACCAATACGCGGCCCTCGAGAGCGTTCAATTCGCGTTGAGCGAGGTTGGCGACGGCGCAAGTTATGTCTGGCACCGCCACAACGGCCGGATCTCAGGCGTGGTTCAGCCGCAGTCGTCGTTCAAGACGGCGACAGGTGAGGTCTGCCGGGTGCTCCAGGTCACACTGGCGTCGGGAACACGCTCCAAGACCGCCGAGGGCGTCGCGTGCCGCCTGCCGAGCGGGCAATGGCGTCTGGAAGGCTGAGCAGGCGATGACGCCAGGCCCTAACGCTTGGCCCTTGAGCCACGTCGTCCCAGCTCTACCACCCGTCCCACTGCACCACTCGTCCCGCTAGACCGCGACACCGCATTGTGTAGAGTGCGGGCAGTTCATCCCCTCCCGACGGGAACCGCTTGTATCCCGGACATCGCCGCCATCATAGCGTGCAGGTCCAAAGGGCGCTTTTGCTGTGACGAGCGCGTCTCGTCGTAGGCAAACGCCCCGGGCGGCCACGTCGGCAGCGGGGGTCATATTCGGGAGACGCACGGCGATGACGATAGCAGACGGCGCGGGCGCAGCGACGGGCACGCTGATGGCAGGTAAGCGTGGCCTGATCCTCGGCGTTGCCAATAATCGCTCGATTGCCTGGGGCATTGCCAAAGCGTGCCGCATGCAAGGCGCCGAAATCGCGCTGACCTACCAGGGTGATGCCCTGAAGAAGCGCGTTGTTCCTCTGGCCGAAGAACTCGGCTCCGACATCGTGCTGCCGTGCGACGTAACCGACACCGCGTCGATGGACGCCGTGTTTGCAGATATCGCCGCGAGGTGGGGACGCCTCGACTTCCTGGTCCACGCCATCGCCTATGCCGACAAGGCAGAACTCGACGGCCGGTACGTCGACACCAGCGAGAAGAACTTCACGCAGTCTCTGCTGATCTCCTGCTATTCCTTCACCGCGCTGGCCAAACGGGCCGAGCCACTGATGACAAGCGGCGGATCGCTGCTGACGCTGACCTACTACGGTGCGGAAAAAGTCATGCCGCACTATAACGTCATGGGCGTGGCGAAGGCGGCACTGGAAGCGTCCGTCCGTTATCTCGCCGCGGACCTGGGCAAAGGCAACATTCGCGTCAACGCCATTTCGGCCGGCCCGATCAAAACGCTTGCGGCGTCAGGCATCTCTGATTTCCGCTACATCTTGAAATGGAACGAATATAACTCGCCGCTGCGCCGGACGGTGACGATCGAAGACGTCGGTGGCGCTGGCCTCTATCTGCTGTCTGACCTGTCGCGCGGCGTCACCGGCGAAATTCATCATGTCGACAGCGGCTACCATGTCCAGGGCATGAAGAACGAAGACGCCCCCGACATCAACGTCGTCCGCGCCGAGGACTGACCCGCCGCTGCCCGCGTTGGCATGTCCTGCCAACATGACGCAGGCAAGCCATGGCCGCGCCACGATAGATAAATCGTGACGACGCACAATGCGGACGGCGAGGGCAAACGATGCGGCCGGGCCTGACACTCTATTTCATTCGCCACGGCGAAACCGACTGGAATGCGCAACAGCGCTACCAGGGCCAGCACGATATTCCGCTAAACGACCGGGGGCGCCAGCAGGCACTCCGCAATGGCGAGACGCTCAAAGCCGCAATCGAAGACCTGACCGCCCTCGACTTTGTCGCAAGCCCCCTTCAGCGCACGCATGAGACCATGCGGATTATCCGCCGCGCGATGGGGCTTGGTATGGACGGCGTCCAGTTCGACGACCGGTTGCGCGAGATGAGTTACGGCCATTGGGAGGGCCAACTCCTGTCCGATCTGCCGCACGTCGATCCCGAAGGCGTGGCCCTGCGGGCTGCCGACACCTGGAACTGGCAGCCGCGCGGCGGGGAAAGCTATCAAGACCTGTCCGGCCGTGTCGGCGCTTGGATCAACTCTATCACACGCGATACCATCGCCGTGAGCCATGGCGGCGTCAGCCGAGCCCTGCGCCACCTGGTGCTTGGCACCGATCGCAGCGAGGTGCCGCGCCTTCCGGTCCCGCAAGACCGCATCATCGTGATCCGCGACGGCCAGATGACCTGGCTGTAGCGGTTTGTGTGAGTTGCTGCACGCAAGGTTTAAAGTTTCCTGAGATGCGCGCCTTGACCATTGCGGTCGCGTGGTGTGATCTCCCGGCCACTTGGGCGTTCGTGCGCCGTGCGCCAAGGTGGGCGTGGGTGCGCGCCGAGGCTTTACCGGCGGCGAGGAACTTCTATTGAAATCGGTCGAAAAACGTCGCGTTACAAAGTCCTTGCGGAAGTCCCTGCAGAATACCTTGATGACCGGCACACCAACCGGTTCTAGTCCGGCCTCGCTGCGCGCGGCAACGGCCTTGCTCATGGCAGCCGCATGCCCATTGATCGTAGTTGGCAGCATTCCCGCGCATGCCCAAACAGCCGGCACAGCGGGGTCGCCACAAGCCCCGCCGCGCCTCGCGATCGAACTCAACAAACTCGAGACCTTCGACAAGGGATGCCGCGCCTACGTCGTCATCAACAATCCAGGCACCGTCGCCTATCAGTCTGTGAAGCTTGATCTCGTGCTGTTCCAGCCCGATGGTGTCATCGGCAAACGCATCGCGGTCGATCTCGCGCCGTTGAAGCCGTCCAAGAAGACGGTCAAATTGTTCGACCTCGAGGGGATGACCTGCGATCGTGTCGCCAGCGTGCTCGTCAACGACGTGATCGACTGCAAGGCCGACAGTGGGCCGATCGCCGATTGTGTGTCGACGATGGCGTTCACCTCGGTGGCGCCGGCCCCGTTGACGACAAGATGACCTGCCGCAAGTTCGAGGGTATCGCTAAGCTGATGGCTTTCCATCCGTTCAAAGACCGCGCGCTGACCTAGCTCAGGCATCGACGCGCTTAATACAACGTTTTCGCCATTTGAGGAGTATCGGCGTGGCCCCAGGTTTGCTTGCGGTTGCAGTTCCAGGTGCCGTCCCAGACATGTCGTTCATCGGCATGATCAAGAATGCCGACCCTGTCGTCCAGGCGATCGCATTGATCCTGGTTCTGGCTTCAGTGATGACCTGGGCGATCGTTCTTGAAAAACTGATCCGGTTGCGGCGCCTTTCGTTGGATGCGCGCAGCATCGAAGAGAGCGCTGCCGACGGCCGCTTGCCCGCTTCGGAGAACCGCACGGTCGGCGCGGCGATCGCCAAGGCCGCCGTCCACGAGTTGACCGATGGCGCAAGCCCCGGAGAAACGCGGACCGACATTCGTGCCCGGCTTGAGCGCGCGATGCGCATCGCATTGAAAGGCGAACTCCGGCGCTTCGAAAACGGCCTGCCGTTCCTCGCGACGGTGGGCTCGACGACGCCGTTCGTCGGCCTTCTAGGCACGGTCTGGGGCATCATGCATTCATTCTCGGCGATCGCGATCTCGAAAGACACGAGCCTCGCCGTCGTCGCCCCTGGTATCGCCGAAGCTCTGTTCGTCACCGCACTGGGCCTGTTCGCCGCAATCCCGGCAGTGATCGCCTACAACGTGATCTCGACCCAGCTTGCCAAGGCCAGCGAACGCATCGCCAAACCGATCGGCACTATGGCCAAGTGGCTGTCGCGCGTCGATGCCGACAAGATCCGGGCCATCAAAGGCGGGGCCAAATAATGGGCGCTCAGCTCGGCTCTGGTCCATCGTATGGCGACGATGACGATGATGGCGCCTATCGCCCGGTAACCGACATCAACATCACGCCGATGGTCGATGTGATGCTCGTGCTGCTGATCATTTTCATGGTCGCAGCCCCGCTGATGGTCGCTGGTGTGCCGGTTGACCTGCCAAAGACGTCGGCAGTCAAACTCGGCCAGACGCAAAAACCGATGGTCGTGACCTTGACGCCAGCTGGCACGCTGCAAGTCCGCGACGAGTTCATCCCGCGCCCTCAAATGGTCGAACGGTTGAGGGCGATCCGCGCCGCCGAGGGCGATACGGTCGTCTACGTGCGAGCCGATAAAATGCAGGCTTACGGCGAGGTGATGGACGTCCTGGGCAAGGTCGGCGAAGCCGGCTACGGGCGGGTCTCCCTGCTCGCCCAGCCAGCCGGCGCCCCCCGGGACGCGCCTGCGTCTGGAGCCGCCGCTGCCCCGATGTCCACGCCGGCCGCCACCCCGTCCCGCTGATCAGGAGAGCGCCGCCGTGAGCCGCCTGCTCTCCATTACCGTGCTCGTTTCGCTCGCCGCACACCTGTCCGTGTTTGCGCCGGTCATTCTCACGTTCGATCCGGCAAGGCCGTCAGCGACGGCGTATGACGAGGGCAGCGGGTCGGACAGCTTCAAGGTCGAGCAGGGGATCGCAATCGAAGGCGTCAGCTACGGCGACGCCGCCGAGCGCGTCGAAGTGGCCGAGGTCGCCCCGCTGGTCGCCGCCCCGACGCCTCCACCGGACGTCGAGCCGCCCGTCGAGCCTGAATTATCGAATGTCGTCACCGCAACCGAGAGCCCCGTCGAAGTCGCCAAGGTCGCCGAAGAGCCGCCGCCACCACCGCCGCTCGAACCCGTCGTGCCGGTCGAGGTCGCCACCATTGAACAAGCCGCCCAAGCCGAGCTGTTTGCCGAGAAAAGTTCAGGTGCGGCGCAGGATGGCGGCCGGGCCAAGGCGCGCGACAAGTACGCGGGCGTCTTGAACAAAGCGCTCGGGAAAGTCCGTGTCGGTGCTTTCAAAACGTTCGGCACCGTGACGCTCGAATTCGAACTCGACCGGTCAGGCAAGCTGCTGTCGCGCCAGATCGTGCGCAGTTCGGGAAATGCGAGCCTTGATAAACAAGCGCTCGACATGATCGACCGCGCGGTGTTTCCGCCCCTGCCAGATTCGCTGGGCACGCGCGAACTGTTCACGGTGCCGCTCGAGTTCAAGCGCGCCGGTTGACGGGGCGGCAAACCGGGTTATGCGTGCATTGCAAAAAATTTGGCTCGTCCCGGACTTCAAAGCGCTCGCATGGCGAATCCCGTCCTCGTGGAAGTGACGCGCGGCCGGCTCGTCGAGAGCGTCCATCGCGGAGCCGTGGCCATTGCGTCGGCGGATGGCGCGCTGCGGTTAGAGGCCGGCGACGTTTCGCATCCAGTGTTCGCGCGGTCGGCGATAAAGCTGGTGCAGGCGCTGCCGATGGTCGAGAGCGGGGCGTGCGAAAAGTTCGGCTTCGGCGATGCCGAAATCGCTCTGGCGTGCGGATCCCATACCGGCACGCCTCGGCACGTCGCAGTTGCCGGCCGCATGGTCGAACGGCTCGGCATCGATGCAACGTGCCTCGTCTGCGGTGCTGCAGCGCCATCGGGCAACGCGGCTGCGCGCACCCTGGCAGCCTCTGGAGCGCGCGCGACGACGCTGCACCACACGTGCTCGGGCAAACATCTGGGGTTCGTAGCGGCGGCGATCGCGAGGGGTGAAGCCCCCGATGGTTATGGGCAACCCGACCATGGCGTCCAGGTGGCGGTTGCCGATGCGCTGTCGGGCCTCTCTGGATATCCCACAGCCGCGATGGAGATCGGCATGGACGGCTGCGCCGTTCCGACTTTTGCGCTGCCTTTGGCCGATCTCGCGCGGCTCTACGCTCAAATCGCGGATAGTTCGGCTCAAACGGGTCCAAGGCGCGAGGCCATCCGGCGCGTTCTGGCAGCGTGTTGGGCCGAGCCGGAACTGGTGTCGGGCGCTGGGCGCACAGATACCGTCGTGATGTCGGCGCTGCCCGGCCGAGTCTATATGAAAACCGGGGCGGAGGGCGTCTATTGCGGCGCGCTGCCGGACCTTGGTCTCGGATTCGCGCTCAAAATCGATGACGGCGCCGCTCGCGCCAGCGCTGCTGCCGTCATGCCGCTGATCGAACGACTTGTCCCCGAAGCGCGCGGCCTCGTGAAGCGCAGCGTCCTGAGGACAGCCAGCGGCATAGAGGTTGGCGCCATACGCAATTCTGCCGCGTATGAACGCCACCTCGACCGCCTCGGGTCGGATTAGATCAAGCTTCGAGACTGGCGACTGCAGAGACGTTGAGCTCGCCCGCGTCGTCGCTTTGAATCGGCGCGACCGGGTGTTCCATCCCGAACTCGTCGTGATCGGCCGTGATCGCGCGCTCGGCGACCGCCTCGAAATGGCGCGCAAGCAGAGCAAACTCAGCATGGAGCGCCTGAACGGTCTCGGCAAAAGCTCCGATCGTTTGCGTCTCAGGCGCGTTGATGCTGCCGGTAAATCGGTCGAGCAGGTCGGCAAGATTCGACGTTTTAGTGGCCATGGCGGCAACCCCCAAATTGACCGTGGTCTAAGGAGACTACGGCACAACGGTTAACGCCGCGTTTACCACGCTGGGATCTGAGGCTGAGGTCGGCCTGCCCGGTCGAAACCGATCAGAACATCGCCGGGTGGACGCGGTCGGGTGGCGCGTGGCCATCGACGAACGCTTTGATGTTGATGATCACCTTCTCGCCCATGTCGACCCGGCCTTCGATTGTCGCCGAGCCGAGATGGGGAAGCGCCACGACGCGCGGGTTTGCCAACAGCCGCGGGTTGACCAACGGCTCCTTCTCGAACACGTCGAGGCCCGCGCCGGCGATCGTGCCGCTCTCGAGCAGGCGGACCAATTCGTTCTCGTCGATCACCTCACCGCGTGACGTGTTGACGATGTAGCTCGATGGTTTCAGCAGCTTCAGCCGCCGCGCTGACAACAGATGGTAGGTCGCCGGAGTGTGCGGGCAGTTGAGTGACAGGATGTCGACGCGCGGCAGCATCTGGTCGAGCGTATCCCAGTATGTCGCCTCAAGCTCGCGCTCGATGTCGGGGCTGACACGGCGCCGGTTGTGGTAGTGGATCTGCAGGCCGAACGCCCGCGCGCGCCGCGCCACCGCTTGGCCGATGCGACCCATCCCGATGATGCCGAGCTTTTTGCCGTAGATGCGGTGACCGAGCATCCACGTCGGCGACCATCCAACCCACGCATCGGGATGGTCCTTGAGATAGCGTGCCCCCTCGGCAAGGCGGCGGGGAACGGACAATATCAAAGCCATCGCCATATCGGCGGTGTCCTCGGTCAAGACGCCTGGCGTGTTTGTCACGATGATCGAGCGGTTGCGGGCCGTGTCGAGGTCGATGTTGTCGACACCCGTCCCGAAGTTCGCGATCAGCCGCAGGTTGGGTCCCGCCTGAGAGATCACGGCGCGATCGATCCGGTCTGTGACGGTCGGCACGATCACGTCGGCGGTCCTCATCGCCTCGATCAATTCAGCCTGGGACATCGGCTGGTCGGTTGTATTGAGCCTGGCGTCGAACAGTTCCGCCAGCCGCGTCTCGACGACGTCAGGCAGTTTGCGAGTAACGACGACAATCGGCGTTCGGGGTGGTGTCGGCATGTTTTCTTTTTCGCGCGGGGCTCGAGGTCGTGTATCGGATGCGGGACGGCGTGGCGGGTCTGAAGCCTGTCCAGTTCAGGCCAAAAACGGCGGGCACAAACGCGAGTGCCACACCATTACCGGCAGAACGGATCCTAAAGTCACAAAGAGTAGGATTTATGGTTCAGCTGACGCGCATCGGCATTGCATTGCCGATCCGACGCCAGCGCGACCGTCCCTCACTAACGTCTTAGCGAACGCCTCGGCGAAAACAAACTCTGTATTATAGCAGTAGGTCGCAGATTGCTTAGAGCAAGGGGTGTTGGATGATCGCGACCGCCGTTGGCCACACAGTGAAGGTGCTGATTTCCGCCGCCGCAATGTTTTCCGCCGCCGCAATGTTTATCGCCGCCGCAATGTTTTCCGTGATGTTGGCCGTTACGTTGTTCGTGACGTTGGCTCATCCAGCATTGGCGCAATTGGCGACCGCGCAACAGGCCACAACGGGCAGCGGGCTCCCGCTTCCGCGCTTCGTCAGCCTGAAATCCGACCGGGTTAACGTTCGCAAGGGCCCCGGCATGGAGTATCCGATCGCCTGGGTTTTCAAGCGCGCTGGCCTCCCCGTCGAAGTCTTGCGCGAATATGAGGGTTGGCGCGAGATACGCGATGCCGAAGGCGCGAGCGGTTGGGTGACCCAATCCCTGCTGTCGGGGCGGCGGACCGCACTGGTGGCGCCAACTCTGAAATCGGACCCGCAAAAGCCGGGCGCTGCATCGTCCAGCGTTGCGCTGAGGGCCAGTGACAACGACACCGCAGGCACCGTGGTAGATGTCGAGACCGGCGTGATTGCGAGCGTCTTTTCTTGCGACGGCAAGTGGTGCCAAGTCGCGGTCGAAGACTTCAAGGGTTACCTTCCACAGAAATCCCTTTGGGGCATCTATGGTGACGAGAGGTTCAAATAGTCGCGCAGATGCCAGCACGCACGCTGGGTCAATCGGTGTCGGGCACCAATCGTACGACGACGTCGATGTGGGACACGCGCATGCCAGGAGGCGGCTGAGGCAACCCGTCCACCTGGACGTTGTCGCCTGGAATGTCGAACAGCTTGCCTTCGCTCTCGACGAAGAAATGATTGTGGTTCGACGTGTTGGTGTCGAAGTAAGCCCGAGCGCTGTCGATGATTAATTCGCGCACGAGGCCTGCCGCCTTGAACTGATGCAGCGAGTTATAGACCGTCGCCAGTGAGATGTGCTCCCCGGCGGCGACCACTTCCGTATGGAGGGCCTCGGCCGAGATGTGGCGGTCGCCTGCGCTAAACAACAATTTGGCGAGCATCATCCGCTGCCGCGTCGGCCGCAGGCCCGCGTCTCGCAGCTTGACGGCCAGCAAGGCGCCATCGTCGCAACCAGTTTCGATGTCAGAGTTCGACACTCTTCGTCTTTCTCCAGTTGCAAAATTCGGCACGTCCTCGATCTAACCGATGTTTGGACCATAATCAAACCGGCATCAGACATAGGCCAAACGATATCAGACCGCAAGAACCTGTCCAAAGCCAGAACCTGTCCTAAGCCCCGTCAGCGGCGGTTCCAACCGGAACGTGCATAACGCGCTCTCGCAACTGGCCGCAGCGCTTGACGGTCGGTCGCTTTCGCATTTGAAGTCAGTTAAGACACGTGAGATGGCCACCGCGTCGCGGACCGGCTTTCAGCCGAAACGCGGCTTGGCAAACTGCCAAGCGTTACAGGAGACGAAATTCCGCATGGCCGAACGGCGCGCAAGCTTTGACTATGCCGACCTTATCGCGTGCGGCCACGGCCGCCTGTTCGGGCCGGGCAATGCGCAACTCCCGCTTCCGCCGATGCTGATGTTCGACCGCATCACGTCGATCTCGGACACCGGTGGAGAGTATGGCAAGGGTCGGATCGAAGCCGAACTCAGAGTTTCGGGAAATTCGAACATGGACTGGCTCTTCCGTTGCCATTTCGACGGCGATCCCGTCATGCCGGGCTGCCTCGGGCTCGATGCGTTGTGGCAGCTCACCGGCTTTTATCTCGGCTGGCTTGGACTGACCGGAGCGGGTCGAGCATCCGGCGTCGGCGAAGTCAAGTTCATGAAAGAGGTCACACCGTCGGTTCAAAACCTGCGGTATGTCATCGACGTCAAGCGCGTGATCGCGCGTAAACTCAAGCTCGCCGAGGCCGATGGTCAGCTGATCGCCGATGGTGAGGTGATCTACACCGCAAAAGACTTACGCGTGCTCCTCAAGCCCGACGCTGCTGCAGCTTGACATCCCGCTCCATGTGCCGTTCGACAGGTCGCCTCGTTGTAGGCTTCTGCACAGCACATCGCCTTCGCCATTGCCGGGCGCAGCAGTGCCTGCAAAATCTAGGTCACTTGAAATTGGGATCGCTGTGACATGAGACGCGTGGTCGTGACCGGGATGGGCGTCGTGTCCTCGATCGGCAACTCCGTGGAAGAGGTAACCGCCTCACTTCGCGAGGGTCGTTCGGGCATTGTTCGCGCTGACAAATACGCGGAACTCGGCTTCCGCTGCCAAGTGCATGGCGCTCCCCAGTTCGACTGGGAGGCCGCCGTACCCCGCAAGCCGAAGCGCTTCATGGAAGCCGGCGTCGCCTGGAACTATGTGGCCATGGAACAGGCCATCCGCGACAGCGGGCTCGAGGCCTTTGATGTCTCCAACGAGCGAACCGGTATCGTGATGGGTCAAGGCGGCCCCTCGACAAAATCGATCGTGTGGTCGGCCGATACCGCCCGGCAAAAATCACCCAAACAGGTCGGACCGTTCGAAGTCACCAAGGGCATGTGTTCGGGCCCGTCTGCGGTTCTCGCCACCAGCTTCCAGATCAAGGGCGTCAACTACTCCATTTCGTCGGCATGCTCGACGTCGGCCCACTGCATCGGAAACGGCGCCGAACTTATCCAATGGGGCAAGCAGGACATCGTATTCGCTGGCGGCTGCGAGGAACTCGACTGGACGCTGTCGGTGCTGTTCGATGGCATGGGTGCCATGAGTTCGCGCTATAACGACGCACCGACAAAAGCGAGCCGCCCGTTCGATCTCAATCGCGACGGCTTCGTCATCGCTGGCGGTGCCGGTGTCCTCGTCCTCGAAGAACTCGAACACGCCCTGGCCCGTGGCGCCCATATCTACGCGGAAGTCGCAGGTTACGGTGCCACCTCGGACGGTTTCGACATGGTCGCCCCGTCGGGCGAGGGCGCGGTACGCTGTATGAAATTGGCCCTACAGGGCATGGACGGCAAAGGCCTCGGCTGTAGCGTCGACTACATCAACCCGCACGGGACATCGACGCCGATCGGCGACATGAAGGAGATCGAAGCGATTCGCACGGTGTTTGGCGCGGATATCCCGCCCATTTCCGGCACGAAATCGCTGACCGGTCACTCGCTCGGCGCCATCGGGGTCCAGGAAGCGGTGTTTTCGATCGCGATGATGAACAACGGTTTCATCGCCGAAAGCGCGAACATCGAAGAGCTCGACCCGGCCTTTACTGACATTCCGATCGTGCGGCAGCGGGTCGATAACGCGACGCTTAACTGTGTGATGTCAAACAGCTTTGGCTTCGGCGGAACGAATGCGACTTTGGTTTTTCGCCGCTACAGCTGACACGACGACTGCGCCCCGCAATGGGGTAAACGCGCCCCGCGCTGGGGCCAACGCGACCAACGCGTTCCAACGGAGGCCACGATGACCGACTTCGACGTTGCCAAGCCAGGCCCAATCATGGCGGGCAAACGCGGGCTCGTCATGGGAGTTGCCAACGAGCGCTCGATCGCCTGGGGTATCGCGCGCGTGCTGTCCGCCCAGGGCGCACAACTGGCGTTCACCTATCAAGGTGACGCCTTCGGGCGCCGTGCGATACCACTGGCAACATCTGTCGGCGCCGAGATCATCGTGCCGTGCGACGTCACAGATATCGCCGGCGTCGACAACGTGTTCGCCGAAATCAAACAGAAATGGGGCAGCCTGGATTTCGTGGTCCATGCGCTGGCATTCTCCGACCGCCGTGAGCTCGGCGGCCGCTATGCCGACACCAGCCGCGAGAATTTCGTGAACACGATGGTGATCTCCTGTTTCTCGTTCACGGAGGTCGCCAAGCGCGCCGCTGACCTGATGCCGAATGGCGGGTCGCTGTTGACGTTGACCTACGGCGGCGCGACACGCTGGGTGCCATCGTACAACGTGATGGGCGTGGCCAAAGCCGCGCTCGAAGCCTCGGTTCGCTATCTCGCCGCTGACCTCGGCCCATCGGGCATTCGGGTCAACGCCATGTCGGCCGGTCCGATGCGGACACTGGCCGGTGCAGGCGTCTCCGACGCGCGTCTGATCTTCAACTACAACCGCGACCATTCACCGTTGCGCCGGACGCCGACACTCGATGAGGTCGGCGGCGCCGGGCTCTATCTCTTGTCGCCGCTGTCTGGCGCCGTAACGGGCGAAGTCCACTTTGTCGATTGCGGTTATTCGACAGTCTCGATGCCGACACTCGAAAGCCTCAAAGCGATCGAGCGCAACTCGGCGCCCGGAGCAGTTGGAACCGCCGCGTCCGAGGCTGCGGAGTAACGGTGTCAATGAATGGATTGGCCAGCCAACGCGAGCTGGTTCATCTCTGATACATCAGGCGCTGATACGCCACACGGTGTGGGTCGACGGCAGATCGCCGAAATTAGGAGAAGAACACGATGAAGACACTACTCGTAGCCGCTGCGACCATGTTCGCGCTCCCGCTTCTCGCAGTTGACGCATCGGCGCATGGTTGCCACCGGGACACGCAGCTTGGGCCGGCAGGTTGGCACCGACACGTTGGCCCCAATTGCCGCCGTGTGGCGATGCCAGCTCCATACCGCGGCTACCGTTACGGCAATCGGGCACGCTGCGTCGAGCGCTGCAACTACATCGGACCGATCAAGCAGTGCCGGACCGTTTGTAACTAAACGTGTGACAAAATATCGGACACGTTGAATTCAAGGGTGCAGGCCAACCGGTCTGCGCCCTTTTTTGTTTGCATTGACCGTGGCAAATCGTTGATCGCATCGCTGCAGCCAGTGTCGATCAGGCCGCTCCGCACAGTTTGAAAATGACAGAACAAGGGGCACCATGATCGGCGTTTTCGACAGTGGGCTCGGCGGCTTGACCGTCCTGCGCGCACTGCTGGATCGGTTCCCCGGCGTCGCCTTCACCTACCTTGGTGACCACGCCAATGTTCCATACGGCAACCGCCCGTCCGAACAGGTTGTCGACCTGACGCGAGCTGGCGTCGAGACGCTGTTCCATCGCGGCTGCCGTTTGGCTCTGCTCGGCTGCAACACGGCGACGGCGGTTGCCGCGCGAAAGCTGCAGCAAGAGTGGCTGCCAGCGAGCCGGTGGCGCGGAGAGTGCAACGTTCTAGGTATCGTTGCCCCGACCGTCGAAGCGGCAACGCAGACGCCATGGGCGGTCACCGCGCCTCAGTATCCGCAAAAATACAATACCGACCTCATCGTCGTGTTCGGTACGCAGCGCACGGTTTCCTCTGGTGTTTACCGCGAAGAAATTCGCAAGCGCTGCCCAAAGGTCGAGGTCGTGCAGCAGGTCTGCGCAGAGCTGGCAGGCGCGATCGAAGCTGGCGCCCCCGAAGCCGAACTCGACCGCCTGGTGTCGAACGGCGTGGCCGCAGCGCTCGCGCAGACGAACGGGGCGCCGCCGCACCGGGCGATCCTCGGTTGCACGCATTTCCCCTTGGTCGAGCATCTGTTTCAACGCCATTTGCCGCCGTTCACGCGTTTCCTGTCGCAACCTGCCGTCGTCGCCGACAGTCTCGAAGACTATGTCGGCCGCCATCCCCGCTACCTTGGCGCGTTGCCAGCGGTCGGTACCGGCAACCCGCATCCCCGGCTGACGCTCCTGACGACGGGCAATCCGGCCGCCACCAGCGAAGCGGCACGGGTGTTCTGGCCTGACGTCCCGGGATTTCACGCGTCCCTGGCTTTCACGCGATAGGCTAACACGGCATGGCGATGTGGCGGGAGCGGGCAATGGTGATGTGGCTGAGGTTCCTCGCGCTACACGTCGCAACAATGATGCTGACCGCAGCATGCCCCCCGGCCGTCGCGGCGCCGTCAACGTCCCCGTCAACCTTGGCGACGGCTTCGGATTGGACGACCAACGCAATCGCCGATTGGATCGCGGCGATCCTCGATCCGCCGCCCCCCGATGCTGGCCTCGAGGCCGCGGTGGTTCTCGCGCGGCAACTGGCCGGGACCTCGAAGTTGCCAGCCGTCGCCGTGCACGTGACACCCGAGGGCCATTTCGAATTCGCTGCCCCAAATGGCGCGACCTACACGGCGGGCACCCCAGCCGAACTGGCCCGTGCGGCGACGATCTTGCTCCCAGCAACCGGAGCAGAAACCACGGCTGGGACCGTTGCGAGCCTGAGCGATGTCACCGCCGTGTTGACCACCAGCTCACTATTTGCCGGTCCGGACGCCCTGAAGCGTTTACCCGCGTTCAAGGCGCTTATGGTCCTCGTCGATGGCAGCCTTTATTCCGCCGACCGGCGGCCTGGTTCGCGCCTCGCCGTGCGATTATCGAAATCTCTCACGCTGATCGCCAGTGATGCTGGCTCCTTTCGCGAAGCCATCGCGCAACTGAAACGCCCGATCCCGAGCCGGCGACTGGATGTGCTGTCGGCCGTCGAAACCAGCCCGTCGTCCCAAGCCGTTGCCATGTCTCCGGCCGGGACTGGCGGCGTGCCAATCATGCCAGCCGACGTCGATCGGCTCAGCGAGGCGATCGCGTCGCACCAACGCCGAACGATGCTCCTTGTCGCACGGATCGAAGCCAAACGAGCGGCCGACCCGGCTTCTGCGGCAGGCGTAGCGGGCGACGAACTCACCATCGAACCGCCGTCCGGGCGGGTCCGGGCAGTACCCTTGGCAGACCTCGTCGCAGCCGCCCGGTCGGCCGACGCGGATTTTGTGGTTCTCGACACCGACCCGCCAAGACAACCGGGCGGCCGAACCTGGCTCTATCGCGGCATATCGATCACCAACGCGGATCGTGCCGTCAAAGCGCGCAGTTTCGCCGACGTGCTGGGCCCCCTGGCCGAAGCCCGAGGCGGGTTCGACATCGAGGCCGTGTTAGACCCATCGGGGTCCGTGCGGCTCGATGCATTCGTCCCGCCGCAGCCATCGGCAGGTCTCGCAGGTCGTTTGAGCGAGTGGCTCGGCACAGCGTCGGAGGCGGCAGATGCCGTCAGCACGGAAATCGCTGGCAGCCTCAAACCACGCGCCGTGCGCGCCTATCTTGTCCCCGAACAGCGGCGCCGGG